>CANKAJ010000308.1 GCA_947479645.1 Betaproteobacteria bacterium | reverse complement strand
GCCATTCGGCGATATCATCGCGCCATGTTCTACGGCATCACCGATATCACCACCTTCATCCTGGGCACCATCTTCATCGTGCTGCTGCCGGGGCCGAACTCGCTCTACGTGATGACCATTGCCTCGCGCCTGGGCGTGGGGGCGGGGTACCGCGGTGCCTGCGGAATTTTCGTTGGCGACACCGTGCTCATGGTGCTGTCGGCCACCGGCGTAGCCTCGCTGCTGCATGCATCGCCCGCCATCTTCATGGTGATCAAGTACGCGGGGGCGGCCTATCTTGCCTGGATCGGCGTTGGCCTCATGCGTGCCGGCGTGGCGATGTGGCGCGGGCGCGCCTCGAATGCGCCCACGCCGGCGATGGCGGAGGCGGCCGATAAGTCCCAGGATGCGGAGGCGGCGGCCCGCCCGTTTCGCACCGCGCTGTTGATCAGCCTGATGAATCCCAAGGCCATCCTGTTCTTCATTTCCTTTTTCATCCAGTTCGTCGATCCCGCGTATGCACATCCGGCGCTGTCATTCGCCATCCTCGGGGTGATTGTGCAGATCTGCAGCGCGCTGTACCTGTCCGCGCTCATCTTCGGCGGCGCGCACCTGGCCGCGCAGTTCAGGCGCCGGCGGCGCCTGTCCGCAGGGGCCACCGGGGTCGTGGGCGCGATGTTCATTGGTTTCGGGGTTAAGCTTGCCAACACGACCCTGGGGTGACACTTCTTGAGGGGGAATGATGACGGACGGCAGACAGCTTCAACTATCGCTTGCGGTCATTGCACTTCTGTCCCTGGTGGTTGCCGCCATGGGCATGGAGAGCGAGCCGAAGTCGCCTGAAACTGCGGCGCTGATGGGCAAGCTGCCGCTCGAGTTCAAGACCCGGGGGTTCAGCGTTCACGCGGATTTCGACCGCCTGGCCAAGGATGCCGAGGCCAAGGCCGCGCTGGGTGATTCAGGCGGGGATGTCCTCGTTGGCTGACGGCGAATGGCGTTCGGTGTGCGCGTTATTCGCGGCTTCCTTGAGCTTCTTTGCGTCGGATCGCGCGCGCGTGAATTCGGACAGCACGGTGACGCGTTCGCGTGGCGTCGATGCAGGGTTTCTCCGCAGCAGCGCCAGCGCGTCGGTGACTGCGGACAGCATCGAAGGTCCTGCGGAGTAGGCAAGGTAGAGGCCGCCGCGTGCGGGGATTTTGGATGGCATGGTGTGCTCCCGGGGATCACGATCGAAAAACGTCAATTCGCGCAAGGCCCTTGCTGCCACCTTGCACCTACCCGGAAGCCTAGGGCAGGCGGAGGCGGGGCGATCGGCAAGTCAGCGGGAGCTTTCCTGTGCTAATCCGGGGTTATGCCGTTCACTGCCGCCGCGCGGTACCCGGTCCAGGGAGCGCTCAGTAGTCGCGGTCAGAAGTGGCGGTTGCGGGCGCGTGCCACGGCGGCGTCCCAGGCGCGATTGCGCCGGGACGACTCGGCGCCGGCATTGGCATAAGCGCGGTACTTCTGCGACTTCGGCCGGCCGAGCAGCCATACCCAGGTGAGTCCGGCGATGCTAAGGACGAGAGCGACGATGATGACGATCAATACAGGATTCATGGAGCCCCTCTTGCAGTCAAGCCCGGCCCAACGCGACCGGATGCAGTTATTGAACGCGCATTGACCGCAGCTGTACAGGGACAGTGACCAAGGTTTGCACTTGTTGCGGTTTGCTTACGTAATTTGAGGGACTAATGCCGCCTTGGTCCCTGCGACTGTGCATTACTTCACGGTCATGTGCCGAGTCAATGGCCGCATCGGCTGGCCGCAAGACAGGACTCGTAGGCGGCGATTGCGCCTTGTCGATGCCTGAGCAGCGAGGACGCGTTGGCACATATTCTGATCGTCGAGGATCACCCGGTGGTGCGCATGCTGATCGAGCAGCACCTGGAGAGCACCGGTCACACAGTCATGACAGCTGCAGAGGGCAACGAGGCGTTGCAGCTTGCATTGGCGACTCGTCCGGGCCTCGTGCTCTCCGACCTGGACATGCCCAACCTGGATGGCTTCGGCCTGCTCAGCGCCAACCGGGCGCGCGCGGACATCGCGGGGATCCCGGTGATATTTCTCACCGGTTTCGAGGACATGGAGACCTTCCGGCGCAGCACGCTGCTGGGCGCGGACGACTTCGTCAACAAGCCAATGAATCGCCACACGCTGCTGCATGCGATCAACGGTTGCCTGTCATCGGTCAGGCGTTTGCAGGCCTCCTGATCCGGGGCATAGGGCATTCAGTCGCCGTTCGGCCAGGCAGATTCGCGGTGGCTGAATGGTGGGGGACTTTCGCAATGACTGCATGGCGGCGATTCGCGATATAGCCGCCACGACTCACGATGATCCACCGCGGGTGGCAGCGCTACACCATGCGCATGTCGGTCTTGTCGCCCGCGCTCTTGGGCTTTCGCCCGCCGGGTTCCAGCTTGATCTTCAGGCGTACGTCGTTGGCAGAGTCCGCGAAGCGTATCGTGTTCTCGTAGCTGATGACATTGGCCTGGTAGAGGTCGAACAGCGCCTTGTCGAAGGTCTGCATGCCCAGCTCCACCGAGCGCGTCATGATGTCCTTGATGCCGTGCACCTCGCCCTGGAAGATGAGGTCCTTGATCAGGGGCGAGTCGAGCATGATCTCGAATGCGGCAACGCGCCCCTTGCCGGCTTCTCGCGGCACCAGCCGCTGCGACAGGAAGGCGCGCACGTTGAGCGACAGGTCCATGAGGAGCTGCTGGCGCCGGTCCTCGGGAAAGAAATTGATGATGCGATCGAGCGCCTGGTTGGTGCTGTTGGCGTGAAGCGTGGCAAGGCACAGGTGCCCGGTTTCTGCGAAGGTAATGGCATGCTCCATGGTTTCCCGGTCGCGGATCTCGCCAATGAGGATGACATCGGGCGCCTGGCGCAGCGTGTTCTTCAGCGCCACCTCCCACGAGTCGGTGGTGACGCCGACTTCGCGCTGCGTGACGATGCAGTGCCCGTGCGCGTGCACGAACTCGACCGGGTCTTCGATGGTGATGATGTGGCCGTAG
>CANKAJ010000307.1 GCA_947479645.1 Betaproteobacteria bacterium | reverse complement strand
GTTCACCTGCGCCACCGCAGTGGTGCCATTGGCGGTTGAGCCCTTGTACCAGAACGTGTCGGTCGTGCCACCCACGCCCGCCGGGGGCGTGTAGGTCACCAGGTTGCCCGTCAGCATCATGCGCCCGCCAAGCCCGGTGCATTGCGGCGAAGGCGTGGCCAGGGTGCAGGCCGTCTGCGCATTGGGAACCGCACAGGTCAGACCCGCAGCATCGGCGCAGATCAGCAGGTTGGGCACTGCGGCCACGCCGATGTCGTTGGCGAACACATCCACGTTCACCGGCGTGTCCTTGGGCACATTCACCGTGTCGGCCTGGAACAGCGCCACACCGGTTGCCGAACCCTGGTAGATCACCGGCTGGCGATCGCGGCCACCGGCCGAGGAACTCACCGTGACATACGAAGGAGGCGTCTGCACGTTGGGCACCACGATGCTCGCCACCGGCGCCGTCGCGTTGGCGGCCGTCTTCATCTTGAAGTCGATCGCGGCGCCGGTGGCATCCGCCAGCGGCAGGCCGTAGGCGTTCAGCGTGAGACACGGGATGGAGCAGATCGCGTTGACCGCGGTACCGCCAACGGGCGTGGGGGTCTGCAAGTAGGCGCCGGACTCCGCGCTCACCGTCAGCGTCTTGGTGACGCTGTTCCACACCGCCTGGTTGATGCGTAACTCGTCCACCAGCGCCACGTCCGCCGTGGTGGGCGGCGTGTCGGTGATGACGCGAACGCGGGCGTTGGTGTAGACCGGGTTGGGCAACGCGCTGGTGCCGCTGGGCTGCGTCACCGAGGTCATGCCCTGGAAGTACTCGAACTGCGGCGTGGCGATCTGGCCGACAAAGGCCGGCGTGCCGGCGGTGGTCTGCGCGCCTTCCATGCCGACTTCGGCCGAGCTGGTGGCCGGATTGACCGGGTCGGTGTACCACAGGCTCATGCCCAGGCGGGGCACCGGCTTGCCGGCTTCCTGCGTGGCCTGCGCCCAGGCGCCGATCTGGAACATGTCGGACTTGCCATCGGCGTTGGTGTCCACCGCGCGGTAGGTGGCGCGATCGACGCTGTTGCGCGACGGAATCGGTCCTCCGAAATAACGACCAAAGAGCGAGAAAGTGTTGGTGGAGTAAACGATCTCGTCCTGGGTGCAATCGCCGGTCACGACGCCAGGGCCCTGCACCGCCACGTAGTTGGTGAACTTCATCGCCTTGATTTCCGGCGGCACATAGGGGTTGGTGCTGGTGGCAAGGGCATTGGGAATCTCGCTGCCGGTGATCGCGCTACCCACACCGCCGCCGTCAGACAGGTACTTCTTGCCATCCGGACCGACGAAGGGCGCTCTGGGCACACCGCCGGCCACGTCACTCGACTGCAGGAACGGGCCGATGTCGCCCGACATCACGGCCGCGGGCTGGCCCATGCCGGTGTCAGTGGTTTCAAACGTCTTGCCACGCGCCACGCCGGGGAAGGTCTGCGGCCCCTTGGTCGGGGTGAAATAGGTGTGGTTGCCGGTGCAGGCCACGTTGCCGTGGTTGACACGCCAGCGCGTAAACCACAGCTGCTGGCCCTCGGTGGGCACGCCGTTGGCAAACGAGGCCTCCAGCGCGAAGTTGAAGACAACGCGCCCGGCGCCCGGGGTGGGCACGGCGACGTTGCCAAGGTTGCCCTGGCCGGCCGGCGCGAGGCTCGCAGAGGTCAGCGTGTAGAAGTGCTCGGTGGAGAAGTTCGTCGGGAACACCTCGGGGGCCACGGCAATGCCGTTGGGCGCCGGGACGTTGACGATGGCGCACAGGCCGGCGTTCACGACCGCGAGGCCGATGGCGTCAGGGCTGTTGATCGAGCACACCTCGAGGGCGACGCCGTTTCTGTCCTGGAACCAGGCCGGGAAGCCATGGGCCGGATCAACCGGCCCCTGGCGCTGCAGCACGGCCTGCGCGGGACCGGCAAGCGACATCGACGCAAGCGCTACGACGACTGAGTTTCTCAAAATAGGATTCATGTATTGCCTCCTGAAGTGATCAGATAAAAGTGATCAGATAAAAGTGATGCAGAAAATTCATCAAAAAAATAGGGCTGGAATTAAGCGGTGTCATGGAAAAATGTTGTTGCACGGTTTTTCCCTGAGAGATTCTTTCAGTCGCAGCTCACCTCCGCGATTCGGTGGCGTGGGCATGCATGTGGGCATGCACGTGGGCGTGGTCAGCCGCGCCCGTGTCGGCCGCGGCCTGCAACTTCGCCTTGCGCTCGATCGCGGTGACCACAAAATCACCACCGTCCTTTTCGATGTCAAAGCGCACCGTGTCGGCCACCTTCAGCCCATTCAACAGCGCTGCGTCGCGAACGCGAAAGGCCATGGTCATGGCCTGCATCTCCATGCCCTTCCAGTCCCCGTGCTTGATAATGACGCGCCCCGCCTTGGCGTCAATCTTGCGGATCTCGCCATCGGCGCTGGCCGACTGGGCTAACGCCGCGCCCGAGAGCAGCGCCAACGCCAATGCCAACGCAGCCGCGAACATGCCGGCGAACATGCCCATTTTGCGGATTGCCTTCTGTACTATGTGGTCCATTTTTTTCCCCTGTATCGGTTGCACTGCGCGCTCTGGTTCAAGCCATACCGTTCAAAACACGGTCATCTGAAACTGCAAGTTCTCTTTACGTACCGCAGTATGCGCAATCGAATAGACCAAACTGTTGCCCTTCTGTCCCCGCTCTGTAACCTTGCGTCAATCGCCGCCATCCTGAACGGGCTGCGTCGCGCGCGGTTCGTGCAAGCCCCCACTGCGCTGCCCCGGATTTTTAAGGACACGCGTTGGCGGTTAAATCACGCTCGAAAAAGGCGTCGGGGAATGACGAAGGAGGCGAACCCGGTGCGCCGACCGAAGTAAAGCCTGGGTTGGCAGGTCGGCAGGTCGGCGAGTCAGCAAGTCAGCGAGTCGGCAGAAAGACCTCGCGCTGCGATTGCCCAGGAAACACTGAACCCGCCTCCAAGTGGCAGCACGCTTGAACCGCGTTTGCTCTGAAGTGGGCGATATACAAGGGGGCAAGCGGCCGCGGCTT
>CANKAJ010000306.1 GCA_947479645.1 Betaproteobacteria bacterium | reverse complement strand
GTCGGCGAACCTTCCATATTCAGGAAACTGGTTCCTGCCGAATCGCTGGAACAGCAGGCGCAGCAACAGTATGCATCCATGAAGAGCAATGCCAGCCAGAAGCACGCGCTTGCCCCTGACAATCATCCGCAGATACGTCGCCTGCGTGCAATCGCAGCGAAAATGATTCCATTTACCAGCCGGTTCAATCCTCGATCGACCCGGTGGAAATGGGAAGTGAACCTGATCGGATCAAGTCAGATAAATGCCTTTTGCATGCCCGGCGGAAAAATCGCGTTCTACACCGGCATACTCGATATATTGAAACTCACCGACGATGAAGTGGCCATCGTGATGGGTCACGAAATTGCGCATGCGCTGCGTGAACACGCGCGGGAAAGACTCGCCAAGAACGAGTTGACGCGTCTGGGTGCCGGTGTCATCGGCGCAGTCGTCGGCGGCGGCAAGTACGCCGACGCATTTCATGCCGGCGGATCACTGCTTACCCTGCAGTTTTCCCGCAGCGACGAAACCGAAGCTGATATCGTCGGTCTGGAACTCGCCGCCCGCGCGGGCTTCAACCCCCGGGCAGGAGTCACGCTATGGCGAAAAATGAGCGCGGCCAGCAAGGGCGCCCCGCCGCAATGGTTGTCGACCCATCCATCGGGATCAAGCCGCATCGCCGAAATCGAAAGGCACCTGCCACAGGTAATGCCGCTTTACACCAAGGCAATGCACTCACAGCCCTAGTGTCTGTTGACATTCACCCCGCGATACCCCGCAACTCAGCCAGAAATTTCAGCATTTCGGCCACGCAACGATCTGTTTGGGAAAAGGCAATGCCCTGACCGTAGCCCTCAAACACAACCAGCCTGGCGCCGGGAATTCGATCGCTCATCTTTTTCATTTCTTCCAGCGGCGCAATCTTGCTGCCATCGCCGGCGATCATCAGCGTGGGCACCTTGATCTCCGGCAGCAGCGGCCAGTTGTCTGCATCCATCAGCATCCCGTGTATGGCGATGGCGACCTGCGCCGGCGTCTTGCCATGTTCGGCAATGGACCATTCGAGGTAGCCATCCTGCAACGCGTTCATGTCAAAGCGATTGGTGGCCGACTTGCGCGCCCAGTGGGCAGTACCGTACTTGCGAACGTCTTCTTCCACAAACAGGTCATTGGTGGCCTTGGGCAGTTTTATTGGCGTATTGCACATGGTCAGCGAGGCCAGCCGTTGCGGGTGGCGCAGTGCCGCGTTGATGCCAACGATGCCGCCCGACGCTTCGGAGCCCCAGTGCACGCGGTCGATTTTCAGCGCATCGAGCAGACCGATCGCATCATCAGCCAGTTCATCGGCAGAAAAACGGAGGTCTTCCGGCGGAACCGTCGTCTTGCCACAACCGCGTGAATCAAAGGTGACTACGCGATAGTGCCGGCAAAGCTGCGGCACCCAGCGATACCAGAACCTCAGGCTGCGGGCAAAACCATGATGCAAGAGTATCGTCTCCGGCTCGGCCCAGGGATCGGTGAAGTCGGTCACCTCATAATTGATATCAATGCCATTGACGCGAACAACTGACATAAGGCTTCATCCTCTCAATGCATCTGACTGGCCGGCACAAGCCGCAATGACATCCTGCAATGGACATGCGCTACCGACAACAATTGATTTGTTCCGCTCAGCGCTTGAAGATCGTTTTTTCTTCCACGAAGAATCCATTGATGCCACCGATGAAAGTGGCACCATCATCATGCAGGGCCTTGATCTGTGGTGAAGCGCTGGCGCGCTGATAGTCCTCCATGCTGTCGTACCACATCTCGACAAAACCATCGATCTGCGCACCGATGGCGGGAATATCCTGGCGGGGCGGACGCTCACTGACGATGTGATTCTGGATGTAGGTGCGAATTCCCGGAACCCCCAGCGCGAGCGGTCCATGCACCTCCAGCCAGTGCCTGGCAAACTGTTCGCGCGTCATTCCGGGTCTTGCTCTCAACAACGAAATCGTCTTGATCATGGTGTTCTCCAGTTTGGGAAAATGGTGCGACGGAACAATGGTGCGACAAAAGTTCCGCAATCAGTCCGACTGTCCCTTCAGGACTTGGCCGGCGCCAATGCGGTCAGCAGCATCGAGGCAAAATGCCGCTGCACCGACTTCGTCTGTTGCCCCCAGCGATCGCTTTCCCATGGCAGGCGCTCGGCCCCCAGGCTGGGATCGAAGATGTTTTCGGGTGCATCCACCTCATAAACCGCCATGTAGCGACCGACCGGATCTGCGCCAATCTGCAATTCGTGCGTGTGATGCTGCAACTGCCAGCCGCGATGAACACCCGGCAACTTCAATACGTCCGCCATGTGCCTGGCATGATTGGCGGCGAATCTGGACTCATCCGCGGGCTTGCCCTGGAAATTCAACTCGAAACGCGCCCAGCAGCCCCCCTGGCGATTGTCCTTCTCGATCGAATTCAGTGTGCGATAGAACGCTCTGCCCCAGTTCACCAGGTCACGCCGGAAGGGTTCCTTGTGCGTTGCCGGTGCCACCGGACGGCTCGGCGTCGATCCGGTGAAGCGCTCGGGCCGGTCGATCTGGTAGATCTGGCAGAACTCCTGCTCCAGCAATCCGTCATTTGGCGCGCGACGAAGCTCGCGCGTACGCCACGACTGCGCAAAGCCTTCGCGCGCGGCCAGCTCGATGATGTGAGCATCGAAATAGGTCATGAACTCCGGCTCGAACTCCTTGCAGATGAGGTCGAATTTGACGATGGACCAGTAGGGAAATCGCGTTGTATTGATCATGATTCCTTTCGTTACCGCGGCGGCTGTGGAGATGACTTGAATTACCCTCGAAACCTTATTCCAGCGCAATGCCGGCAGCTTCAATAACGGCCTTCCAGCGCACATTGTCGGCTTTGATGCGTTCCAGCAATTCGCCAGGCGAACTCGATACCGGCACGAAGCCGCGCTTGCCCAGATTGTCCCTGGCATCGGCCGAATGCATGATGCCGACGATCTCGGCGTTCAGTCGATCGATAATCGCCGTCGGCGTCTTTGCCGGCGCGAACACTGC
>CANKAJ010000305.1 GCA_947479645.1 Betaproteobacteria bacterium | reverse complement strand
GGCAGGAATGACACGGTGATGATGAGCAGTGAGAAGAACAGCGCCGGCCCCACTTCCCTGCACGCCGCCATCATAGCTTCCGCGCGGTCGGCGCTGCTGTGGCCCGCCGGCAGGCGTTCCAGATGCTTGTGCGCATTCTCGATCATGACGATGGCCGCATCCACCATGGCGCCGATGGCGATGGCGATGCCGCCCAGGCTCATGATGTTGGAGTTAAGCCCCATCAGGTGCATGACGATCATCGCAATCAGCACGCCAATGGGCAGCATGACGATAGCCACCAGCGCGCTCCTCGCATGCATCAGGAACACCACGCATACCAGCGCGACGATGGCGCTTTCCTCGATCAGTGTGCGCTTCAGATTGTCGATGGCGCGATGGATCAGGTCGGAACGGTCATACACCGTTTGCAGCGACACGCCCTGCGGCAGGCCGGCGGAAATTTCGGCAATCTTGGCTTTCAAATTGCCGATGACATCCAGCGCATTCTGGCCGTAGCGCGCCACGGCAATGCCCGCAACGACTTCGCCTTCACCGTTCAGTTCGGTGAGACCACGGCGTTCTTCCGGCACCAGTTCCACCCGCGCGATATCGCGGACCAGTATCGGTGTGCCCTTGTCCGCCTTCACCACCAGATTCTCGATGTCGGACGCACCGCGCAGATAACCGCGCCCGCGCACCACGAATTCGGTCTCCGCCATCTCGATCACGCGCCCGCCCACGTCGCGGTTGCTGGCACGGATCACTTCGCTAAGTTTCATCAGCGATATGCCATAGGCCTGCAGCTTGCGTGGCTCCACGGTGACCTGATAGGTTTTGACGAAGCCGCCCACGCTCGCCACTTCGGCCACGCCCTGCGCCTTGGTCAGTTGATAGCGCACGAACCAGTCCTGGATGCTGCGCAGTTCCGCCAGGGAACGATTCGCTGCGAGAACAGCGTACTGGTACACCCAGCCCACACCGGTGGCATCCGGCCCCAGCGTCGGCGTGACACCGCGCGGCATGCGTCCGGAGGCGAAGTTGAGGTACTCCAGCACCCGCGTCCTCGCCCAGTAGATGTCGGTGCCGTCCTCGAAGATCACATAGATGAACGAGGCGCCGAAGGTCGACAGGCCACGCACCACTTTCGACTTGGGTACCGCCAGCATGGCCGTGCCCAGGGGATAGGTAATCTGGTCCTCCACCACCTGCGGCGCCTGACCCGGATACTCGGTGTAGATGATCACCTGCACATCGGACAAATCCGGAATCGCATCCAGGGGTGTACGCAGCACGGCATAAATGCCGGCAGCCACAATAAAGAAGGTGCCCAGCAACACCAGAAACACGTTGCGCACCGACCATTCGATGATGCGTCCAAGCATGTCAGTGCCCCTTGTGCGCGTCGGCGGCGGGCTTGCCCGCAGCGACGGATGGCGCAGTCGTGGAAGGCTGGGCACGCACGATGACGTACTCACCAGGCGCGCCGGCAACCATCTCGAAGGCGATCTTCTGACCTGGTTTCAGCGTGCGCAGCAGCACCGCGTCCTTGACCTTGAAATCCATGGTCATCGCCGGCCATTTCAGGCTGGCGATCGGTCCGTGCGTCAGCGTCACACTGGTCTGCATCGTGTCCACCGCATCGACCGTGCCCTCGCCGCGATGCGTCGCCGGCGCAGTTCCGGCAGCAGGCGCAGCGGGTTTGATCTCCCCCTTCTGCTCCGATCCTGCGCCGGCCGCACCTTGACCAAAACCGTTGAACGCCGCTTTCAGATTGCTCTCGGCATCGATCAGGAAATTCGCGCTGACCACCACATTCTCGCCGGCTTTGACTCCCTCCAGCACTTCGACGTAACCATCGGCGCGCATGCCCAGTTTCACCGGCCGCGGCTCATAGCGCCCCTCACCGCGCTGCACCAGCACCAGTTGCCGAGTGCCGGTATCCAGCACCGCGGAATCAGGTACCGCCAGCATCCGCCCTTTGCCGCGTGATGAGCTAATTTCCACCCGCGCGTACATGGACGGCTTGAGCAGGGCATCACGATTGGGCAGTTCGATGCGCACTTTGGCGGTGCGGGTCTCGGCGGTGACCGTCGGATAAATGAAGGTCACCTTGCCTGTGAACAGTTTCTCTGGATAGGCATCCACCCGGATATTCACCGATTGGCCGGTGCGCACCAATCCGAGGTCCTGCTCGAACACGTCCGCCAGCAGCCACACCTGCGACAGATCCGCCACCTGGTACAACATCTCGCCCGCCATGAAGCGCTTGCCCTGGATCGCCGCCTTCTCCAGCACCACACCGTTGGCCGGCGAGCGCAAGGTCAGGTACTGAGTGGTTTTCCCATTCTGTATCAGCTGCTGCAATTCGGTTTCCGATATGTCCCAGTTGCGCAAGCGCTCCAGTGCGCTGTCAACCAGGCGCTGCATGCTCGCCTGCACTTCGGCGCTGCCGCCGGCAAGCGTTTGCACGCCTCGGCGCGCAATCAGATATTCCTGCTGTGCCGAGATCAGATCCGGGCTGTAGACGTCCATCAGCGCCTGGCCCGTGCGCACCGGCTGGCCGGTGGTGTTGACGTAGAGACGCTGGATCCAGCCATCAAACCTCGGAGCGACTGTGTGCAGCAACCGTTCATTGGCCTGCACCGTCGCCACCGCCCTAATGGTGCTGGAAAGATCACGCATCGCCACCGCTTCGGTTTTGACACCAAGCTTTTGCACCTTGTCCAGGCTGAGCTTGACCAGCGGGGTGGTCGAGGCCGCATCCGACGCCGGCGCTTCATCCGCGTACACGACAATGTAGTCCATGCCCATGGAATCCTTTTTCGGCACCGGCGAAGTATCCGCCAGCCCCATCGGATTGCGGTAATAGAGGATCTTGCGTTCAGGCGCGGCGCTTGCCTTGCCCTCCACAACTGGTGACACGGCTGGCGCCGTTTGATGCGCACCCCACCAATAGCCTGCCGCCAGCAACGCGGCCGCGATTACGAGCATCGATAAAATCAGAATGGCACGTTTCATCATGGTTTCCTTGCCGGCGCTTTCAGAATATCCGCTGACCGGTGAGCAGTTCGAT
>CANKAJ010000304.1 GCA_947479645.1 Betaproteobacteria bacterium | reverse complement strand
CGATCAACACCTGCATATCGATGCCCATACGCCGCCTAGTGCCTGAAGAGGCGACGGGTGCGATGGCCGACGGTGACAACCTGACCTTCGCGGCCGATAACGGCATAGGCGGGGTCAACGCGATTTTGTAGTGGCATGGTAAGTCACGATCATTTAGATTTTGGATTTGACACAGCTGCGCAATGGCGCCGGAAAATGCCGATAGATATTAAGAAACGGCCTTACTCGTACTGCTTTCCCGCCTTAGCAAGTTCCGCCGCGACCCTTTCGCGCAACCCATTGGTACTCACGACCTCGCAGTCCGCGCCATACTTGAGGACGGGGAACGCATAGAGGCGCTGCGCGGCGCCTACGCCCATACCAAAGGAGTCCTTGCGGTTGCAGCCATGCAATCTAGCCAAGTATTACCAGAGGGTCGTCCGTTTAACGATGGGTACATGACTTCACGCAAGACCTTTCAGAAGTACTTTACCCCGCCAATTTCCGACTGAAAATTCGATCGAACAGAATGCATTTGCGGTAGGGATATGAATATTTCCCGTCCCCGTCGGCCTTATTCTCGGTTGGGGGCACGCGCCATAAGGCCCGAAACCGGGCTTTATGGCGATCTGGGAATCCAGCCAACGTAACCCCTACGTAACCCCTCGACACAAAAGCAAACGGCCCTCCTCTCGGAGAGCCGCGTGTTTATTGGTGGGGCGTGAGTGGCTCGAACACTCGACCTACGGATTAAGAGTCCGCTGCTCTACCAGCTGAGCTAACGCCCCAGTTCCTACTACGAACCATCCAAACAATATCCAGTGGCGTCCCCACGGGGATTCGAACCCCGGTTACCGCCGTGAAAGGGCGATGTCCTAGGCCTCTAGACGATGGGGACTAAGATAATTGTCGCGGATGGTGGAGGTAAGCGGGATCGAACCGCTGACCTCTTGCATGCCATGCAAGCGCTCTCCCAGCTGAGCTATACCCCCACTGGAGCCACGCAGTATACCTGACATAAAGGGAATTCTGCAAAGAATTTAATCGACACAGAGTCTAATTCGCTCAAGTACTTTGTCACGGCCAACTAGATTAAGAACTGCTGCGAGATCTGGAGTTTGAGTTCTGCCAAAAACACAAACACGAACCGGGACCGCTAGCGTTGGCATCTTAAGATTATGCTCTGCAAGAGTACGTCGAATTGAATCCTTTATTGCTCCCATATCCCAAATCTGAAGTGCCGACAGCTCATTTAAAAATGTTCTAAGAGCAGGCTTAACAGCAGCGGTTACATGCGTGCTCTGCAAATCGCCCGCCAATTCCAAGTCTACATAAAACAATCTTGCATCATCTACCAGCATTTCGAGTGTGTCCGCTCTTTCCTTTAGCAATGCGACAACCTGCTCCAGCGCCGGCCCTTTCTTAAGATTCCCGCCTGCGCGTAAAACTCGCCCCGCAATTTTTTCAGCCAGGAGATGATTATCCACATTCTTTATGTACTGTTGATTAACCCAGCGCAACTTCTCGTTATTAAACTGAGCTGGTGATCGACTAACGTGCCCCAAATCAAACCACTCGACAAATTGATCCAAAGAAAACAATTCTGCATCTCCATGAGACCAACCAAGCCTTGCAAGATAATTTAATAACGCCTCCGGGAGAAAACCGTCTTCAAAATACTGCATTACACTTACAGCACCATGACGCTTTGACAACCGCTCTCCATCTGCCCCAAGAATCATGGGTACGTGCGCGAAATTTGGCAGACTTGCACCAAGAGCACGAAAGATATTAATTTGACGGGGTGTATTGTTGACATGATCATCTCCTCGTATGACATGGGATATATTCATATCCAGATCATCCACAACTACACCAAAATTATATGTAGGCACACCATCAGCCCTTAAAATCACCAGGTCATCAAGTTCACCATTTGAAACCGAGATTTTCCCCTTGACCAGATCTTCAAAAATGACATCACCGTCATTGGGATTTCTAAACCGCAAGACAGGTTTGACGTTAGGGGGAGGTACCAAACCAAGCGCCTTCACATTTTCCGGTCTCCAGCGACCATCGTATCTTGGTTTTTCTCCTCTTGATCGCTGAGCATCCCTCATTTGAGTAAGTTCATCTCGCGAGCAGTAACAGTAGTAGGCTTTGTTATCCTTTATTAGCAGATCCGCAACTTCACTGTATCGATCGAGCCTCGTCATCTGCCGAATTGGCCCTTCGTCCCAATCCAATCCAAGCCATGTCATTCCGTCAATAATGGCCTTGATCGACTCATCACTGGAACGTTCGAGATCCGTATCTTCTATACGCAATACAAATTTTCCGCCATGCCTGCGCGCATAAGCCCAAGCAAATAATGCGGTACGAGCACCACCAATATGTAAATAACCTGTCGGACTAGGCGCAAAGCGTGTACGAATCATCATTAACCAAAGTAAAAAATGAATATATTAACCTGAGTATCAGGTTGGCTCTTTAGTATGGAAGCTCTCAATGGTTTATAATGAAAGCTGTTGGGTGGTTAGCTCAGCGGTAGAGCACTGCCTTCACACGGCAGGGGTCACAGGTTCAAACCCTGTACCACCCACCAATATCCATGCGGGTTTCCAAGCAAAGTAGCGCTTTTCGAGCAACTTGGATTTCTGATTTAAGTCCACTATAAGTCCAATAATGGGCTGATACGACTCTCGCAATGATATCCCAGTTTCTTCCGGTTTCCGGCGATTTGAATCAGTGCCAGTGGTCAGCGGGTCTGCTTCTTCGAAGGTTCCGATGGCGTCCAACTCGAATTTATCGAGTCCAAACCTTGATGTCATCAACTTGCTTAAGAGCTCCCTATTATTTTGCTTTGCTTCTTTAGAGCATGTTGCTTTTTATTCGACAGCTCTTACTCAAATTAGATAAAGTTCAGCTCAATAGTAAATCGATCTCCCCAAGCCACCACTAGTATTGCAACACGTTAATTACGAAACATAATGTCGAGCCATCTTTCGATCTGCATCTTGGCGAGTAAACGTCCAGTCAATACCGCGTCGCTCGGTATTGCGTCGACGCTGCCAGGCGTTGACCTCGCGTTGCGCGGTAGCTCGAT
>CANKAJ010000303.1 GCA_947479645.1 Betaproteobacteria bacterium | reverse complement strand
TGGTTGCATCTGTTTGCGTCAAGCCTGGTGTCAGTTAAATATCCACCTTGTTTCACAGGCAGTGACTGCCTTGAAAACTCACCTGCTTTGATTGGAAATTAAATGGTCATTGATCACCGCACTTACACACTTCACATCGGTGCCGTTGCCACCTTCATGGAACTGTTCGAAAAGGAAGGCCTGGAGCCACAAGTGCGCATACTTGGCAACTTCATGGGTCTGTTTCGAACCGAAATCGGCAACATCAACCAAATCATCATGATGTTCGGCTTTGAAGATGCGGGGGATCGACAGCGCCGTCGTGACCGACTCTATCTGGACCCTGCATTCCAAAACTATCTGGTGAAAGTGCGCCCTTTGCTAAAAGATCAGGAAGTGCGCCTGTTGATACCATCCAAGTGCAACCCCCCCATTGAATATGGCAGTGCAGTAAAGTTATAGGAAGCGCAATTCGCTTAGGTCAGTTTCTGAGAACCAACAGTTCCCCAACATGGGTGTCATAGGGGGTTTTTTTCAACAGCCTGTGCTAGTTGGCCTTGATCCCCGCGCGCCGCACCACCTCGCCGAAGATTTCGCGCGCGCGCTGTTGGTGCGCCGCAAACTCAACGGGCGTCATCGCCGGCACTGCTTCCGAGGTCATCGTATCGAGTTGCACCTTCGCCTCCGGACTATGCATGATGCGCGTGATCTCCCGATTGAGGCGGTTAACAATGGCCTGCGGCGTACCTGCTGGGGCGTAGACGCCCGAATACCAGACCAGGTCCACGTTGATGCCACTTTCGACCAGCGTAGGTGCATCGGGGAAAATTTTGGAACGGGTCTTTGCCGGTACCCCAAGGATCCGCAGCTTGCCACTCTTGATGTGCGGAATCGACGCACCCAGATCCACGCTGAAGTCCACCTGGCTGCCAAGCAAGTCCACCAGTACCGCCTGCGACCCCTTATAGGGCACATGCACTGAGCTGAACTTCGCTTCGTGCATGAGCATTTCGATGACGACGTGCTGCAGCGTGCCGCTGCCCGCAGAGCCGTAATTCAGCTTACCAGGATTGGCACGCACATGGGCAAGGAACTCGGCCAGGTTGCCCGACGGGACACCCGGGCGGGCAACCAAGAACATCGCCGCATTAGCGGTCGGGGCGACTGGCAGCAAATCCTTCGCCACATCAGTTTCCATTTTGAAGATGTGCGGATTGACGAGGATGGCGCCATCAGCCGAGTGCAGCAGCGTGTAGCCGTCGGGCGCCGAGCGCGCGACAGCGTCGAGTCCGATATTTCCCGCCGCACCGACACGGTTTTCGACAACCACCGGCTGCCCCAGCGCTTCACCGAGCTTCTGCGCCAGCGAACGCGCAATGACATCGGTGCTGCCGCCTGGAGCGAAGTTCACGACCATGCGTATCGGCTTGACGGGCCAGGGCGCCTGGGCCAGCGCGGGCAGTTCAACCATCAGGGCCAGAACCGAGCAGATAAGGGATTGGGTGAGTGCGCGCATGTTCGTATCCTTAAAGTGGATCAAGTATCGCAAAGGGTGAATTCAGTATAGGGCAAATTTATAGAACCATTATCAACCTTATTCAATGAGGTTTGAGTCTGCCGAATGGCTTGGGTCAATCACTTCCGACATATTGATCGGCATGAACAGTTCAGTTCTGCAAGCCAATGCCTGGATTGGAAAATAATCTCAATGCGCATAGCGCCGAACGCCGCCATCGACATGAATGACCTGGCCGGTGATATAGCGCGCACGCGGAGAGCAAAGAAATGTCACAAGTACGCCCAGATCATCTGGTTCTCCAATATAGCCAACTGGGCAATACTGCTCGATCCAGGCTTCGCGTGCCTCTGCTGTGGGAAGGATGCGCTGGTCTATCTGCTCCGAATGGATTTTGCCCGGCACGACGCAGTTCACCGTGATGCCATCCCTGGCAACATTGCGCGACAAAGCCTTGGCCCAAATGTGCACCGCGCCGTTCGGCGGGTTCGCTGCATTGACGATCGTGGGCTCGTCCCCGCCGGTAATGTTGATGATCCGGCCGAACTTTCTCTCACGCATCATGGGCACGAAGGCATGCGCCAAGCGCCGACCGGCAGTGTAATTCAGCAACATCGCTTCTTCCCATTCCGCCTCGGTGCCCAGACCCGTCTGGGGACGGGAACCGCCGGCGTTGTTTATCAGGACATCCAGGCTCCCGAAGCGCGCCATTGCCTGCGCCTTGATGCGCTCGGCGGCACCGTCGGACGTAATATCTTCAACGATAATCAGCGGCGACTGCCTTCCTGTTGCCGCGATTTCATTCGCTACTTTTTCAAGCAGGCTGACACGTCGCGCGACGATCACCAGACGGCAGCCTTCCTCCGCCAAAAGGGCCGCGATCGACCGTCCAAGACCCAAGCTTGCGCCAGTGACCAGCGCGACTTTGCCTGCGAGTTGAAGATCCATGCGATGGCTCCCATTTTTGATGTTCAAAACGACTTCCACTTTGGGGCAATGTAACCGATATAAGGATGGAAGCATCTAGGGCAATCACCCCCTTTTGCAAGAGTCGCATAAGTGGAAAATTTGTATAGATATGTCTTGGCGCTGCTTCGGCGTAAATCAGCCTAAGGGCAGATAGTTATGCGAAGTATTGATGTGAGATCTCAAAAAAATAACTTAGTAAAATAATCCTGATCTAAAAAAACATTTCAACTTTTATTTACCGCCAGAAAATAAATGCATTCGCAGTCACTTTAGCTTTACATGCAAACAACACCCCAAATAAGGTGGCCCAGTCGCTTCAGCAACGTTGAGTCGCTAGAAGACTTCATGACCGAGCCCTCTCCCATGCTCGTTCGCGATATGGAGGCTTTGCAAGGTGACGTGATGATTTTGGGTGTGGGTGGCAAGATGGGGCCCACATTGGCCCGCTTGGCCAAGCGAGCGGCACCGCATAAGCGGGTGATTGGTGTGGCCCGCTTTACAGAGCACGGCTTGCAAGCCAAATTGGAGACACAAGGCATCGAATGCATCGCTTGTGACCTGCTTGACATGCAGGCCGTTCAGCAGTTGCCTCAAATTGAAAACATCATTTTCATGGCCGGTCATAAGTTTGG
>CANKAJ010000302.1 GCA_947479645.1 Betaproteobacteria bacterium | reverse complement strand
GCGGACCTTGCATTCGACCAGCTCGATATCACGCGCGGCCTGTCGCCTGGCGAACGTGAGGAGTTGCAAAAAGTGCTCACCCGTTGCGAGTTCGCAGGCGGAGATGCAGTGTTTTCCGAAGGCGATGCGGGTGACGCCTTGTACATCATTGTGCGCGGGTCGGCGAGCGTGCGGCTGCAGCGCGATGCCGCCGGCATTAAAAGGAGCGGCGACCGGCGTCTGGTGACATTCTCGGCAGGGACGATATTCGGTGAAATGGCCCTGCTTGACCGCGAGCCGCGCTCGGCCAAGGTCACTGTCGATGAGGCGCTCGTTTGCTACGTGCTGGAGCGGGTTCTTTTCGAGAAGCTGGCTGAAAAATTTCCGCGCATCGGCATGACTATCCTTGCCAATCTCGGGCGTGAACTCAGCCTGCGCATGCGCCGGGCCAACCGGACCCTGGGTGCAGGGGGGTGAAGCAGGAGATTGGTCGTGAAGTGCGCCTCCGCGCCGCTTGAAACCCGGTCAATAGCGGTTGGGCGCTACCATGAAGCCGGATGGAGGTGAGCGGCCCACCAGGGCTTCCAGCATGATCAGCTCCGCATCGGTGTGATTGCTTACGCTGGCTGGCACGATGGAATTCGCCCGGCCGTCGCCGTAGATGTAGCGCGGAGATTCGTGGTGGGTGGTTGTATAGGAGTCTCGCTCTGTGCTGTTGGCAGCGGCGACATCGGCGCTGCCGTAACAAAGGCAAAAATAGGTGCGCTCAGGTTCAGCCTCCATATACGCGCCGGTGCCCCGAATGCCAATGTTGGCCGTCGGGGTTTGCAAGCGGCGATCGCCTCCGGTTGCAAAAACCCCAAGAAGCTTGCCTGTGATCAGCCGCAGCGCATCCAGCAGGCGCTCGCTTCCGGCGAACTCAACGTGGGTGTTGTCGCGCAGCAGGAAAGCATCCTGGCCAACCACCAGTACTGCGAATCCGCCCGGGCCGGTTGCAACGGAGTCACCGCCCCGGATGGCAGCACCGATGCCGGCGACATTGCCATTAATGCGTACTTCGCCCCCAATGCGTTGCAGGCCCTGCGTACCGGCCGGATTCTGCGCCAGGGCGTTGCGCAACAGGATTGAAAGACTGCACCCGCTACCGATCAGCGCAAGCAGAGTGGTCCTTCGCCGCGCGTCGTAGCCTGTATTTTTCATCGGCAAGTGCCTTCAAACATGAGGAGAAAGTGCCCATTAATTGTACTTGCAGAATGCGCGATCAGACAGCGTCGAATGCTGTTGATCTGCGTCATTGCGCCGGAGCCGCATATGTACGAAAATCCTCCGCTATTCCTCTAGAGCATATGGAGTGACGGCGTGTTCAAGAATCGCGTGACCGAAATACTTGGCATCGAATACCCGATACTGGAGGGCGGAATGGCCATCGCCGGTAATGGCGAACTGGCAGCAGCCGTATCCAACGGTGGTGGGCTGGGAGTGGTGTCGGCCAATCCGGGTTGGTCGCCGATGGATGAACGCATCGAAAATGTCCGCCGCCACATCCAGCGGGCCCGCGAGTTGACCAGCAAGCCGATCGGCGCAAACGTACCCTTGTTCTTTCTGGATAATTTCGCCGATCTTCAGATAGCGATGCTGATCGAGGAGAAAGTCGATGTGGTCATTACGTCGGGAGGTAGCCCGAAGATTCTGACCCCCAAACTGAAGCAAGCCGGTATCAAGATGATTCACGTGGTCAGTAATGTGCGCCAGGCGATTGGCGCGCAGGCGGCGGGTGTCGATATCGTGGTGTGCGAAGGATACGAGGCGGGCGGGATTGAGGGATCCGATGAATTGACGACTATGGTGCTGACACCGCTGGTCGTCGATGCGGTGGACATTCCTGTGGTGGCTGCCGGGGGAATCGCCGATGGCCGTGGCTATATGGCCGCCATGGCGTTGGGAGCCGATGGTGTGCAGATGGGCACGGCCTTTCTTGCCGCCAGCGAATGTCACGTGCATCAACGATTCAAGGAGGCGATCGTCAATTCCAGCGATGCCGCGACCTTGATGACTCAACGCATATTGGGGCGGCTGTCGCGCGTTTTGAGGACCGAATATACGCAGAAGATGTACGAGATGGATCGCCGCAATGCCGTGGATGAACTGAAGGCGCTGATTGCTTCGGTCCCTCCTTCCATTGTCGGCAGGAATCCTTCTCCCACGATCAACGGACAGTATCGGGTCCAGATGCTCGGCGATCTGGAAAACGGTGATGGTGCCGCAGGGCAGAGCGCCGCGCTGGTTCGCAATATCAAGGGTGCCGCCGACATCATCGCGGATGTTGTTGCCGAGGCCGAAGCAATTGCCCGGCAGTGGGGGGCGTTGGCTTCTGGAGCAAGACCCGAATCCCACCAATCGGCCCGGACACGCAGCGCGGCTTGAACCGTGCTTCCCATGTGTTGCTGAGGAACGAAGCCGCGAACGACGCTTCCGTAGTGATGAATGACAAGCACCCGCAATCAGAGGTGTATCGTAAATGGGTACTTCGTAGGTAATAACTAGGGGAGATCAACCATGTTGCGCATCGCTCTGCTGGCACTATCCGTGGCTGCCCAATGGCTGGCTATACCGTATGCGCAGGCTCAGGATTATCCCGCCAAACCCATACGTTTTATCGTTGGCTATGCCGCAGGCGGTGCCACCGACATTGACGCGCGTCTGGTGGCCGATGGCTGGCAGAAGAGTTTTGGCCAGCCTGTGCTGGTGGAGAATCGTCCCGGGGCGAGCGGCCTACTGGCGGCGGATATTGCTTCCAAGGCTGCACCGGATGGCTACACCCTGATGATGGGTACCGGCGGCACCATGACCATCGCCATCCATCTGACCAAGGCCAACTTCGATCCGCTGAAGGATTTCATCCCCATCGCGCCGTTTGCGGTCAATGACGCTGCTCTTATTGTCAATGCCAGTTTTCCGGCCAAAAACCTGCGGGAGTTCATCGATGTGGTGAAGAAGGCGCCGGGCAAGTATTCGTTCGGTTCATCGGGCCTGGGTGGGCCAACGCATCTGGCCGGGGAATTACTCAAGTTCAGAGCCGGCATCAACATGCAGCACATCCCCTATAAGGGCGATTCTCAGGCACTGGCCGATATTCTGGGTGGCAATTTGCCCATGATGATGGTG
>CANKAJ010000301.1 GCA_947479645.1 Betaproteobacteria bacterium | reverse complement strand
GTCGAATTCGAGCACATGGCCGTAGTAGCCGTTGCACAGCGCCGCAGTGGGCGCGGGCACCATCGGCCCGCCCAGCACGCGCGCATCGGGGCGGCCGCCCATGTCGATGAGCACCTGCAGCCAGCCGGGAATGCCCCGCGCGTGGCGGCCGGCGATGGCCGCGCCGGTCCAGTCGAGCAGTTCGCGCTTGACGTTGTGGCGCGTGGCCGCAGCCACGTCCCGCCAGCGCAGCGACTGGGACAAGTTGATGAAGGCGTCGATGACGGGTTCATTCTTTGCGGTGTTGGCGTCACTGTGGCCGGCCATTTGTGGTCCTCTGCTGGAGATGAGTGAAGAAAATTACTGATGAAAAAGCGGGCCAGGACGGCGATGCCATCATGGCCCGGAGCTGGCTTGCAGCGCGGCGTGGATCGGCACGCTGCGCGCTGCGGTCTAGGTGACCTATTCGGCCTTGATCCCGGTCTCCTTGGCCACTTTGATCCACTTTTGAATTTCATCCAGAATCAGTTTCTGGAAGGCTTCAGGTGTGCTGACGGTCGGCTCGGCCGCTTCGTTTTGCAGGCGTTTCACCATTTCAGGCTCTTGCAGGATGGCGCCGATTTCCTTGTTGAGCTGATTGACGATCGGCCTGGGGATGCCGGCGGGGCCGAGCACGCCCCAGAAAACGCCGGCTTCGTAGCCGGGCACGCCGGCCTCGGAGATCGTTGGCACGTCGGCCACGGCCGAAGAACGCTTGGCGGTGGTCACGGCGAAGGCCCGCAACTTGCCCGAGCGGATCAGCGGCAACGCCTGGATCACCGTGCCCAGGCCGATCTCCACCTGGCCTGACATCACATCCACCATGGAGGGGCCGCCGCCCTTGTAAGGCACGTGGACCATCTTGATGCCGGCCATGCTGTTGAACAGCTCGCCCGCGAAGTGGTTCACACCGCCGGCGCCCGAGGTGGCGTAGCGAATCGCTTCAGGCTTGGACTTGGTGGCGGTGATCAACTCCTTGATGCTGGTGATGGGTAAATTGGGTGCTGTGTAGAACGCGATGGCGCCAGTGGCAATCTGGGATATGGCGATGAGTGCCTTGGTCGGATCGAAAGGCAGCTTGTGAATGGCCGGGTTCTGCGTGTAGCTCGTGGAGATGATGAGAATGGTGTGGCCGTCGGGCGTGGCGCGCGAGGCGATCTCGGCGCCGATGATGCCGTCGGCGCCGGCGCGGTTGTCCACCAGCACCTGCTGGCCCAGGCGGTCGGTCATCTTCTGCGCGAGGAAGCGCCCGAGGATGTCATTGCTGCCCCCGGGTGGGAAGGGAACGACCATGCGCACCGGGCGCGACGGAAATTTGTCCTGGGCCGTTGCCACGCCGGGCAGGGTGCTGAGCGAGATGGCCGCAAGCGCACCACACAGGGCGGGCGCAAGTGAATGTTTTTTAGTGTAGCGAATCATGTTGTGAATCTCCGAGATCGCACTGAAAAAAATACCAGCACGTTGTTGGCTCCGCCGGGTCAGGAGCGAATCCGGTCCGGAACGCCGCAGGATGAAGTTCTTCTTTGAAGTGAAGGATAGGGGCTCCGGGCGCGGGCGTCAATTTCTGCAGATGATTTGCCGTAGTGTTGCAGGTGCTGTTGGCTTTCCGGATTTGGGCTGCGGACCATGGGGTTGCAGACCGTGGGCGGTCGTCCTGTGCGCTACGACAAACGCCGCCCGAGGTGCAGGTCGGCAACTGAAATTTTTCTGCCTGTAATCGTTTGTTGATCCCGTCGCTTGCTGATCCGGACGCTTGCTGACCCGGGCCACTTCGTTGTGGATCAGCCTTTGGCCAGCGTCTTCTGCACATCGGCTGCGGATTCCTCGATGTGCACACCGGCGCGCTCGGATTGCAGCATCATGATCGAGCGCGAATCCAGCCTGCCCCAGCCGCGTTTGACTGCCTCGTTCATGTCGGCATAAGCCAGATCCGCCATGTGCATGGGCACGTCCACTTCCTTGGCCAGTTCCATTGCCAGCGTCATATCCTTGAGCGCGAGTTCCAGGGCGAAATTCGGCGGCTCGTATTTGTTGACAAGAAACTGGTCGGCCAGCATATCGAAGGTGCGCTTACGCCCGGTAGCGCCCTGGCGTATCGCATGCCACAGCGCGAGTGGCGGGACTCCCGCCTTGACGCCCAGGGTGAATATCTCGGCAACCACCATGCGCAGGGTGAAGCTGGCGCAGTTGTGGGCCAGCTTGGCGACGGTGCCTGCGGTCAGTTCACCGACGTACATGGCCTGATCACCAATGGCCTGAAGCAGCTTGGCGTGCTTGTCGTAGATGGCGCTGTCGCCGCCGATATAGATGGCGAGCTTGCCGCTTTGGGCGCCTGCGGGTCCGCCGCTCACCGGTGCATCCAGGAAGTGGATGCCCTTCTCGGCGAACTTCGCGCCGACCCGACGCAGTGTGGAAGGCGAATTGGTGCTGAGATCGAACCAGGCCGCGCCTTTCTCCATGGCGCCCAGCAGACCGTGTTCACCCAGACCCACCGTCTCCACGTCATTGGGCTTGGGCAGTGACGTGAACACCACGTCCGCACCCCTGGCCGCCTCGGCGGGAGAATCAGCCCATTTCGCCCCTGCGGCCAGGTGCGGTTCGGCCGCCTCCTTGCGCAGGTCGTGCACTGTCATTTCGCAACCGGTTTTCAGCGCATTCAGCGCCATCCCCGAGCCCATGGTTCCGATACCGATAAATCCTACGCGCATGCTGTCTCTCCTGCTGTTATGTCATCAAAAGAACTTGTGCCGCTTTACTGGAAGTCCGTGAATGCCAATCGTATCAATGAACAACAACGGGAAATCCATTCCAACTCATTTTCGCACGCCTGCAACAGGCGCTTATCTGGAGCAACAGTGGCATTGATGGCGCTGCACTGGCACGGGCAGTCTTCGTGCGGATTTGGATTTCGTTCGGGGGGCATTGGAGTTGAATTGGAGTTGACATGCGCCCACTTGCCAGCTTAGAGTCTATCGCATTAACGATCTATAGTTCGCAATTATGAACTACACTGAGGTAGGTTATGAGTGATTCCCCGGCAATCGACACCCAGCTCGCTCGCGGCAAGTTCACCGACAAGATGCTTGCGGATATGCGCGCGCTGATCGGCACCGAGCTGCGCACCGAATCCTGCGTCAACAATGAATACGCCACGCGGCTCGCGATCATGCGGTTCTGCGAAGGCATCGGCGACGATAATCCGTTATGGACGGATGCCGCC
>CANKAJ010000300.1 GCA_947479645.1 Betaproteobacteria bacterium | reverse complement strand
TGCGCGAAGGCGCGGTGCGGCCGTGGCAGACGCCGAGTTTCAAGGAATGCCAGGACGACCTCGTCAAGTACGCCAGGAAGCGCGACATCCCGCTGGACACGCCATTCCGCCTGCTTACCGCGGCCGAGCGCCACTGGGTGCTGGAAGGCGAACCGGAATGGGAGAACTGGAAGGCCTCCTGGCCCGGCACCTGGTATGGCGTGGCGCGTTTTTTCAAATGGCTGGAGACCAAGTCCTACAAGATGCATGTGCGCGTGCTGCTGTCGAAGTACCGCGCCTACACGCCCTGCACCGCCTGCGACGGCGCGCGCCTGAAGCCCGATGCGCTGCTGTGGCGCCTCGGCACCAGGGACGATGCGGACAAGGCCCTGAACGGAAATTCCGGTCATGGCGAACACGCCCGCCCGCGCTTTCATCCTCATGGCGCCACCTTCAGTGACGCGCAACTGGCGGCGCTGCCCGGCCTGACCGTGCACGACCTGATGCTCTTGCCCATCGAGCGCGTGCGCGCACTGATGGATTCGCTGCATCTGCCGGCGCCGCTCGATGAAGCCACGGATCTGTTGCTCACCGAAATCCGCGCCCGCCTCAAGTACCTGTGCGACGTCGGCCTGCCCTACCTCACGCTGGATCGCCAGTCGCGCACGCTGTCGGGCGGCGAAGTGCAACGCATCAACCTCACCACGGCGCTGGGCACGTCGCTCGTCAACACGCTGTTCGTGCTGGACGAACCCTCCATCGGCCTGCATCCGCGCGATATGAGCCGCGTCATCGGCGTGATGCACCGCCTGCGCGACGCCGGCAATTCGCTGGTGGTGGTGGAGCACGACCCGCAGATCATGTTCGAAGCCGACCGCATTCTCGACATGGGCCCCGGCCCCGGCGAGCGCGGCGGCGAAGTGGTGTTCTACGGCACGCCGGATGAACTGCGCTCGGCGCACACGCTGACCGGCGATTACCTGTCCGGGCGGAAGAAGGCCAGCCAGGCCGTGGCTGCGCGGGCGCTCAGGAGCGCTGCCGACACCACGCTGGAACTCATCGGCGCCACTGAACACAACCTGAAGAACATCGACCTCCGCATTCCGTTGGGCAAACTGGTGTGCATCACCGGCGTGTCGGGGTCGGGCAAATCAACGCTGGTGCAGGACGTGCTGTACGCGGCGCTGTGCCGCGCCAAGGGCAAGCCCACCGAGACGCCCGGCGCGCATCGCGCGCTGCGCGGCCATGAGCACATCGGCGAAGTCATCATGGTGGACCAGACGCCCATCGGCCGCACCACGCGCTCCAACCCGGCCAGCTACGTCGGCGCCTGGGACGCCATCCGCAACCTGTACGCGCGCACGCCCGCGGCGAAAGAGCGCGACTACACCGCCGGCACCTTCAGCTTCAACTCCGGCAACGGCCGCTGCCCCACCTGCGGCGGCAACGGCTTCGAGCACATCGAGATGCAGTTCCTGTCGGATGTGTATCTCAGATGCCCCGACTGCGACGGCAAACGCTTCCGCGCCGAAGTGCTGGAGATCACGCTGCGCGGCCTGTCCATCGCCGACGTGCTGGAGATGACGGTATCGGAAGCCATTCATTTCTTTTCGCTGCCCGGTGAAGAAGAAGTCGCGCGCGTGCTCAAACCGCTGGCGGATGTCGGCCTTGAATACCTGAAGGTCGGACAGCCGGTGCCGACCTTGTCCGGCGGCGAAGCGCAACGACTCAAGCTCGCCGGTCATCTGGCCGAAGCCGCCAGTGCGCCGCAACCGCGCCCACTGTCACAGGCATTGCGTGGCAACGCCGCTTCGCTGCCCGCCGACCTGATTGCGTCGCTGTCACCGCGGGAACGGGCCGGCATCAGCGCGGCCTTCCCGGCCCGGACCAAACTGTTCCTCTTCGACGAACCCACCACGGGGCTGCATTTCGATGACGTGGCCAAACTGCTGCGCGCCTTCGGCCAGTTGCTCGACGCCGGCCACTCGCTGGTGGTGATCGAACACAATCTGGACGTCATCGCCGCCAGCGAATGGATCATCGACCTCGGCCCCGAAGGCGGCGACGCCGGCGGCGAGATCGTCGCGCAGGGCACGCCCGCCGCCATCATGGCCGCGCCCGACTCGCACACCGGCCGCGCCATGCGCGACTACGTGACCGCCATGGACCGGCCCGAATATTCCTCCGCGGCGCTGAAGCAATTGGCATCAATTGCGCTGGAAAAGCGCACCAGCCGCGGACTTTTATCCCAATCTGTACGTATTCACAATGCCCGCGAACACAACCTGAAGAACATCGACGTGGAGATTCCGCGCGACCGCTTCACGGTAATCACCGGCGTGTCGGGCTCCGGCAAATCGACTTTGGCCTTCGACATCCTGTTCGCCGAAGGCCAGCGGCGCTACCTGGAATCGCTGAACGCCTACGCGCGCCAGTTCGTGCAGTCGGCGGCGCGGCCGGACGTGGACGCCATCTTCGGCATTCCGCCCACCGTCGCCATCGAGCAGCGCACCAGCCGCGGCGGCGGCAAGTCCACCGTGGCCACGCTGACCGAGGTGTATCACTTCCTCAGATTGCTGTACGTGAAGCTCGGCACGCAGTACTGCCCGGATTGCAATGTGCCCATCGAGCCGCAGAGCTTCGATGCCATCGCCGCGCGCATCGCCCGCGACTATCGCGGCCAACGCATCGGCCTGCTGGCGCCGCTGGTGGTGAACCGCAAGGGCTTCTACACCGACCTCGCCAAGTGGGCCAAGGGCAAGGGCTACGATTTCCTCAGAGTGGACGGCGAGTTCCTGCCCACCGCCAAGTGGCCGCGCCTGGATCGCTTCAGGGAGCACAGCATCGAGCTGCCGGTGGCCGACCTCATCGTCACGCCGAAGAACGAAGCGGCCCTGCGCGACGCGCTCACCACGGCGCTGGAACACGGCAAGGGCAATGTGCATGTGCTGGGGCAACTGGACAAGCTGGCCAATCTGTTCGCGCTGCAAGGGGCGGCCGCGCATTATGGTGGACCCGAGCATGTGGAGATCGAGTTGCCGCAGCAGAGCTTCTCGACCAAGCGCGCCTGCCCGTGCTGCGCGCGAAGTTTTCCGGAACTCGACCCGCGATTGTTTTCGTTCAACTCCAAGCACGGCTGGTGCACCAGTTGTTTCGGCACCGGGTTGAAGCTCTCGGGTTTCGCCTGGGACGAAGAGCGCGACAAGACCGGCGACCAGGAACACGTGCTCGACTCGTGGCTGGAATGGCTGGAGATCAAG
>CANKAJ010000299.1 GCA_947479645.1 Betaproteobacteria bacterium | reverse complement strand
GTGTCGGATGCTTATCACCCAGACGCCTTTGACGACCATGGCGGATATAAGGGGGGCGTTCCAGGCCTGCTCGAATGGCTCGAGCGCAGGCATGCAACGATTGAGCAGTCGATGCACTTTCTCGGAAACTGCAACATAGATTTCCAATCCGACACGACCGCGGTCGTCGAAACCTACTGCATGGTTTATCAGCGTTATGGCGAGGAGGCGCGGGAAACGATTCTGGTGTGGCTCGGCGACCAGATACTGCCGCCTGGCACCCGACTTATGGCTGAATTGTTATGCCGGTATGTCGATCACTTTGAGTGCCGGGATGGGCAGTGGCGCATTAAGCGCCGAAATGTGGTGATGGAGGAAGTCAAAGTTGCTGCGGCGCCGGTATTGCTTCGCGACGGGTATATCATTGCCCGGCGCGATCGCGACGATGCGCTTTGGCATGCGCTTGATTCGTCAAAGAATAATGCAGATTGATCCGAGCGAGCAGCTTCACAACTGCAGACTGGTACATGCTCCCTGCACTCATAGCGAGACTTTTTAGAGCTTGCGTCGTATCACTTCCCACGCAGTGGAAAGGGAAGGTCGGTGGTCAGGGTGGGCGATGGAGATGAGGGCACCAGCACGTTCTTCCATAGAAAGGTCGCGTAGTTTGGCAACTCCATACTCAGTGATGATGGTGCCGGCCAAATGCCTTGGCACAGTGCATAGACCGTGAGCACCTAAGGATGGCACGATACGCGACACTTTTCCATTCCGCGCAGTCGACGGCAGACAGATCAAAAATTGACTGTCGTGCGAGAGTTGGGTTGCCTGCGCGAAAGCGGGTAGACCGCCTGCCCCGGCCATCAAGGAGCCGTCGCTGCGCTCGGAATTAGTCTGACCGAAGAGGTCTACCTCCACCGCGCCATTAATTGCAACGAAACGCTCTATGGCGGAGACGGTGCCAAGTCCGTGCGTAGTCCGCACGTCTTCTAATTTCAAGCGTTCAAGTACGCCAGCGGACTTATAGAAAGCCTCGTCGCCGAAAACAACCCCGGCCACAATGAGTTCGTCTGGGCTGAGCGAACCGCTCCTCCACATTGTTTCAACAAAGGATGAAACCATTCCGGAGTGAATGCGTAGCGAGCGGTGAGAGCTCAGTGCCTGCGCGAGCGCTGGCATCACTGAACCGATGCCAAACTGCAGAGTGTCTCCATCAAGGATCAAGTTTGCAGCGAACGCCGCGATAAGTTGTGCCGCCACTGTGGGTTCGGGACTCGACACCATAAGTAGAGGGGCATCCCTTTCCACCACAACATCCAGCTCAGAAATGTGGACCCGAAAGCTGCTAGCAATGCGGGGCAGGCCGGGATTTAAGTGGCCGATCCGACGCTTTGCTCGCTTCCACACAAGGGGAAGAAAATCTACAGACATTCCGGGATGGCACCAGCCGTTGCGGTCAGGAGGGGTGAATTGCCCGATCGCGCAATCAAAGGGGTCGGCGGCCCAGAGGTGACTTGCGATGCCAGAGTAGTCAAGAGGATGCAGTAAGGTGCGATTACGTCTCATGCCCTCGCGAACGCTAGGTGTCATGAAAAACGCACGGGTCCGGCTTTCCGGATGGAAGGCAAGATAGTCAGTGCTGTCTATTCCGGGTAACTGGACGCAAGTGAACTCAACGTCTGCTGCCTTTTCCGGGTTCTGTATCAGCTCTTCGCGCAGCAGGGCGGATTCACTTGACAGCCCAGCGACAAAGACGCGTTGGCCGCGCTCTAACGAAGAGGAGAGAGACACTCCGACGTGCCTCGGTAATGTCATGGTCGACTCAAGCCTTCTGGGAAATGGCTGCTCCGATGAGGGCTTTCCTAGCGGTTGCGTAGGTCAGTTGGCCACAGTAAGCACTGGATGAGAAGACCACCTCTTCAAGCTCCTCGACTTTATAGCCTAGGCGCAGCGCCGCAGCAAACCACTCTTGCATATCTTCCATCCGGTTAGAGCCGCTAATCACCCCTAACAGTACCAAGCAGCGCTGCTTGAGCGTGAGGTCTGTGTTGCTCCATAGCACTCCGAAAAAGTGGGTCTCCTGCATGCGCTGATGGGCTGTCTCCATATCACTGAGCCCGGTGGGCTGTGGCTCCCCTAGCACAAGGCGCCGCAGCGCACTGCCGCGAGCCGCTAGTTCAGATGAAGATACGACAGGCTGTGCGGGTCCCCGCACTTGGGCTTCGGGCTCAGGTATTTTGATCAGCGCGGCCCTCACGGTCGCGGTGGCCTGAGAGCCGACTGGCACTCCGGCGTACCAGGTGATCATCGCAAGGATTTGGCTTAGCTGAGCGCGCGTGCCGCCGCTGCGGATCACGCCGCGAACATGAACGCCCAGAGTTACGCTTTGCGGGCCCAGTGCGGCAATCATCGAGAACGTTACCAGCGCACGGTCCAGGCGAGACAGACCTGGGCGCGACCACACCTGCGCATAGCAACATTCATGACCGAATAAATGATAGTACTCGTCCAAGTCATCCTCATCACGCAGCGCCTGTTCGAGCCGCTCGCGCCCCAAGATTTCGGCACGAAGTTCAGCACCAAGTCTGTAGAGATCAGCATCACCAGTCAGTGTCATTGTTTCCTTTTATAGCGCTCACGCACAAAAATACGGCACGTGCCAAATAAATACGACTTAGTATATTACGGGGAGCGTAGCTGTGTTGATGGATAAAGCCTTTTCAAGCGAGGCGTGAGGCGAAAAGGGCTGCAATTTTTCAAGTGGCAGAGCATGCGGCAGCGGACTTAAAGCGAAACGGAGAGCGCTTTTGACAAAGAAAAAGTTGGCGTGCTTGGGCTCAGTAGCAAGGCAGTTTTTCTCAAACACCACCAAGCTTAAACAGGCCAGCGTCGCGTCTTGAACCTTTGCCCGAACAACCCCTCCACCTTCAAGGATCCAAAAAAGCGTAGCGATTGAAATTAGGCCTACAGTGCTTTTTTGAAACCGGCAGCAAGGCGGGTATCCAGACCGCTCACGCGGCCCATTTGCGTCTTCAGTTTGATTAGGACGTCGATGTTGTATTTCTCTTTCAGTTATTGCTTTAAGAGCAGAGCTGTTTTTTCAAAATACCCGCCAGTCGGGCCTGCCAAAATGACCAAGGTACTTGGCGGCCAGCTCTTAACCCCAATGGCAAAAATAATGAATGCTACAAAAGCGAAGATCAATGGTTTTTAGACAATCTCATAAAATACAAATATAAAAATATTTAATACCCTGATTCGTAAATTTTATTATTATTCAGGTTAAACTCATGG
>CANKAJ010000298.1 GCA_947479645.1 Betaproteobacteria bacterium | reverse complement strand
GGCGGGCGCAGGTGAGGGCGCGCAGGGTGTCCACGGCGTCGTCCACATCGCGCACCTCGATGACGCCGCACTGCCGGAAGGCGGCACGATAAATATCGTAGGAACCGGTCATGCTGGCAGTGTGCGACGTCGCCACGCGCGATCCCTGGCGCGAGTTGCCACCCTTGAGGACGACGACGGGCTTGCCGGCATTCAGTGCGCGCTGTGCTGCGGCCATGAAGGCGCGGCCATCCTGAATGCCCTCAAGGTAGGCGAGGATGAGTTTGGTGCCGGGATCATCGACAAAGGCCGAGATCAGCTCGGCGGCACTGATGTCGGTCTCGTTGCCGCTCGCCACGACATTCTGGAAACCCAGTCCGGCGAGCGCCGCTTCCACCACCATGCTGTTGCCGAAACCGCCGCTCTGGATCACCGCCGAGACGGGCCCCGGCTTGAGATAGGGCGGGCGGGTGATGCTGCCAAAGCCGGCAAATACGCGGTGGGGAATGTTGACATAGCCAAGACAGTTCGGGCCGATCAGACGCACTCTGCTTGAGCGCGCGCACTTCAGCATGGCGGCTTCGCGCACCACACCGTCCGGCCCGGCCTCGCGAAAGCCGCCGCCCAGCACCACGGCGAAGCCGATTGCGCGTTGCCCGCATTGCTCGATGGCTTGCAGCACTTGTGCTGCCGGCAGCGCAATGACGGCCACGTCGCATGCGTCGGTAATGTCGGTGACCGAGGCGAAGCAGCGGAGTCCGCTGATCTCCGGGTACTTGGGATTGACTGGAAATATGCCGCCTGCGTACCCGTGCTCCTGCAAGGCGATGACCGACTGCGTGCCGGCCCGGCCCGGTTCCGCGCTTGCGCCGATGATGGCAACGCCGCGGGGGTTGAACAGTCGTGAGAAGTTTGGGCTGGGCATATTGATCTTGCGGCTGATTGGGAACAGCTTAAGAATTATTTGTCATTCCGAAGCCTAAGGCTGAGGAATCTGCTTCTGGAATCGAGTCAACAGCAGATTCCTCGCTATGCTCGGAATGACAATTTTTTTCCAACTTGCCATTCTGAGGCAGGCCAGAATCCGGCTGCGCTCGTTCCATCACGAGCCGCGCAATTTGAATATCTGCGTGTGATAAATCTCCGCGCAGATTTCGCCGCGCCGGCGTGCCGCGCAATACAGCGTGACCCAGTGATTGCCTTTTTTCTCCCACTTGGCTGCGGGCACGGTCAGCAGGTCCACTTCGTCTCCAACACGCAGCAGGCGGCGAACAACCGCCTTGCTGGAGGCGTGCACGGCGTTGTCGCCGAGATACTGATGGCGTGAACCGATGGGCGCCAGGCGCAGCACATGCGCAGGGTAGAGCGGTGGCGTCGCTCCCTGAGCGTAGATGGCCGGGTTGTCGTCCATGCTGCGCTTCCAGTTGTCGTTGTCAGCTGCGCTCAGGGTGAGCCGGTGCGAGCGGTAGGCCTTGCCGACTGCCACGCGGTCCCAGGTGCGGTCCTGCGTGACTTCGCCCTCCCACTCGTTAGGCTGCAGATTGCACAGCGGATCGATGTCCGGAAGGGCCAGCGGCGAGGACGTCTCCATGCGCGCGCAGATTTCGTCGTTGACGGTTTCGTTGAATGCGGTGACCTGAAACGCCTTGTCCTGTTCACGACCGGGGATGGCGGTGGTCTCGATGCGCAGGCGATCGCCCTCGCATACGATCTTCATCAGTTGTACCGAGATCATTGCGCGGCCCAGCCATTCCTCGCCGAAGTGGCGGACCAGGCCGCTGGTCATGTTGCCGTAGATGGCGGTGCCCAGCACCAGTGAACCGCGAAAGCCCAGCTTCTGCGGCAGGCCGTCCGCGTGCATGCGGTTGGGCGTGTGATGATTGACGACGTGATGGGCCGTGACCGTATAAGAGGGTTGTGGGAAGCGGGTCATTGCATGGGCTCGATGGTGATGTGTCAGTTATTCCGCAGCACGACCGTTGCGTCAACGATGCGGCAGCCCTTGCCACGGGCATACACGATCACCGGGTTCAGGTCGAGTTGCGACAGCGAATCGCCCAGATTCTCCGACCACTGCTGCAATTTCATGATCATGGCGGTGACCGCTGCCAGATCAAGATTTTCATTCATCAGACGCGGTCCGATGCGCAGTGAAGCGAGCATGTCCTGCACGTCAGACTCGGCAACCGGCAGTTTGCAGCTGCGAATGTCGGCAAACAGTTCGGTAAAGATGCCGCCCACGCCGACCACCAGCGCGACGCCCAGCAGCGGATCGCTCTTCAGGCCGACAATCAGTTCCAGTCCCGATGCCGCCATCTCCTGCACCAGCACGCCTTTGAAGCCCGCGAGCCCCAGGCCGCACAGCTGTTTGAATTCGCGCCGCACCTGTTCCTCGCTTGACACATTGAGGATCACGCCGCCGGATTTCGCCTTGTGCACGAGGTCGGTGGCTTCGATTTTCAGCGCGACTGGAAATCCAATGCCGGTGGCGAGTTGAACGGCCTCCGCCTCGGTGGTGGCGAGTCCCATGCGCATGACTGGCAATCCGGCCTTGTCCAGCCGGTCGCTGGTCTCTCGCTCGGACAATACTGTCTCCGCCGCCGTGGCGGCGGCTTGCACCACGGCCGCGTCAGGAAAGGAGTGAGCCAGCTTCTCGCGCAGGGCTTTCAGGTCGCTGTCATTGAGTTGCTGATGCAGGCGGTGATAGCGGTCGGCCAGGGCAATGGCGCGGATACAGGATTCCGGTGTGTAGAACCAGGGCAGCTTGCCGGAGGCTTCCAGCACCTTCTGGTCTGAATCGGCGTAGTCGCCGCCGGCCCAGATCAGGCACACGGTTCTGGGTGTGTTCTCGGCGACCTTGATGAAGCGCTCGAACAGCGGCGCATAGCTTTTCGCCACGGATACGATGGGCACGACCACGTCGTAGCGATCCGAGCTCACCGCCGCTGTCAATGCCTCGGCGTAACGATCGTGATTTCCGGAGGCGAGGCCGGACAGATCGATGGGATTTTGCAGCCGCGAAGGATCTTCCACTGCCGACTTGAATGCTGCCTGCTCGGCCGCTTCCAGCGCAGGCAGGTCCAGTCCGTCGATTGAGGCCAGGTCACCGAAAAATGTGCCCAGTCCGCCGGAGCCCGACAGTGCCAGCACGCGTGCCCGCTCGGTGACCTGATACGGCTTTTGCTGGATCAGGATGGAGGCCGTGTCGCACAGCTCCGGATAGTCATAGGCGCGGACCACGCCGAGCTGGCGCAGCAAGCCCTCCTGGATGACATCGCTGCCGGTGAGCGAGCCGGTATGCGAGCTGGCCATTCTGGC
>CANKAJ010000297.1 GCA_947479645.1 Betaproteobacteria bacterium | reverse complement strand
TACACCCGCGAAAACAAGCACCGACATCACGGCAAGCATTGCGCGCACGCCCTGCCCGCGATGACCAAGCACCGCCGCAGCCCATTCATCCCGCATGTACAAGGTCGACATCATGATTCACGCGCCTCCCGTCACCCCAACTCATGGATGAAATCCTAGTGCCGGGCCCGCGGTAAATCCAGTAAGGAATTGTAACGGGCGTGAAGCGTGAGGCAGGTCGATCCGGCCAGCGCCTTCAGTTGGCGAACAGCTCCGTGAACGCGCTGACCGGTGTGCCCAGCATGCGCTGATGATCCAGACAAACGGCGCTGATGGCGCGTTGCCGCTCGGCGGGGAATCGCAGCGCCAGCGCCTGATGGAATTTCTCCAGCAGCATCGGCATGGCTTCCTTGCGCCGGCGCGGATGGCCGGCGGGGTATTCCACTTCCACGACGCCGCTGCTTGATCCGTCCTTGAAGCAGACCTCGATGGCGGTGGGGTTGGCGCGCCGCGATTTGTCCAGATAGCTCTCGTTGTAGCGCTGGCTCTCGGTCACCGTCATCAATGAGCGCAACTGATCAATGCGCGGATCGGCCGCGGCGGCGTCCTCGTAATCGTGCGCCTTCAGCTTGCCGCGCAGCAGCGCCACGGCCACCGCGTACTGCAGGCAGTGATCGCGGTCGGCGGCGTTACGTAACGGGCCGCTCTTGACGATCTTCATGATCGGCTGGCGGTGTGTGGTGATCCTGATTTGCGCGATGTCATCGATGCGCTCCCTGATGACGGGGTGCAACTGCAGCGCGCATTCGATGGACGCCTGCGCATGGATCACCACCGGATGCAGCTTGTAGAACACCCCTTCGATGACCGCCGTGCCCATGGGGCCCAGCAGATGCAATTCGCGCCCGCCGAGAAAGGATTTCGCCACGCCCCATTTGGGATGCGTCATCACCTGCGGATAGCCTGGCTCACCCTTCACCGCCATCATGGCAAAGCGCACCGCGTCACTGCCGGCATCGCCGCCGGCCCAGCTCTTGCGCGGTCCGGTGTTGGAACCGAAGCGATGCAGGCACAGGCTCGGCTCGAACAGGGCCAGCGATACGGCGGCGGCAATCTCCGCGCGGCCACCACCCAGCATGCGCGCCAATACGGCGGCACAGGCGATCTTGGTGAGGTAGACGTTATCGATGCCATGATCGGTCATCGCGAATTCCGCACCCAGCCCGCCCTGGATTTCGTGCGCCTTGATGATGGCTTCGAGCACGCACTGCATGGTGAGCGGCGGCTTGCCTGCCGAGGCATTCACGCGACTCAGGTAATCCGCCACCGCCAGAATGGCGCCGATGTCATCGGAGGGATGCGTGGTCGTCGTCGATATCCACGTGTCGCTCAGGTCCAGCCAGCGCAACGCGCTGGAGATATCAAATGCCGCCTTGACCGGATCGAGCACGAACGCGGTGCCGGGCACGCGCGCGCCGTGCGTCACCGACGCGCCCGGCACCACCGGTCCGAGCAGCCGGACGCAATCCGGGTGATCGAGCGCTTCCAGCGCACAGGCCAGGCTGTCGAGCAGGCACAGGCGCGCCGCCTCAAACGCGACATCGCCTTTGACTTCGTAGCCTTCCACATAATCGGCGATGTCGAGCAGCAGTTGATCGTTGGGCAGCGTATCGGTCGTCATGCAGTGCTCCTGTCAGCCGGTCTTTTCCATTTCGGCGAATATCGCCGAAGCCACGCGGAATGCCGAGAGCGCCGCGGGCACGCCGCAGTAAATCCCCGTCTGCAACAGCACTTCCTTGATTTCGTCGCGGGTCACGCCATTGTTGATGGCGCCCCTGACATGCAGCTTGAATTCCTCCTCGCGGTTCAGTGCCACCAGCATGGCCAGATTGATGATGCTGCGGTCGCGCCGCGGCAATCCCGGACGCGACCACACCTCGCCCCAGGCATAGCGCGTGATCAGGTCCTGAAATTCCTCATTGAACGGCGTGCGATTGGCGATGGAACGGTCGACATAGGCGTCGCCGAGCACAGCACGGCGGGTGGCCATGCCTTCGTCGTAGCGTTTTTTTTCATCCATTTGTTGCAGCTCCGGTGATTAATCGGTTTCGTCCGGGAGGACATTTGGCAATGCTGAATTGCGCCCCATAGGATAAGCTCAATTCCTGTCATTCCGACCGCAGCGCGAGATCTGCTGCTGCCTTGAATCAAGCAACTTGATCGGCACAGGAGACAGTCTATCTGACTGCACCCCTGCCACACCACCCGACATGCGGGTCCGCACCGGGCGATTCGAGAAGTTGAGGTCATGAGAGACGGGGTACGCCGAAGCACTCGAAGTACGCAATGGTGAGCACCCGCTTGAGGTCGCCATCGCTATTGCGCCACCAGCACCGTGAATTCGCAGCCACGCGCTGCGCTACATGGGTAGGTGTGCGCAGAGCCCGCAGTTCCCGGAACATAGTCGGGCCTCGCCTCCCATGCTTCAGTTGGATCGCCCGCAGTCGATGCTGCGGCCATTCGCCCAACGAGCGCCAGATGCCCGGCGTTTGCGGATAAATTCAACGCCCTGCTAATCTTCCAGCTTGAATCCGATGTCCTGCACCAGCTTGCGCCAGCGCGTGACTTCGGTTGCGATCAGCTGGTGAAACTGCTCGGGGGTGCTGGCAATCGGGATATTTCCCACCGACGTCAGCCGCTTGGTTACCCCGGGGTCCTTCACCGCTTTCTGGAACTCCGCGCTGAGCCGGTTGACCACGGCGGGCGGCGTCTTCCCCGGCGCCATGTAGCCAAACCATTGCGACCACGCATAGCCCGGGACAGTCTCGGCAACGGCGGGAATATCCGGAAACTGCTTCAGGCGCTGGCTCGTGGACGTGGCGATAATGCGCTGCTTGCCGGCTTTTGCATTGGTGGATGCGGTGGTGATGGTCACGGTGCCCATGTCCACCTGGCCACCCATGATGGCGATGTTGACATCACCCGCCCCCTTGTACGGAATGAAGGTCACCTGGGTGTCAGTCATGTTGTGCAGCCAGGCGAAGGTCAGGTGGCTGATGCTGCCCTGGCCGTTGGTTGCGACATTGACCTTGCCAGGATTGGCCCTGGCGAACGCAATGTAATCGCGCACCGACTGAAATTGGGACGACACCGGCACAACCAGCATCGACGGTTGCTCATGCATCAGCGAAATGGGCGCAAGGTCGGTCAACGCATCATACGGCGGCTTCTTGTAGATGGCGGGGACGGCCGTGTAGCCCACCGAGGCCTGCACCAGCGTATGGCCGTCGGGAGCGGACTTGGCCACATAAACGGTTCCCAGGCTGCCACCCGCGCCGCTCTTGAAATCCACC
>CANKAJ010000296.1 GCA_947479645.1 Betaproteobacteria bacterium | reverse complement strand
GCCAACCGGTGCAGGTTGACAACCGTGCCGGTGCAGGCGGCAACATCGGCACCAACATGGTGGCTAAGGCTGCGCCCGACGGCTACACCCTGGTGATGGGCTCGCTGAGCTATGCGATCAACGCCAGCCTTTACGACACGCTGCCCTTCGACCCCATCAAGGACCTGGTGCCGGTGACGATGCTGACATCGGGCTCCTACTTGCTTGTCACGCATCCCTCGCTGCCGGTGAACAGCGTCAAGGAACTGGTCGCGCTGGCCAAGAGCAAGTCGGGCGGGCTTTCCTACGCATCGGCGGGCAACGGCAGCGGCGGGCACCTCGGCATGGAGATGCTCAAGTCGTCTGCGGGCGTGGACATCGTGCACGTGCCCTACAAGGGCAGCGGCCCGGCGATGAACGACACCGTCGGCGGCCAGACCATGATCGACATGGACAACACCATCGTCCTGGGCACGCAAGTGAAGGCGGGCAGGTTGCGCGCCCTGGCCGTCACCGGGTTACAGCGCTCGGCGCAGGTTCCGGATGTACCGACCATGGTCGAGGCGGGCTTTCCCGGCTTCGAGGTGAACCCGTGGTTCGGCTTGCTGGCGCCTGCGGGCACGCCGCGCGCCGTGGTCGATAAGATCAGCGCCGACTGCGCCAAGGTGCTGGCGCTGCCCGAAGTCAGAGAGCGGCTGCGCACCTTGGGCGCCGATCCCGTGGGCAGCACGCCCGAGCAGTTCTCCAGCTACGTTGTCGCGGAAATCGAGAAGTGGCGCAAGGTCGTGAAGGCCACCGGAACGCGCGTCGATTGAGGCGCATGGCTACGCGGCAAACGCTCACGCTCGCCAAACCCGACGACTGGCACCTGCACCTGCGCGACGGCGAAGTGATGGCGGCGGTGCTGCCGCAGACCACGCGCTGCTTCGCCCGCGCGATGGTGATGCCCAACCTGCATCCGCCCATCGCCACGGTTGAGCAGGCGGTCGCGTACCGCGGGCGCATCCTCGCGGCGCTGCCGCCCGGCGTGAGGTTCACGCCGCTGATGGCGCTGTACCTCAGTGATGCCTTCGACGCGGCGCAGGTCGCACAGGCCAGCCGCAGCGGCTGCGTCCACGGCGTGAAGCTTTACCCGAAGGGCATCGCCACGGCCGGGCAGCCGGGCGTCAGCGCGATCGAACGCTGCTATCCCGCGCTCGCGGCGATGGAGGAGCACGACCTCCCCTTGCTGGTGCATGGCGAGGTAACCAGCACACTGGTAGACATCTTCGACCGCGAGCGCACCTTCCTCGATGAGACGCTGGCGCCGCTGGTGGCCCGCTTTCCGCGGCTGCGCATCGTGCTGGAGCACATTTCCACCACCGAGGCGGTGCGCTTCGTGGAACAAGCGCCGCCCAACGTGGCGGCCACCGTCACGGTCCATCACATGCTGATGAACCGCAACAGTCTTTTCGAAGGCGGCATCCGTCCTCACCACTACTGCATTCCGGTGCTCAAACGCGAGTCGCACCGCGCCGAAGTGCTGCGCGCGGCCACCTCGGGTAACCCCAAATTTTTTCTCGGCACCGACAGCGCGCCGCACCTGCGGCACACCAAGGAGAACGCCTGCGGCTGCGCGGGCGCGTTCACGGCGCACGCCGCGATCGAACTCTATGCCGAGGCCTTTGAGATGGCCGGCGCGCTGGATCGCCTGGAAGGCTTCGCCAGCCACCATGGCGCGGATTTCTACCGGTTGCCGCGCAACACCGAGACCATCACGCTCGAGCGCGGGCAGTGGCCGGTGGCCGAGCGCATCGCCGTGGGCGAGGCCGGCGAGATCGTTCCGCTGCGCGCCGGCGGAACTGTGGCCTGGCGGCTGTGCGCCGCGGGTGCTCAGCCCGCGTAGGCTTGCTTGGTTAGACCGCAGCCGGCGACGCCAGATAGGCGTCAACGATTTCGGAACCCGTCGCCTTCCAGACGCCCGGATGATTGCAGATATAGCCCAGCATGGAATCCAGATGCGGGGCACGGTGCGGCAAGCCCATTTGCCACGGATGGATGGCCAATGCCATGACCCGTGCCGCTTCGGCGGACTCCTTGTACAAGGTATCGAATTGGGATCGAACGACCTGCTCGAACTCAGGTGTGGATTCACGGCGATAGAGAAAAGCCGGCACGTCGTTGGACTCGAAGCTATAGGGAATAGACACGATCTGCCGGCCGCCGACATCCATCTTGAACGGCATGTCGTCGCATATCCAATCGGCGATGTAGTCCACACCTTCTTCGATCAGCAGATCGAGCGTGTCCCAGGTCTCGTCCAGACCCGCGCCCAGCCATCCGCGTGGACGCACGCCGGTGAATGCTTCGATGTCATCCAGAGTGCGCTTAATCTCGTCGTGCGCGTGCGGAACCTCGTGTAGCCGCTTGGAATTCGTCTGGCAATGGCCCATGAATTCCCAACCCAATTCCATCGCGGCGCGCACCACATCGGGTCGGTGCTTGCAGACCAGGCTGTTCAGCGCAACGGTGCCACGCACGCCGTGCCGGGCCATGATTTTCATGATGCGCCAGACGCCGGCGCGATTGCCGTACTCGCGCTGCGCCCATCGGCGGACATGGGGATGCTGGAACGTCGCCAGGTTTGGCCGTTCGTTAGCGTCGCCGGGCATCGGGAAATCCAGCATGAAGACTTCGATGTTGGGAATCACCCAAAAGGGAAGACGATGGTTTTGCGGCCACTGAAGTTTTTGCCGGTGCGGCAGGGCGGTGAACGGAAACGGGCCGCTGGGGTGCTTTTCCATGAAAGACTCCTAGTGTGTGAATTCAAGATCGGGCGCTGAAAACGCTTACCCTGCGGGTGGAGCGAAGCTGAAGACGTTGGACGGACTGCGGTCCCATGGTTGGTCGCGCCGTATGCGCGCTGCGGCCTGGAAAATGAATGGCGCGCAGACGGCAAGGTCGTCGATCTGCGCGTCGCTCAATTTGAGACCAGCGCGTTGCGCTTGCGCTGTCACGAAGGCCCGGTCGGCCGGGTCGATCGGCGTAGCGTGCCGCGGCTTGTCCTTCGGAACTACGGGGATCTCGGCCGCGCCGGGGACGAGTTCCGGACGGCGGTCGCGCCACGGGGTGGCTTTTTCGTAAGCGTGTCCCACGCGCAATACCATGGCGTCGTTGTAGGGGCGTCCCGATATTTGCATCGACAGCGGCAGGCCTTGTTCCGAAAACCCGATGCACAGCGCCAGGGTCGGCCCCCCACTCACCGAAAACGGCGTGTAGGTGGAAGCGCTCCGCCATTTATCCACGAACTGATGCGCGGCCTGCGTGTCCAGGCGCGGAGCCGGGCCGCCGCCGGCGGTCACCAGCACATCATATTTTTCGTAAAGCGCTTGGAATTCATCCAAAATCG
>CANKAJ010000295.1 GCA_947479645.1 Betaproteobacteria bacterium | reverse complement strand
CGTATCGCGCATCTCATGGCACCCGGTGCAGAACTCAAGGGTATTCGTTGCCTCCAGGGCCGTATGAAATCCCCCCCAGAAGACGATCCCGCCGAAAAAGCCCACCACCAGAAGCGACAACACCGAGTATTTGACGGTCGGCGTACTGAGGACTGCCCAGAGGCGTTTGAGGACGCCGGATTTGTTGTTGTTCATCATTGATTCTCCAGAAGTTCACTCACAAACAAAAAGGGGCCGAACAAACCGGCCCCTCCTGTCAATCACGCGTTACTGCCTGGCTCATTTGAAATCATACTGATAGGTGGCTGACACCACATTGACAGAGTAGCTGCCAGAAGACTCATTGGTTGGCATCACGCCGGTCGGGGTGCTCAGATATTGATAACCGTTGTACTTGTAGTCATCCGACCTCAGGCTTTGATGAACAAATCCCAGCATGACCTTGGCATTCTTGTCCACCTTGTAGATACCGGTCAGCTTGAATTGCGTCAGCGCATTCTTGATGATCGGCAGATTACCGCAGGACAGAATGGAGGCGGCGCCACAATCAAGGCCAGTCGTCGTCAACCCGACAAAGTTGAAGTCAGTCTTGTATTCGCTCTTGCCCAGCGAATACGTGAAGTCGCTGACCAATTCGAGCTTGCCATCCATCAACCCATTTCGCTTGAAGCTAAGGCCGAAGGCGGTATCCGTATCCCGCAGATAATTGTTCCAGGACGCGCCGGGAGGAACGCCGATCACGTTTGCAGCGGCAGTCGTCTGCGTACCTGCCGCCTGCGTCGCTCCGCGATACACGTCTGTAATGTCACGCTTGTGGTACTGCTGCGTGACGAAGGCTGAGACGGTAGTCGATTCGCTGTGCGCATAGGTTGCATCAAGATTCATGCTTGATGCTCCACCTTTCTTGACCCCGAACTCCGTATCGTAGTTCTCGATCGTGTATCGGCCACTGGCGAGAAGGGACAATTTCTCGCTAGCTTGCCAGTTCACGCCAAGCTTCAGGTTCTGGTCGCTCTTGGACGCATGAATATACGGATGAAATCCGAGAAAATCGCTGGCATTGATACCCTTTATCGTGGCGCCGGTGATGAAGGCGTTTCCGTTGGTACCGATGAAGGCCGCCCGCGCATAAGTATCGTAATCCGTGATTCGACGCCCGAACGAATAGCCGACATTCGTGCTGACATCATCGCTGATCGCCCATCGATAGGTTGCGCCAAGCTTGTTGTCGTTGGTCGCAGTCGCAACAACGCAATTTGTACCAATCGGATAAAGCGCGCTGATCGCGTAGTTGTCGCACCAACGCCTGACATGATCATGATTGAAAGCGACACGAACCTTTTGATCCTTGCTGATTCGATAATCGGCAGCAAGCTCCATCTGCGTCTTCTTGAGGCTCAGTGGCGTGTTCGGGTAAAGCGCCGTATTTCCACCGTCGATCGCATTGAAGTTATAGATGTTCGAAGCGGTGCGATTATTGCGATTGTCATACTTGAGGCTGCCCGACAGCACCAGGTCCTTCGTCGTCTGATTGGTCAGCTTGACGTCCGCGTGCGTATTCACAACTGCACCGCCCAGCGATGCCGTCGGTGACACGCTCACCATGGCGAATTTATCGTATGCGTAAGGGCTATCCTGCGTATTTCGGCTGTATGACACCCCACAGGCAAGCTTGGTCTGGGGGGAAAGCGCATATCCGCCATTCAGGTTCAACTGATGGAAGTCATTGCTCGGTGGAGTTCCCATGGTCTGAAGAACCGAGGCGCCAGTCCACGTCTGCCAAGTCACACCATTGTTGTTGTCGTGAAAAAAGGAACCATAATAGGATCCCGTTGCATGCGCTTTGTCACCGGTCCAGTTCAATGCGACAGTAACCGTGTCGGTCTTGAAGTCCGTTGGCATAGGCAGAATTGATATCTTCTGACCATCGGCATTTGCTGCAGTACCGCCCACTGAGATAAATGGCGCGGTGGCTCCAGCGGAGCCATAGGAGCCAAATCCCATCAGCCTCGCACCCGACTGATCTAGACGATTGAAATCAACCTTCAGATCCCATTCCGAATTCAATCGCAATCCGCCCAGAATCGACATATTCTCGCGCGTGGTGCTGATATCCATCTTGTTGAATGTTGCCAACTGCGCTGCCGTTAACGTCCGTGTTCCTGGACTGGCAGTGGTAATTCCAGTCATGACGGCGGGCAGGGTGAATGTGTTTCCACCCATGGCTCCACTAAACGGCGTCTGATACGAATCTGAGAGGTTTCGACGCAACTCGTCATATCCGATGCTGAGGCTCCATTTCCCCTGATCACTCATTGAAGCACCAAGGTTACGGGAGGTCAGCCCGATATCGGTGGCAGTAAATGACCAAGCACGGGTCCCGTTGCTGTCGCCATATGCATCGCCGCCACGAAGACTAAAGTTGCCAATGACGTCCCCGCCTGACTTGTTCATGCCAGAAAATTCACCAAACTTGGCTGAACTCTTGGACGTACTAGATAGGCCCAGTTCGGCCGAATTGGTCGGCATCTTCAGCGCCGCCGCTTCCGCGTCATCCGCCTGCGCAGGCATGGCACACATCGCCAGGAACACCCCTTCAACCGCAAGGGTCAGCGCCTTGATCTTCATGTTGTTGATAGTTTTCATAACAATCTCCCGATCACAATTCTTAGCGCTGGAAATAACCGCCGTTGGGGCTGTTCGAGCCATGAATGACGCTGTGGCAGTTGTTGCAGGCACGTCCCGTCAGGTTGGCACTCGGTCCGCCGGTGCCGGTAGTCAATCCACCCTGGTTGCCAGCCGCATTGCGTCCAGCAGGAGTACCGCTGGCATGTGAGCCATCGTGGCAGGACTGGCACAGGAAGGGCGACCGGGTCTTCAGGAGCGGCGCAATGTTGGAGCCGTGAGGCACATGGCAATTCACGCAGCTGTCGACCACCGGCTGGTGCTCCCAGAGAAACGGTCCACGCTTGTCGGCATGGCAGGTGAAGCAGGTTTCGTTGAGGGTGTTCTTCTTCAGCAGGCTGGGTCCAACTGAACCGTGCGGATTATGGCAATCCGAGCACACCACCTTGCCGGCGTCGATCGGATGCGTGGACACCTTGTGGCTATCGGCACGCTGCTCCTTGTGGCAGGTGAAGCAGACCTGTGTTTGCGTCTTCTTGGCCAACACGTTGTCCTTTGGCGCGTGAACCTTGTGGCAATCGTTGCAGGCCACCTGATTGTTCTGGTGGGCGCCGCCATCCCAGTTGGTGCGAGCCGTGCCCTTATGGCAGTTCATGCACTGACCGGCGCGGTCCTTGTCATCATTGGCCGCATAGGCGCCCTTCTTGAAGACATAATCCGGTGCCGGACGGCCCTTGCCGGAGGTATTGCCCT
>CANKAJ010000294.1 GCA_947479645.1 Betaproteobacteria bacterium | reverse complement strand
GCCCCTCTATGTGAGCCCAACGTTCAAGAGGAATCAGGTGCCCTGCGCGCGCAGCCCCAGCCGATTGCAGGCGCTCTCGGCGAGCAATCCATACAGAACCACGCCAATCACATAGGCATAGAACATCACATACTGCGGCACACCAAGCCACTCTGCCGCCAGTCCGCCCAATCCCAGCAGCAGCGATACTGCAAAAAGGATGGCAACGGTCTGACCGCTGGAGAGTCCCAGCGCCAGCATGATGTGATGCAGGTGTTCGCGGTCGCCCTTGAACGGGCTTTTGCCGCGCAGCACGCGCCGGGTCATGATGGTGACGGTGTCGGCGATGGGCAGGGCCAGTATCCAGACGGCGCAGATCGGCGCCATTGCCGTGCGCGGGTCCATGGACATGATGATCGCCATCCAGGCCAGCACGAGCCCGAGAAACAGGCTTCCGGTATCGCCCATGAACACGGCGGCATGCGCGCGCCACGGCGAGCGGGAGTTGTAGGCGAGGAATCCTGCCAGTACGCCAGTCAGGATGCACACGGCCGAGAAGATCTCGGTGTTGCCTGAGACGATGGCGACCAGCCCGAAGCACAGCGTTGCAGCGAGAGCTAAGCTCCCGGCCAGGCCATCCATGCCATCCGACATGTTGAGCGCATTCATGACGCCGATGATGCCGAAGACGGTCAGCGGCGTGCTCCACCGGCCAAGCGTAAAAAGATTGTCCGACATGAGATAGCCAAGATGGGTCAACAACGCGCTGTCGGACAGGGCCAGTGCCGCCGCGGCGGCAATCTGAAATGCAAACTTGGGGCCTGAACCGATCTCGTGGCGATCGTCAAGAATGCCACCGACAAGCGTAATGCCCAGTGCCAATGCGACATACAGCGGCTGGCTTTGCGATGCGCCAATGGCCAGATAGGCGCACAGGAATACCGTGAGCATGGCGATTCCGCCGACCAGTGGAATGCTGCCTTCATGCATGCGGCGACCGGCTGCCTCATCGACCAGGCCCCAGCGGGGTGCCGCGCGACTGAGCGGAGCAATGGCTGCGGCTGTCGCAATCAGTGCGGCAATAAATAAGAGGCTGTCTATCAAGGGGAGGGCTGCTTCAATGTTCTGTCGGTACCCCAGTAATGTACCGGCAATTCTGGTCAAGCGCACCCTGCATCAGTGCGCGTCATGCCATCGTCATTGCAACTCTGGCTGTGCGAGCCTGTCCAACCGTGAAAGCGCATTATACTTGGCTGACACGAGATAAAAGCGTGTAGTGCTTAGAGCCGGTTTCAAAAAGAATGACCAACTTATTTGGTGTTCATTTTGAAACGAATTGCTAATGCCTGCATTGACCCGACCCGAATCGGGTCAATATAATTTGAAGCAGCATCGGAATCCGAATATGTCTCCGCAGTCATCCTCACCAAAATCATCCTCTTGCCCTCTGCGCCATTCCCGGCTCGCCTTGGCATTGGCCATGGCCTGGCAGGTCGGCGCCACGTCGAACGTATCGGCGGCGACCGAGGATCGCTTCGTTAATTTGCGTGGCGTCGCACCCAGAGTGCAGGATATTGCGCCGGTCCGGCCGGTCGACGGCTTGAACCCCGACATCGACAAGCTGCTCGATCAGCCCACCGATTTGTGGGAACGGATTCGCCTGGGATTTGCGATGTCCGATCTGGACGGCAAAATCGTCAAGCAGCAGGAGGCGTGGTATGCGGCGCGCCCGGAACTGGTGCAGGCGATCTTCCAGCGCTCGCGCCGTTATCTGCATTTCATCGTCGAGGAGATGGAGCGTCAGGGCCTGCCGACTGAACTGGCGTTGCTGCCCTTTGTCGAGAGCGGTTTCAATCCGCTGGCGCTGTCTTCGGCACAGGCGGCCGGGCTGTGGCAGTTCATTCCCGAAACCGGGACCAAATACAAGCTCACGCAGTCGAGCTTCTACGACGCGCGTGAGGATGTGGTTGCGTCCACATCGGCAGCGATCGAATATCTGCAGTTCCTGTATCGGTTCAACGACAACGACTGGCACCGCGCATTGGCGTCCTACAACTGGGGCGAACTGGCGGTGGCCCGCGCCGTGGATCGCAATCGCGTGCGTGGATTGGGCGATGCCTACTCCAGCCTGACCATGCCTGAAGAAACGCGCAACTATGTGCCGCGTCTGCAGGCGGTGAAGAACATTGTTCGCAATCCGGCCGCGTTTGGCATTACGCTCACTGAACTGCCCAACGAGCCGACCTTTGCGGTTATTCCCACCACGCAGGTGCTGGACCTCAAGCGCGCCGCCGAACTGGCCGAGATGGCGCAGGACGAATTTCTGGCATTGAATCCGGCCTTCAATCGCGCCCAGGCGCCGGTTGCCGTGAAGGATGGTCTCGCCATCCCGCTGACCAAAGTGGAGGCCTTCAAGGCCAATCTGGCGCGCTACGTGGATAACCTGGCCAAAAGCGTCAAAGCTGTTGTCACGCGGGTGCGTGGTGCCAAGCCTGCGCCGACGGCGCGGTTTTGATGACTGGCTGAATTATCGGCTTTTCGGGATGCGCGTCTCCTGCGCATAACCGGATGCTGCAATTCTGTATCACCAAAAAGAAAACGCCCGGCCGATAGGCAGGGCGTTTCGTGTTTGTGATGTAGGAAGCTAGTTCGGGCTGGTTGATCCTGGTACGCTTCCCGATTGGGTGTTACCTCCTGGGCCAAAATTTACAGCCTGCTGAATCGCAGCCGCCAGCGCTGTGTCGTTAATGATCGCATTTACAGCAGCACGATCGCTCGGACTCAAAGATGCCAAAATTGTGGCCAAAACGCCTGTTTGAACTTTGCCTTCCACTATTACAGCAGCATTGGCATTAGTGCCAGAGGTAAGAGTAATGGTCCCTGAAGGGGTCGTGATACTGATTCCGCCATCAGTGACACTTAAAAATGTCGTTCCACCACTCACGGTGAGTAACACATCGGTGCCTCGAATGCCGATGGTTGCAGTGCCAGCACGATAGGCTACGTTCTGTGGTTGTTGCCTTCCGACCAGCCCGGTAATCGTACGCATGGTTCCAGCGACCAGCGACAAGAAAACATTGTTCTGGGACGGTTGCGCCCTATTGAATTTATAGGCCGTCACGACAAAACGGGTATTCGCGTGCGGGGCCGCAATGTGCCCGTCTTCAAATCGAAACACGGCCGAAGAACCCGCCTGGGTGACGACGGTATCACCCTCGTCGAGGGTGTCCCCGGCGCGCAGGGTCCGCGCGGCACCGGAGCCAGTGGCCTGCACGGTGCCGGTCACTGCCGTCACGACGGCCGCTGCGGCATAGGAAAGCTGGCACGCCGCTGCGAGCGCGAGACCAAGGAATGCGACAAGGATTTTTTTCATGAGCGTTTTTCCAATCAAAACGTTAGG
>CANKAJ010000293.1 GCA_947479645.1 Betaproteobacteria bacterium | reverse complement strand
GAGGGACTGCGCAATCTTGCGAAGCTTGCGCGGGCCGCCGACGTTGAGGACGGTCTGACCGATCCGCGTGAGATCGCGGACACTCTCGTCGGCAAGAAGCTGCGTGTCAAAGTTACGCGCAGTGGCGCGGGCGTCAATACGATCAATCGTGTCGTCGCCTACGAGCGCGCGGCATAAAATGTTCGCGTCCCTTGCCCCAAAATTGCGTGACATGGGCTGGAAAAGCCTCATCCCGCTGCACAATCCGGGCAAGCGTCCAATCATATCTGGCTGGGAGGCTTACTCCCAGTCGGAGCCTACGGACTTTGAGATCAACCTCTGGGGAACGCGCTACCCGGATGCGGGAATTGGCCTTGTGTCGGGCCCTGATGGCGTCATCGCTGTCGATCTCGATTTCCTGGATGCCACCAAGAGCGCGCGTGCGCTGCACATCGCCAACGACACGCTTGGGACGACGCCACTCGTGCGGGTGGGACAATCCCCGAAGTCCATGCTGTTCTTTCGGGCGGCCGTAAACCTCGATCCCGGAGGGAGAGCGTTCGGCGGATATGAACTTTATCGTCACAGCGGACAGGTGGTTCTCTATAGCGTCCACCCAGACACTCGACAGCCGTATCGTTGGATTGAAGCGCGCCCGGAGGATGTATCACCGTCCAATCTGCCTGTTATTTCCCAGTCGATGCTGGACGCATTCAAGACTGAGATGGAACCGCTCTGCGAGGTAACAAAGCGGTTCTACGACCAAGGCCGCTCTCATCTCGGTGGTGCAACCGGCACCAGCTTGACTGGCACGGTTCTGTCGCTTCTCAACAGGTCTGTGGAAGACCCGCTGAAAGTAGCCGCTGATTGTGTGCGTGACGCTTCAGCAGGCACTCGGCATTACACGATGGTGGGGGCTGTCACCGCCTTGGTGATGAAGGGCTACACCTCGGTCGAAATCCGCGCAGCGATTGAGCCGCCCTATTTCGAAACGCTGCATGCCAGTGAAGTCCGCGCAAGGCACGGGGCGGTCGCGAAAGCCGTTCAATGGGCGATCCACAAAACACGTGATGGCGAGGATTTTCCAGATCAATATGACGCTGCGAGCCTGACCGCAGCATGGCTTGCCAGCAAATGAGGCTCGCGTGCGCCGATCTTGTGATTGGGTTCGACACTGAGTTTGTCCGCGTGGACATCAGCGAAAACGCCGAAGTTCTATCTGAACTGCGCGACCGTGCTTCCGACATCAAGTCGGGCAATCACGTCCTTTGCTATTCCGTCAGTTTTTATCAACCATCCACCGGAGCGCGTAAGAGCGGCATCATCTATACCGAGGGGGCCGGTCCGAAGCATCGCCTTGCTTTCAGTACGTTCATCGCCAAAGCTATCAATGTAGCGGTCGCAGATGGGATGCTGGATCGGGAACGGGTCGACGCCGCAACAACGAAGAATACGCTCAAGTTGGTCATTTGCGCTCACTTCTCCCGCGCCGATCTGCCCGGCTTCAGGGATTTCGATACGCTGAAGAAGAAATTCGATGGCGTTCGCAAGACTTACACGACCATCGGCAACCCCTACGTTCTCAGCGTCAAGCCATGGCGGCGCAAGAATGTTCCGGTGAGCATCACCCTGCGCGATACAAGGTTGATCGCGCCTGCGGGTGCAGGAAGCCTCAAGGCGCTCGGCAATATCCTCAATTTTGATAAGCTCTCGCTGCCAGAAGTTACTGATGAACAGGGCGTCCTGCTTCCGGGGATCACACGCATGGACATTGTGTTGGAAAGACATCCAATCCAATTCGAGGATTACGCGAAACGCGACGCCGAAGTAGCCGTCGAATGGCTTATTCAGGTAGACAGCCTTTGCGGCGATTGGGGGATCGACAAGCTGCCTGCGACTATCGGGGGCATTGCGACCAACAAGTTCAAAACTGTTACAACGCAGATGGATGGATTTCTGGGCAAGGTCCCGGATCCGAACAGACCACGCAAGCGCGTACGTCATCCCACAATCGCCAATAACCTGTCCTTCATGGCCAACTGCTTTCATGGCGGCCGCAACGAATGTTTCTCGCACGGCGTTTTCACTGGCGACTATTTGGATTGGGACGTCAGCGGCGCCTACACATCAGCTATGGCTTCCTTTCGCGAGGCGTCATGGGATGAAGCCAAGCACACGAAGTGCATCGAGGAACTCGCGCAGCTTGACGTCATATCGTTGGCGTATGTGAAGTTCGAATTCCCGGACAGCACCCTCTTTCCATCCCTCCCCATTGATGTGGGAACCGAGGGCCTGATTTATCCCTTGCGTGGCGAGAGCTACGCCACGGGGCCGGAACTGGTCGTCGCTCTAAATCAGGGCGCAAAAATCGACGTCATCCAAGGCTTGGTCATCCCGTGGGCTGACGGTGATGGTCTGCGGCCTTGTGTGGAGTTCACCAGTCACATCAATCGGGAGCGGAAGAAGCACAAAAAGAGCAGTCCGCTTGAACTGCTCGCCAAGGAAGCCGGAAATTCTTTGTTCGGCAAATTTGCTCAGGGTCTGTCCAAGCACAAGACGGATGGTAGCGCGACGTCAAAGCGAATATTTGACACGCGCAGCGGGGAATATAAGGCACTGCCCGAAAGTTCGATGACCCAGCCTGCCCTTGCGCCGATGATCACCGGCTTGTTGCGCGCGGTGCTGAGCGAAATCCTCGCCAACCTTCCAGCACACGTGGAGGTTCATTCCGTTACGACGGACGGCTGGCTCTCAACGGCCTCCGAAGCAGAAGCCCGTGCAGCAACGCAGGGCCCTGTTTGTCGCTATTTTGCTCGACTGCGGGCGTTGGTGGCGCCTGATGGTTCGGATGAAATTCTAGAATGCAAGAAGACGGCCCGAAAGGTGCTGGTTTGCAAAACGCGTGGCGCATTCACCATCGAGCGCGGCGGGCCTCTGAACTCGGCCATCCTTGCCCGTGCCGGTCACCGCCTGCCAGAGCCGGTCGACTGCGGCAAATGCGCTGGCGAGTGCGGCGTGGCCGGGTGCCCGGAGCCAGATTATGCAGAGGCCCTGACGTGGCTGTCGCTGTTTAGGTCCCGCGCCCACGACAGCAAGATTTTGCGCAAGCAGTTCATCGATATCGCCACCCAGTGGCGTGGCGCGCATGACCTCGTTACCTTGGCTGTGGAGAGTACGATGAACCTTGAGTATGACATGAAACGCAAGCCGGTCGATCTGCTGGATGAAGATGGGTTGCTGCAGTTTCGAACTCGTCCTTGGGGCACGGCTGAGCAATTCCTGACCCACCGGCAGAAGTTCGACAAGTGGGTCAAGTGCGGCAACACCCCTCGCACTGTCGGCGACTATGCCCGGTTCCAGCAGTGGGCGGGCCGTGACCATCGCGGCCTGCACAGGGATCAGCAGTCGCGGACGGACTTCGAACAG
>CANKAJ010000292.1 GCA_947479645.1 Betaproteobacteria bacterium | reverse complement strand
GCCTGGGCGCCATTGCGGTTTCCATCAATACCCGTTTTCGCAGCGCCGAGCTGGAAGACATCGTCGGGCGCTCAGGTGCAAAAATTCTCGTGTACTGGCCGGGATACCGCCACATTGATTTCACCGAAATCATCGCGGGTTTGAGCGGCGAGGCGGTCAGTCATCTGGAGACCATCATTGCCTACGATGAGTCTCCTGACGAGCCGGGGCTCGATACGCTGCATGGCAAGCCGGTACTGGCCTACCGCGAATTGCTGAAGAAAGAACCGTACACGCAGGAGCACGCCAGCGCAGCCGACGGATGCATCATCTTCCCGACCTCGGGCACGACCCGCTCACCGAAATTCGTGCTGCACAGCCACGCGTCCATTCGTGGTCACGCGACGGACATTGCGCGCTCGTTCGAAATCGGAGCAGAAGGCGCATGCAGCCTGCTGGTGCCACCGATGTGCGGCGTATTCGGGTTCTGCATGGCAATCTCGACCCTGGCGGCGGGACGGCCGCTGGTGATAACGCCGTCATTTGACGCCGGGCAAGCTGCCGGCCTCATTCACAAGTACTCGGTCACCCACATGGCCGTGGTCGGCGATGTGGTTGCACAACTGCTGGCCATGTCCACCGATATGCGGCCGTTTCCCAGTCTGCGTGCGGTCATTGGTGTGCGCGCGGGTCAGGCTGCCGCTGCAGAGAAGCGTGGCCTGCGGCTAGTGGGCACATACGGGTCGAGCGAACTGCAGGCGATGCTATCGGTCCAGCCATTCGACGCGCCTGCAGAGCAGCGCGAGCTGGGCGGTGGACGGTTGCTGGGGCAGGGCGCTTGCGTGCGCGCGCGCGACGAGGCGAGCGGCGAGATCCTGCCGCCCAATGTGCGCGGGGAACTGGAGTTCCGGCTGCCCAGCCAGATGCTGGGGTATTACGGCAATCCGGAAGCCACGGCCAAGGCATTGACCCCGGATGGCTTCTATCGGAGCGGTGACCTCGGCTACACGGTGTCAGAGCGCGAGTTCGTATTCCTGGCCCGGATCGGGGATGCATTGCGACTGTCGGGATTCCTGGTCAATCCGGTCGAAGTCGAATCCCTGATGGCGGATCATCCCGCGATCATGGCCGCGCAGGTGGTCGGTGTCGATTTGAACGGACGTACTGTGCCGGTCGCGTTTGTCACGTTATCGCCCAATGCGCAATTCGATGAGCAGGCAATCCTCGCCCACTGCAGAAATTACATGGCGCACTACAAAGTGCCCAAGCGAATCTTCAAGCTCGAAGCATTCCCCGTCACCCAGGGCGCCAATGGCGACAAGGTGCAGAAGACACGCCTTCGGGACATGGCGCTTGAACTGATGGCCAGTACGCAATAGCGGCAGTGCGCGGCCACGCCAGTGTCGGAGCGCGCGCACTGAATTGCCTTAAGGGGACCTCTAAAATTGGTCATTCTGAGGCCGTCCCCCAGGAGGACTTCCTTCGGGGCGCAGGCCGAAGAATCCGCCCTTAAGGAAGTCCCCCTGGGGGATGCTTCTTGCGCACTACGAAAAGCGGATTTCTCGCTTCGCTCGAAATGACAATATTGGAAGTATTAGAGAGGCCCATAAGATCAATCATCAGCCTTGATGCCGTTTTCCTTGGTGACCTTGGCCCATTTCGCGACTTCAATACGGGTTGCTTCGGCGAACTGTTCCGGTGTGTTGGCCACCGGGATGGCGCCCACACCAGCAAGTCGCTCTACCGATTCGGGTGACTTGATGATCCTGGCCAGCTCGGTATAGAGCTTGTCGATGATGGGTCGGGGTGTTGCAGCCGGAGCGAGCAGGCCATAGAAGGAACTCGACTCGAAGTTCGCGAACCCCGACTCATTCAAGGTAGGTACCTCGGGCAGCACGGGCAGCCGGGTTGACCAGGCCACACCCAGCGGGCGCAGCTTTCCAGACTTGATCTGCGCCAGGAACACGCCGGTATTGGCAAACAGCAGATGGGTGTCACCGCTCAGCATGGCAGTCAATGCAGGTCCCGCGCCCTTGAAAGGCACATGGACCACCTTGGTGCCGACTTCCTGGGCAAACATCACCAGCGCGAGATGGCCGCCGGAGCCGTTGCCCGAGGAGGCCCAGCTGATCTTGCCGGGATTGGCCTTGGCGTAGGCAACCAGTTCCCGCATGTTCTTGGCTGGAAAGGACGGGTGCGCAACCAGCACATTGGGTACTGTCACGAAATTGGTGATCGGTGCGAAATCCTTTACCGGGTCGAACGGCAGCTTGTCGTAAAGCAGCGTGGGGAACAGATGCGTATTGGTGCTACCCACCAGCATCGTGTATCCGTCGGGTGCTGCCTTGGCCACCGCTTCAGCTGCGACAAAGCCGCCACCGCCACCGCGGTTGTCGTAGATGATGGATTGCCCAAGCACCTCGCCCAGTTTCTGCGCAATGGGTCGTGCAATCACGTCGGTGCCACCACCCGGCGCAAACGGAATGATCCAGCGCATGGGCTTGTTGGGGTAGTTAGCCTGGGCAAAAGCGCTGGTACAGCTTGCTGCAATCATGAGTGCGAGCAGGATGGTACGGATCATTTCAGACTCTCCTTTGGCGATGCATTGAACGAACGATTTTGCTGATATGCACTTTTGCGCTGCGCGGCATGGAGGGAAGTTCCAGAACACGCTCCCTCATTGCCATCTTAGGCTTTTACCCACTCTACCATTACAGAATAATTGAGGAAATATCTGGGCAAACCCCCGGTTACCCAGTCAGCGTGCGAAATGAAGGTAAGCAACTAAGAACCGGTTGCAAAAAGATTTGTCATTCCGAACCCGTAGGGTGAGGAATCTGCTTTACGGTATGAATTTACAGCAGGTTCCGCGCTGCGCTCGGAATGACAAACTAACCTGGTGTTCATTTTGAAACGAGTTGTAAGAACCAACCTGTTGGGGATTTGAATTGTGGGCGGCCAGGGGCGCCAGTCTGGCCAGTTCCTGAGGTGCGCCCATTGACCGAACCGGGCTATCATCCACGCTTTTGCAGACTGGGAAGACTCGTGAGCACGCAGAAATACGTTATTGATCCGCCAACTCAGGCCGCCATTGCCGTTGCCGGCAGTGATGCCATGTTCCCGGTACGTCGTATCTGGTGCGTCGGGCGCAACTACGCCGATCACGCCCGCGAGATGGGCCATGATCCCGATCGCGAGCCGCCGTTTTTCTTTGCCAAGCCTTCGGATGCCGTGACTCCCAATCATTCGACGCTGCCGTTTCCGGTCAGGACGTCCGACCTGCACCATGAAATCGAATTGGTCGTTTGCATCGGTAAGGGCGGACGCGACATTCCCGTGGCGAAGGCGCTGGAGCATGTCTTTGGCTACGCGGTGGGCCTTGACATGACCCGCCGCGATCTGCAAGGCGAGGCCAAAAAATTGCAGCGCCCCTGGGAAATGGGC
>CANKAJ010000291.1 GCA_947479645.1 Betaproteobacteria bacterium | reverse complement strand
ATACTCGGCTGAAAGGGAGTGCATGGCTCAGGCGTTAGGGTGAATGGGGTAATTCTATATTAATTGGGGTAAATATGATTGAAAATACCCTTATTAATGGATTGGTTCCTCTGATGTCATCTATAGAATCTCCGCGAAGCTCGCAAACGGCATCGCGTAGCGGTTTTCGGCAAGCACAAGCTTGAAACCGTCCGCCTGCGCCACGGTAATGCGGCCGCAGCGAATGGCCTCCACGAGCAGATCCTCCGTTCCGAGTATCCGCGCCGCACCGATCAGCTCGATGGCATTGCGTCGAAAACGCTTTTTCTCGTCCGAGGCAAGGTGACACCCGGTGGTTGCTGCCAATGCCAGGCAGGCGGCCTCGCCGCGACCCATCAGATCGCGCAGATCGCCGAACAGGGCAAGCGCGTCCAGCGCGTCGATGACCAGTTGATCGATCTGGCCGGCGGCGATGGCGTTATCGACGGCCGCTCTCTGACCGGGATCGGTCAGCTCTTGCAAGACCTCGGCCGGCACTTGAAACCGGTATGCGGGCAACTCGCCGAACAGCGCCAACTGGCCGATGTGCAAAAAATTAATCAGCACGTTGGTATCGGTGATGACGATGGTTGTCATGGCCGGGGCGGACATGGGAGGTTCCGGTCGTCACGCCTTGTCGAAGCCGGCTGACGAGAGCAAGCGTTCGACTTCGCGCGGCTTCACACCCACCATCGCGGCCAACTCGGTCAGTTTGCTCCGGGTGATCTCTTCACGGCGATTGGCTTCCAGGGCAAGCCCGAGAAAGCGGCGCCGGAACTCGTCCCGCGTTCCCCGTTCCTCCACCGGGTCATCGGCGGCCAGGAAGTCGGCGATGGCCTTTCCCGCCCCGGTATCCTCTTCGGACTTCATGCGCTGGAACTCGCGCTCATCGATCAGGCGCAGGTTCTTGAGGCGATACAACGCCGAAATGCGGCTCACGCCAAAGTGATGGGCAAGCAGCGCGGCATCGTACAACTGGATAGTCTGGCTGCCGGGGGCCGCGCGCTGTTCCACCTGGACCACGTCGGCCCCATCGAAAACGGATACCTGTGCACGGCTCGCACTACCCTTGCCCAGCGCCTGGATGAACTGCGCCACGCCGTCGGCGGGCATCATGAATTCCGCCGCAAAAGCGTTTGCCCTGACCTCGATCAGTTCCGTCCGGTTCTCGGCACGGCTGATGGCGCCGGACCGCTCGCGATCGACCAGCACGTGCGCGTATTCATGCGCCAGCGAGAAGCGGCGCCGCAGCGCGGGGTGCTCGTTGTTGATGACCACGAAAATGCCGATCTTGTCGTCCCACAAAGTCAGGCCGGAAATGTTGCCGGGTAGCGTAACCAGCCCGGTGCGCACGCCCTGCGACTCCAACAGTTCGACAGGATCTCCAATTGGGGACGCGCCGAGCCCCAGCCGCTGTCGCTCGTCGGTTGCGACGCGCTGACCTTGTTGAATGGCATCCCAGCGGGATCTGGGGGCAGGCAGTTCATGGGTGGCCGCGCGCAACTGCGCGCGGTCGATTTCCAGCAGTCGTTCCAGGTTGGTCATCTCCCGGCCCAGCGCCAGGCAATCCTGCAGGGCGCGCCGCAGTTCCGCCTGCTCGGCAAGCTGTGCCTCGGTGCGAAATAGCGCCGCCAATGCATCCTGCTCGACAAAAGCGTCGGCAAAGAAAGCCTTGATATCACGCCCGACAGCATGGGCAATACGGTCCAGCTCGATGCTTGACACCGACCGGCCACCGGCTTCGATCTGGCTGATGGCGATGCGCGACAACTCGATCGCCTCACCCAATTGCTCCTGCGTTACGCCGCAACTCTCGCGCGCGGAACGAATGCGCCGACCAAGCTCTTCTCTGGTGAGTGGCATGACGTTCTCCTTGGGTTGAGGGCTATATTGCAATGATAGTAAAATATACTAATATTGGCAATAAATGGATGTTAAGTTACTTTAAATAACATATAGTCCTTGCTGTCCAGGTTTTTCGGTTCGCTTGTATCATGTTGTGGCAAATCGCACAGTCTCGGATTCCGTTGGAAGTATTCGAGCTTGCGCAGGCGTTGCTCCCTGTAGAAGCCGTGGTTTGTCTGTGCTGCCACGCCGCATACCCCATTGGGGTAGAGTGCCCGCATGTACCTGACCGTTGAGCAGACGCCGGTTTTCCAGAAAGCAGCGACCGATATCTGGACGGACGAAGAACTCGATCGCTTCGTCAACTGGATCGCGCTCAATCCGCTTTCTGGAGACCTTATCCCCGGCAGCGGTGGGTTGCGCAAGGTGCGTTGGGCCGCCAGTGGCCGCGGCAAGCGTGGCGGTGCGCGGGTGATCTATTACAACCTGCTGCAGGATGGCACGATCTGGCTGCTAACGGTCTACACCAAGGCCAAGTTAGACAACCTGCCGCCGGATATCTTGAAGGAGTTGAAGAATGCAATCACGCAAAAAAAAGGTTGACCCGGAGATTCTGGCTTTCCAGCGCGACCTTGTTCGCAGCTTGCAGGAGATGAAAGCCGGCAAGGCGGCAAAGAAGACCCGGGTGAAAGTCCCTCCGGTGGTGAGCGCGCGACAGGCCAGCGGGCTCAGCCAGGCGCAGTTCGCCCAGGTCCTCGGCATCTCGCTGCGCACCCTGCAGAAATGGGAACAGGGCGAGCGAGAGCCCTCGGGTGCCGCGAAAAGCCTGATCCGCATCGCTCAGCGGCATCCCAAGGTGCTGGCGGATGTGATGAAGTGATCGGATTGGTGATGCTGAAAGATGCCGTGGCGTGTCCGGAACGCGTATTTCGGATGAGGCGACCGGAGGAGATGTGTCGATGAAAAAGGAATCGCTTGAATTGATTCGCGGCAGCGGAAACGTCTACCGGGACTTTGATGTTCCCGATGCCGACGTTCGCCAGTTGAAGGCGATTCTCGCGGCAGAGATCATCAAGGCGCTCGACAAAATGGGCCTCAGTGTAAGAAAGGCGCAGAGCATGACCGGGATCGATGCCGGAGATTTCTCGCGCGTCCGCAATGCGGATTTCCGGCGCATCAGCATCGAGCGCCTCATGGCGATGATCAACGGGTTGGGGTCAAGGGTTCCCTCCCACCTCTCGCCGAGCAAGTCGCCATCGTGAAGCGGGTGAAGTCCCTAATGACAACCTGCCGCGCGTTGGAAGTGGAAATCGAACAGTCTCGTAGTCACGCCGAGCATCTCCTCCAAGCTGTCCTCAAAGAAGCCTTCGCCCCCGCCGCCGAACTTGCCGCCATCGCCTGAAAGATGTTGATCACGTGGTAGTGACGCAGGCTCTGGACTTCTCCTGTTGCAGCAAGCGCCCGTTTCTCAAGTCAGCGCCAATGCGGTGATGCGCGTTACAGGCGTATGACTGGATTTCAATTGCCTGGTTTCGGCCATAAGTTTACAATACATTCTAAATATGTAATTTGTAAACTGATCGAAAGAGAGACCAACCATGATCGCTGACCGCTT
>CANKAJ010000290.1 GCA_947479645.1 Betaproteobacteria bacterium | reverse complement strand
TTCATGCGGCGGGCAGCGATTGCCGCTGCTGCCTGCGCCGGCGCCACGCCAGCACGACATGGATGCGCCAGCCAATGCGTACGGCGAAGTAGCCGGTTACGCCCAGTGATGTCGCCAACACCAGCAGTCCGAGCACCAATGGCTTGCCCATCGACAGCAGCCATTGCATGAACATTTCCATCCATGTGCCAAGGTGCGTCCAGTCCATCGCCGGGGCATGCATCAGCACACTGTCGTCATCGACGATCAGCTTGCCGATCTGATAGGCTGCCATGTACAGCGGACCAATCGTGAACGGATTGGTGTAGAGCGTCGTGGCCAGCGCCACGGGCAGGTTGACCCTGAGTGGAATGGCCAGCAGCGCGGCCGTCAGCATCTGCAACGGACCTGGCACCAGTCCGGCGAACAATCCGATGCCAAAGCCGCCGGCGACCGACTTGCGGTTCACATGCCACAGGTTGGGGTGTTGCAGAAACGTTCCGAAGCGCGCGAACAGGCGATGCTTTTGCACACTGTCGTGGGAGGGGAGGTATTTGCGGAAGAGTTTGTTGGGCATTGGAATCTGCGGTAGAGAATTGGTGCGGCGCCGACCATGAGAGGTAATATCGCGGGGGCGAAAGCGGTTTTTACGCCAATATCACAGTCGTACTTTGATCCGATCCACTGATATAAGCAAAGAAATCGGCAAAGAAATCAGAAAAACCATTGGCAAAATTATTTTCAGAAAAGAATTTCATGAACGTACTACGCACCATCCGGCCAGTTGCTCCCATCGTGCTCGGCGCAGCGCTGATGCTCACGTTGAGCATGGGCATGCGGCAAAGCCTTGGTCTGTTTGCGCCGTTGCTGACGCGGGATATCGCTATCACGATGTCGGATTTTACGATGGCCATTGCCATCCAGAATCTGGCGTGGGGCTGCATCCAGGCTTTCGTTGGTGCCATGGTGGTTCGTCACGGTTACCGTCCGCTGTTGTTGAGCGGTGTCACTTTCTACATCACCGGCCTCACGCTGCTTGCGAATGCACAGGGCTTGCTCAGCGTGACCATCGGTGCGGGGATCTGCATGGGCGTAGCCATGTCCTGCACCGGTTCGGCGATGGCGCAATCGGTGGCGGCGCGTGCGGTGCCACCGCAGGTGCGCAGCATCACGCTGGGCATGGTCTCTGCGGTCGGTTCGCTGGGCGCGCTGCTCTCCGCGCCGATCGGACAGGCGCTGGCGCAGGGCTTCGGCTGGCGTGTCGGCGTGGGTGGCTTTGCGTTGATGGCCCTATTCATGATTCCAGCGGCATGGTTTGCCAGTCGCGTCGATAAAATTCCGCTGCCGCGCTCCACCGGCAACCCGGCGCACGACACCAGTTCGGCCATGGTCGCCCTGAAGGCCGCCATGAAGCATCCGCCGTTCGTGGTCATGGCCTGCGCCTATTTTGTGTGTGGCATGCAACTGGTTTTTCTGACCACGCATCTGCCGTCCTACCTCGCCTTGTGCGGCATGGATCCGATGCTGAGCGCGCAGGCGCTGGGGACGATTGGTGGGTTCAATGTGCTGGGAAGTCTTTCATTTGGCTGGGCCGGCCAGCGCTGGAACAAGCTGGCGCTGCTCGGCGGCCTGTACATCGCCCGTTCCATTGCGCTCGTTTTCTATTTTCAGGTTCCGCCCACGCCGCAAAGCACGATCCTGTTTGCGGCGGTGATGGGATTTCTGTGGCTGGGCGTCAGCCCGCTGGTGGCGGGGTCGGTGGTCGAGATGTTCGGCCTGCGCTGGCAGCCCATGATTCAGGGCATGGCCTTTGTCAGTCATCAACTGGGCAGCTGCCTGGGCGCATTCGGCGGCGGGTTGATTTACGATGCGCTGGGCTCCTACGACCTGGCCTGGAAAATTGGCGTGTCGGTGGGACTGGTTGCGGGTACGGTGCAACTGGTGTTCGCCCTGTGGGGGCCGCCCACAAAACCGCGGCTGCTGGCGACGCAGGGTCCTGCACAGAGTATGGCCTAAGCGTGCGTAGGCGTGCGTAGGCGTTTGGTTCGCTACCCGCCGGGCCCATCGGTCATGATGAAACCCATCAGGTCGCCGACATTGCGCTCCATGTCGTCCATCAAGTCGTAGAGGAGGTAGCGCAGGGCCATCATGCCGGCCAGCTGGTCATTGTCGTCGAGCACGACCAGATGCCGGATATGGTGCTTGCGCATCATCGTGGCGGCAGTGGCCACCGTTGTTTTCAGGCCGATGGTCAGTACCGGACTGGTCATGATCTCGCGGACGCTGGTGGTGGCGGGATCGACGCCTGTCGCAACCACCTTTTTCATCACATCGCGCTCGGTCACCACGCCCACCACCCGGGTGCCATCGACGACGGCGGCAGCGCCCACCTTGCGTTCAGTCATCGCGCTCGCCGCGTGAAAAACGCTGTCCGCAGGCGCGACGGTCAAAGGGGGTTTGTTGCCCAGCCGAATCATGCCCATGGTGGTTCTCCCAGTGGATGTCCAGAAGTCATGCTACGCCTGTGTTGGCGTTCAGGAAAGCGCCGGGCTGGCAACGCTGGATTGGTCAGGAAATGAAGTGAAAGTCAGTGCTTTGTGAATGCGATTTCGACTGGTCGAATTGAACTGATCAGTGCAGAATGACTCGTTCCAGTTTGCGAGGTTGAAGGCGATAAGTGGCGGCTGGAAAATTCTTTTCTAAAATAATGCTTTTGCAGGGAATAGATCCGGATCATTGCTGTTTGCTCACCACTCAACATCCTTTGAGGAGAGGAAAATCTTGAAAAATCTGAATTCGAATCGTCAGCGTCTGATGGCCGTTGCCGGCACCGTTTTGTTTGCGGCTGGCTGTTTTTCCGTCCCCGTGCTGGCCGAAGAAGCCACCGGCGTGCTCAAACGTGCCAGTTCGACAATGGGCGACCCCAAGTCGGTGAAATATGTCGCCGAAGGCAATGGCTATACGCTGGGCCAGGCTTTCATCCCTGGAGTAGCCTGGCCAAGAATCAATGTTCACAACCAGACGCGCACCATCAACTACGATACGGCATCCATGCGCGAGGAAGTCACGCTGAGCCGGGCGGAGCCCAAGGGGGGCGGGGGTTATCCGCTGTCGGGACAGCAAAAGAGTGATGGTTTGATCAGTGGTACGTACGCATGGAATATGGCGGGCACGACGCCGCAGCCTGGTCCGCGTTATGTTGCTGAACGCTCGCATGAATTGTGGATCACCCCGCATGGCGTGCTCAAGGCCGCGGCCAGGAACGATGCCAAGCTGGCCTGGACCGGTAGCGGCAAGAAGACGCTGGCGGCGGTGAGTTTTACCCAGCCCGGCGCGCTGTCCGCCACGGCCTACATCAACGACCAGTACCTGGTGGAGCGTGTCGAGTCGCGCTTCCCGAATGCCGTGCTGGGCGAAACGACCGCGGTGACCAGCTACTCGGAATACCGTGCTTATGGCGGCATTCAGTTTCCGGGTCGCATTGAACAATCCATTGGCGGACATCCGGTACTGAGCGTCATCGTGACGCAGGTCGAACCCAATGCGGCGGC
>CANKAJ010000289.1 GCA_947479645.1 Betaproteobacteria bacterium | reverse complement strand
TTCAACAGCCGGGTGCCGATGCCGGCGCCGCGCCGCTCGGGCGACACCACCAGATCGTCCAGCAATGCCACCTTCGCCCCCAGCGCGGTCGACAGCGTGAACAGCAGGTTGACCATGCCCAGCACCTGATCGCCCTCGCGGGCCACCAGGATGGCGCCCGCAGCAGGATTGCCAACGATCAGGGCAAGCCCGCGGGCCTGAGCCTCCGGGTCGGGCGAGAATTCCGCTTCCTGGGAAAAGAGGATCGACAGCAAGCCGCTGAGCCGGGGAATATCCGCTGGGGTCGCAATGTCGATTTGCATGAGGTGAAATTCTGAGGCTTTGAGGCCGCGTTTATTCCTCGGCGGTCGCGCCGGAGGATTTCACCAGCGCCGCCCATTTGACGATCTCGTTGCGCACATGGGTTGCCGCCGCTTCGGGCGAATTGCCCACCGGCTCCGCGCCCAGTTCCAGGAATTTCTGCCTGATGTCAGCGCGCGTCACCACCCTGACCAGTTCTGCATTGAGCCTGACCACTACATCGCGCGGTGTGCCCTTGGGCGTGGCGATGGCGAACCACGACACGGCCTCGGCATTCCTGAAGCCGGATTCGGTGAGCGTTGGAACGTCCGGCAGCAGCGGAAAGCGCGAACTGCCCATGGTGGCGATGGCCCTCACCTTGCCGCTGCGAATGTGCGGCAGGATGGCGGGCGGATTGTCGAGCATCATCTGGATCTGCCCCGCCAGCAGATCGGTGGCGGCGGGTGCGGCACCCTTGTAGGCCACATGAACAATGTTGGTGCCGGTCTGTGTCTTGAACAATTCAGCAGCGAGGTGAAACGGCGTGCCCACGCCGGCGGAGGCGTAATTGAGCTTGCCGGGGCTGGTCAGCGCCAGCGCCACGAACTCACGAACGGTCTGCGCCGGCACCGACGGATTGATCACCATCACGATGGGCGAGGTGGCCAGGATGGACACCGGAATGAAGTCCGTGCGCGGGTCATACGGGAGCTTCTTGAACAGGCTCGCCTGGATGCCCAGCAGGCTGGTATTGCCCAACAGCAGCGTGTAACCATCTGGCGCCGCCTTGGCGACGAAATCCGTGCCGGGGATGCCGGATGCGCCGGCGCGATTGTCGACGAGGACGGGTTGCTTGAACTGGTCGGACAGGCTCTGCGCCACCAGGCGCGCGATGATGTCGTTGGTTGCGCCGGCGGCGAAGGGCACCACGATGCGCGATGCGCGGTTCGGATAGTCCTGCGCGCACAGGGGTTGCGTGGCCGTCATTAATGCGGCGACGGCGGCCAGAAGGAGGGTGATGGTTCGCATGGAGATCTCGCTTGGCGGTGTGGGAAAGGCTCGAATACTACCGCAGCAGGGCTACCGTAGCAGCGCGGGGTGTGGCTGCAGCGCTGATTCGGTGTTATTGACTGCCCCAGTTCCTGATCAATGCGCGGGCTGCCGCCTGCCATTTCTCGTCTTCTTCCGGCGAGAGCGGGCCGGTCTGTTGCCAGGCGAGAATGTCGCGATAGTCGACCTTGGCGACCTTTACGAACTCCAGCAACTTGTCCTTGTTGCCTTCACTCAACTGAATGATGGCCAGTTGCACGCGGGCCACTTCGTTCTCGTAGGGCTGCGTGCCGTACTGGTCAAGCGCGGCAAGAGTTTCAGCAAGCTCGCTATCCGCGAAAGCGGCCTTGGCGGCGGCTGCAACCTGATCGCGAGAGTGCGTCATGGGGTGACTCTCAATTTGTTTGCAATGAATTGTTCTCGGCGACGGTTCCGTCCGCGACGACTTCGGCGTAAACACCCATATGGTTGTGCCCGAATTCCTTTACGAGGATGCGGGGGATATCCAGATCGCGCTCGGCGGTATCCGGATTCACGGCGGTCGCAGGACAGCGGGTGATGGGAGAGACCACCCTCAGTCGCGCACCGCCAACAGTCAACTCCTTGTCGACCCAGTCGGATTCGCTCCAGGCGGCTGCACCTTCAAAGTAGATGTTGGCGCGGAAGCGTAGCGGCGCGACCCGGGCCTGCGCCACCCGCTCGACTTCCCGGATGCTGGCGAGATTGACCAGCGACACGTATTGGTCGGTGGTCGCATTGGGTTTGCGTTGTGCGTCGGAAAAGGTGTGGCCCGGGGCTTCCACGATTTTGGGCGGCCCGTCCGGGTGGTCCATGAAGAATTCGGCGAAGAAGGCTTCGATTGAACTTCGTCCCTCGGCACCGGTGATGCAGGCACTTAGTAGCAACCGACCCGAGCGCTCGATCGTCAGAATGCCGCTGTGTTCATCGAAGCGGGTGCGAAGTTGCGCCAGCTTTTCATCGCGCATCAGCATGAAGAAGTGGGTTTTGCGCAACCATACCGGATTGTCGGGGTCGATGTGCGTGGCCGCGCGCGCGATGGCGAAGCGTCGATCATGAGGTAGGCACTTGCCGGTGCTAAGCATCACCTGCGCCAATGGCTCCGAGCTGAGGCCCTTGATGGGGTAGCGGTAGATTGAATGGATTGTTATTGGCATGGGATGTTCGACAGGTGAAATTTGATGAGGTTACCCGCCTTATTCGGCAGGTTTAAGAACGGCGCTAAGTTCCATGGTGATACCTCGAAGACGAAATGGTTCAATTGCCGCGCATTCCAGAATTTGACGTCCTACGCGTAGTTTGCCGGTGCGCATGTGCTGTAGGGTGCGGAAAAATGATGGCCGCTTTCGCGTGCCCGGTTCAACGCAAGTCAAGCCACGATTGATGAGGCAATGGACCTCGGCAACACCTCATGCAGTATGTAATTCTTCGCGAATTACCCGACGAAGGGTGGACTCAATGTGCTCGCTCGTCATTGCTTGGTGAAGTGCCTGATTGATGAGCGTCTGATAGCCGCGCTCCCCAGCCTTGGCCTTGAAGAACGCAATAATTGAACCATCCAACATGATTGAGACACGTTGTTTGCCTAATCGTTGATTGACTGCAGCGGTGAATTGCTTCTGGCTGACGTCTTTCAGTCCGACACGCAATCGTGGCGCTTTAGAGGTAGCGGGAGAGGATTTCGATTTCATGGAGTTCTGCCTTGCGCATGGAGATGATGTGGAATTCGTCTTCGGTTTCTGTGTGGCATAGGGTTACGATGGCTGTTCCAAGAAAGCCTGTGGAATTGAAACGTTGCTCGCCATCGTAATCTCGGGAATCTTCTACTGTGAATGTTGGTCCGCTAAATACTTGTTCGGCGTGCGCGAAATCAAATCCGTGCTTTTTCAAGTTGGCTGTGCGCTTGGCAGCCTTCCACGTGAATTTCATGGGGACTATTATACATACGAATATATGTATTTAAAGTCAAGGGCAGCAAATTAGATACTCCTTGATAGCAAGTTTTTACGCCCTATTCCACCGCCGGCTTGATCCCCGCCACCTTCACCAGTTGCCGCCAGCGCTCCAGTTCCGAGGCAATGACTTTGCGGAAATTCTCCGGCGTGCCGCCGATGGTGACGCCGCCGTCATCGACGATCATCTTTTCGACATCCGGTGCCTTGACGACCTTGTTCATTTCGGCGTTGAGAGTGTTGAT
>CANKAJ010000288.1 GCA_947479645.1 Betaproteobacteria bacterium | reverse complement strand
TTTGTTTTGGTAAACGGGGGCGGGCCGGGTTGCATCACCATAGCCTCGCATCAAAGCACTACGCGTCAACGACAAAATGCGCGACAATCTTGCGCCATCAGGTAGAACCGCCCAAGCGGATACCGGATTCAGCCATCCATTCCATCCCGCAGGAGAATCGCAGTGTCAAAACCCTTTACCGGCATTCGTGTACTTGACCTGAGCCGAATATTCGCCGGCCCTTATTGCACCCAGACCCTCGCCGACATGGGGGCCGAAGTCATCAAGGTCGAGCGCCCCGTCGCCGGCGACGAAATGCGCAATTACGGCCCGCCATTCCTGAAAAACCGGGAAGGCAAGGACAGCCGGGAATCCAGTTACTACGTCGCTGCCAATCGCAACAAGAAGGCGATCACCGTGGATATCGCCAAACCTGAAGGACAGGCGCTGATCAAGCAACTGGCAGCAGTGTCAGACGTGCTGGTTGAGAACTACAAGGTCGGCGACCTGAAGCGCTACGGCCTGGACTACGCAGGAATCAAGGCGGTGAACCCGCGCATCATTTACGCATCGATAACAGGCTTTGGCCAGACCGGCCCCTATCGCGAGCGCCCCGGCCTGGACGGGTGCTTCCAGGCCATGAGCGGACTGATGACCATCACGGGCCAGACCGACGGCCCGCCGCAACGCACCGGCTTCGTCGTTTCGGACACCGTTACCAGCCTGTTCACGACCGTGGGAATCATCAGCGCGCTCTACCACCGCAACATGAATAACGGGCCCGGCCAGTACATCGACATGTCGCTGCTGGATTCACAGATGGCCGCGCTGTCGCATCGCGCCACTGCCTATTTCCTCAGCGGAGAAGTACCGATGCGGCAGGGCAACAGCACCCCCTCATCGTTTCCATCGGATCTGTTTCCGTGCGCCGACGGATTGCTGTTCATTTCGGCGGCTGCGGATGCGCAGTTCGAGCGCATGCTGAAAGTCATCGGCCGGTCCGACCTGCTCAAGGATGAGCGCTGCAAAGACCGCTCAACCCGCCTGAAGCACCGCGATTTTTTCCAGAAAGTGCTGGTTGACGCGCTCGCCCCCAAAGGCATGCAGGTATGGGTAGACGCATTTGCCGACGGCGACGTGATTGCCGCTGCGGTCTACACGATGGACCGTGCCTTCGCCGACCCGCACGTAAAATCGCACGACGTCGTGATGCAGATACCCCACCCGGACTCTGCCACCGGTACCGTGCCCATTCTGCGCAGCCCCATCCGCATGTCGGAGACGCCCATCGACAGCTACACCGCCCCGCCGCTGATCGGGCAGCATACCGACGAAGTGCTGAAAGGCGTGCTCGGCATGGATGACGCAACGTTGCAGAGGCTAAAGCAGGACAAAGTGGTCTAGCATGCGCCCGAGCCCTCGACTTTATCTCATGGTGCCTGCACACAAGCACCATAGCGATGCACATGATAAGGCTGCGCGGCGAGTCCCGGACAGAAGCTGCCCACCACCGGCTCCAGTTCGCAGTACAGGGCATGATTGGCACGATTGAGCGGTTCCAGTCGCTCAATCGCATTTTCCGCGTCGTGCGCTAGTCTTTCCAGGTCGACATTCAAGAGCCTGCGTGCAGCCACCACCATGGCGCCCCCCACCATAACCGAGTGGACAGCGCCACCGTCCTCGGCATGGACCAGCGAATTGGTGATGTTATGGAGCGGGATCATGTTGATGTGATGGCGGTCGAGGAACACGATGTCGGCCTTGTAGCCCGGCGCGATGCGTCCCAGCATCCCGCCGAAGCCCAGTGCCCTCGCGCTTCCGACGGTGGCCGCGTGCAGCACCTCCGAGGTTGTGATCCAGTTCTGCCAGTCGGGCCCCTGCACCTTCGACACCAATGAAGCAAAGCGCATTGCTTCGAACATGTTCTGATTGTCAGAACAGGAGGAGCCGTCGGTGCCGATGCCGACATTGATTCCGCAAGACAACATCTTTCGCATGTCGGCCAGACCACTACCCAGGCGCATGTTGCTGCCCGGGTTGTGCGCAATCGAAGCCCCCCTGTCACCCAATAATTTCATGTCATCACCATCCAGCCAGACGCCATGGGCCACGGTAAAATCCGGTCCAACCAGACCCAGCTTGTCCATGTGTGCCGTCAGTGTCGTGCCATAGGTACGCATGCCGGCAATGGCCTGCACTTTCGACTCGGACACATGCGAGTGGATGGCGAGACCGTATTCGCGTGCCAGATTGCGGCAGCCGAGCAGAAAGGCATCGGTGCAGTGATGCGGAATGGTCGGTGCAATGGCGAGCCTGACCCGGTCAGGCTCCGCATTGCCGCAGCGAAGCTTATCCGCCCGACAGCGCCCTCACCAGCCGATCGAGAAACTCCCGGCCCTCGTACAGCGAGCGCACCGGCAGGCTCTCGTTGCTACCGTGAACATTCGAGGTTTCCGGATTGTTGAACATGCCGCTGATACCATAGGTCGGGATGCCGGCGTTGTTGAGGAAGCGCCCGTCAGTCGCCCCCGCCGACATGGTCGGCACCAGTGGTACGCCGGGCCACATGTGGGCGGCGATCGACCGAACCGGATCCATAATCATCCCGGTCAATGGTGACGGCGGAGACATAGTCGCTTCGCCCATCGGCTTGACCACGATCTTCTCATTGGCCAGCACGCGCACGAGCGTGCCCTGCACATCTGCGACGGAATCGCCCGGAAGAATGCGGCAATTCACGACCGCCTGCGCGAGTTGTGGCAGCGCATTGGTGGCCTCGCCCGCATTCGCCATGGTCGCGACACAAGTGGTGCGCAATTGCGCGTTGTAGGATGGACTCTGAGACAGCCGCGCAATGGCAGCTTCGTCCGTCGGTTCGCGCAACATCGCCTTGATATCCGCGCTGACCTGGCCGCTCAGGATTTCCGAGAGTTTTTCGAAGTAGGCCCGAGTCACGGACAGCAGCTTGGGCGGAAAGTCAAATGCGCCCAAGCGCGCAAGCCCGCCAGCCAGATGATAGATGGCGTTGTCCTTGCGCGGCTGCGCGCTGTGCCCCCCGGCATTGGTGACTTCGAGCCGATAGCTCTGAAACACTTTCTCCCCGGCCTGAATGGAAAGTCGCACCGGCTTGCCGGCCTTGTCGAGCTGCCCGCCGCCGCCTTCGTTGAGAGCGAGCTCGGCATCAATCAACTGGCGATGATTTTTCAGCAGGTACTGGACGCCGTTGAAATCCGACGGAATGATTTCCTCATCACAGGTCAGCGCGACCACCAGATCACGCTCCGGGCGGAAGCCTTCACGGCGATAGCCAAGGAGATTGGCAACGAAGGCGGCGGCCATGGCCTTGTCATCGGCGGCGCCACGCGCATGGAAGCGACCGTCCTCCTCGGCAAGCTTGAACGGGTCACGCTTCCAGTCATCGCGCTTGACCTCCACGACATCGATGTGGGCAAGTAGCAACAGCGGTTTCTTCGCCCCGGTTCCCCGGTAGCGCGCAACGAGATTGCCTTTTCTGGCATTGCCTGGCGGAGCAATAAGCTGCACATCCTGATCAGGAAACCCCGCGGCCCGGAGGCGCGCGGCCACGGCCCGCGTCGCGACCGT
>CANKAJ010000287.1 GCA_947479645.1 Betaproteobacteria bacterium | reverse complement strand
GGTACGCCGTGCCTCGATTCACCGTCACAAATCGTGTCATTCGTTCGCCTCGCCTGTGTATCCTATGCCCATATCAAAGAACGTTTACTCTATGGCCTCGATGACAAGTTCAATAAATAAGTGTCGGCTAAGTCCGACAGGCTGCTAGAGCCGGATTGATCTCATGATGGTAGCGAAATGGCTTATGTCCGGGGTTTCCAGGGCGAGCACCTTGGCCTGATCATCCCAGCGTCGCAGCGCCACGGCATCATGCGCGAAAACCTGTGCAATAAAGGCCCCTGCCTCTTCCTCGGAATAAATGCCGCCCTGCAACTCGAGGCTGCGTTTGGAGGCAAATGACAGCGTATCCCAATATCCCGGTTCGGCGGCGCAAAGGTAGCGTTTGGCATCCACATGCAGGCGGATCGGCGCCAGCACCGCCTCGGGAAAGGTGGCGCGAAGGAAGGGTAGTGCCAGGTACTGGTGAACATCATCGGTGCCCTGCGCTGCCGGATCATCTCCCATCTTGTGCACCAGATGGCCCAGGTCGTGCAGCACAGCCGCGGTAACGAGTTCCCGGCTTGCCCCGGTTGCCTCTGCGAGCATTCCGGCCTGGAGTGCGTGTTCAACCTGGCTGACGGCTTCGGCGCCATACATTGTGCCGCCGCGGGTTTCAAACAACATGACGATATCGTCGATTGCAAGGCTCATGGCTTCTCCGGTTTCAGATAAACAGCTTTCTGATCTGTGCTGACACCACATCGATCAGGCTGACGGTAATGACGATGAGGATCATGACGGCACAGGTCTCGGCGTAATAAAAGCCGCGGATGATTTCCCACAGCACCACGCCGATCCCGCCCGCGCCAACCATGCCCACGACCGTGGCGGAGCGGACATTGGATTCGAAGCGATAGAGCGAATAGGAAATCCACAGCGGCAGCACCTGCGGGATGACGCCAAACACGATTTCCTCCAATGCAGTGGCACCGGATGCCCGGATGCCCTCGACCGGCTGGGGATCTATGGCCTCTACCGCTTCGGAAAATAGCTTGGACAGAATGCCCGTGGTATGCACGAACAGCGCCAGTACGCCGGCAAACGGCCCCAGCCCAACGGCGACGATAAAAAGCATGGCGAAAACCATTTCGTTGATGGCGCGGGCCGCATCCATCAGTCTTCGCATGGGCTGATAAATCCACCATGGAACGATATTGGCCGATGACAACAGGCCAAATGGAACGGCCAGCAGCACGGCGAGGACGGTGCCCCATAGCGCAATTTGCAGCGTGATCAGCATTTCGTCGAGGTAAACCCGCCACTCGCGGAAATTCGGCGGGAAAAAGCCGGATGCGTATTCAGTCATGTTCCCGGCATCCCTGAACAGATCCGCGGGGCGCATGTCGGCTCCTTTCCAGGATGCCGCCAGCAAGGCCAATGCCAGACCCCAGCCGGCCAGTTGCAACAAATTGCGCTTGGGGTATCCTGCTGCGGGATGCAGCGTCGTCGTTGCCTGAATCTGTGCTGCCATATGATTTGCCTTAAAAAAACGGCGGCCAACAGGCCGCCGAAATGCCCACAAAGAGCCTCGCTTTATTCCCCGTCGCCTTACTTGAGTGTCGCCATTTGTTGATTGAGGTTCGCCAGCTTGCGGTTGATTTCGCTCAGCCTGGTCTGCCGTTCCGCGGCATCCATTGTGGTGTCGCTTTCCAGCTTGGTTTTGTCCTTGAAAAGTTCCAGTTGACGGATTGGAATCAGCTGATAATTGCCTGACTCCTTGAAGCCGGAGTAGGTGAGTTTCAGCAATATGGCTTTTTCACGCTCGGCATCTGATCCCTTGCCATAGGACAGAAAGAATTGCTTGATCCGGGTCTTGGCATCGCTGTCCAGGTCCTTGCGCCATACCATCGGATCCGCTGGTATCAATGGGGATTTCCAGATGACGCGCAAGTCGCGAATCTTCTCCGGGAAGCGCGCCTCGAATTTTTCCCATGCTTCCGTATTGTTCGCGGCAACGTCGACCTGTTTGTTCAATACGGCGAGTATGTTGGCTTCGTGATTGGCGCTTCTGACCGTTTTGAACAATGTCTTGGGATCCACCTTGTTCAGTGCAAATACATAGTAGCTTGGTACAAGAAAGCCCGAAGTGGAATTGGGGTCGCCAATGCCGAAATTGATGCTCTTGCCATTTTTGAGGACGTCTTCCAGATTCTTGTAGGGAGTGTCCTTGTGCGTGATGAGCAAGGACCAGTAGCCGGGTGAGCCATCGGCATAAACAATCTGGGAGAACACTTCGCCACTGGCCCGATCAACAGCTTCCATGCCGGACTTGTTTCCCATCCAGGCAAGGTGCACCTTGTTGAAGCGCATGCCTTCGATGACGCCGGCGTAGTCCGGGGCGAAGAACGGATTGACCTTGACGCCCAGTCGCCTGGACATGTCGTTGATCAACGGTTGCCAGTCCTGCTTCAGATTCTGGGATGATTCAGTGGCAATAATGCCGAAATTGATTTCCCTGGGCAGATCGGCGCTGGCTGACCCAATCAATGCGGTCGTTAGTGTGATGCCGGAAAGCAGTTTGCGTATCATGTATTTGATCTCCTGTTGTAACTGGGTCATAGCGTTTGGGCTTCGGCCGCGATGCTGCCGCGTCGGCTGCGGATCGGGATTTCGACATAGGCGCGATGCAGGAACGCGTTATTGGGTACGGCTGGTGCTTGCAACGGCAGTAGTTCGTCGGCTTCAGTGCCATACAGTTCGCGAAGCAAAGCCGGGGTAAGTGCAGTGGATGGCCCGTCATAAACGACTCTGCCGCAATTCAATGCCACCGTGCGAGGGCAATACTTGATGGCAACATCGACCTGGTGCAGGGAAACAACCACGGTAATGCCATCTTCGCTATTGATGCGCGCAAGGATGTCCATCACCTTGCGTGAAGACTCCGGATCAAGGGATGCGATCGGCTCATCGGCCAGGATGACTGCGGCTTTCTGCACCAGTGTTCGCGCGATTGCCGCGCGCTGCTGCTGCCCGCCTGAAAGCGTCGATGCGCGTTGCATCGCGCGCTGCGCCATGCCAACGCGTTCGAGTGCTTCCAAACCGATGCGGATTTCGGTCTTCGTAAAGTGTTTGAACGTGCTGCGCCATGTTGGGATCTTATGCAACATGCCGGCGAGTACATTGGTGATTACTGGCAGGCGGTCGACCAGGTTGAACTGTTGAAATACAAAGCCGATGCCAGCGCGGATATTGCGCACGTCCGAGGCAAGCTGACCGCGCGACTGCACGCAGCGGCCATTGACGCCAATGGAGGAATTCCCTTCATCACCTTTGCTCAGGCCGGCAATCTGGCGCAGCAATGTGGATTTGCCCGATCCCGAGGCGCCGATCAGGGCAACCATTTCGCCTGCAGCGACTTCGAGATTGATATCTTTCAGGGCATGGTCCCCGGAGAAAGTCTTGTTGAGGCTGCGAATGCTGATTGCTGAAGCTGACGTCATGGATGGCACCTCCGGTAAGTTGCAGGGTGGAGTGTGTCTGCTGCATATGACAAAGCGATTAAGGCTTTATGTCAGCGGCGTGACTGTAAGGTGACAGCAAGTAGTGATGGTG
>CANKAJ010000286.1 GCA_947479645.1 Betaproteobacteria bacterium | reverse complement strand
TGTCGCTGTCCGCCGGCGCGCTCGGCACCGCAGCCTCCGCGGGCTGGCTCACCGCGTTCGCCATGCACTCCGCCGCCGAAGTGCGCGCACTGAGCCTGGTGGAAGTGCTGTTCAGCTACCTCGTCTCGCGCCGATTGCTCAAGGAAAAGGCCGAAAAGCGGGAACTGGCGGGCATGGGCTTGTTGCTGATGGGGCTGGTGGTGCTGGTGATGGCGGCTTGATGGCTGCGTGAGCTGTTCCTACATCCTCAAACGCCCGGATAATTCCTGACCAGCTCCTTCTTGTAGATGGTCACGATGCTGCGACCGTCCCACACATAGCCGAAGTGCGGTCCCTGCACGCAATTGGACAACAGCGGCGGTCGCAAGACGCCGGCACATTCGCCACCCGGCTCACGCACGCTGTCATAGACGATGCCGTTTGATCCTGCTGCTTTCAGCTCGCGACCCAGCGCCTGACTTGCGGAATAGCGGTTCGGATCGTAAATGTCCACCAGATCGCGCCGTCCGCGAATGTCGTGCAACTCACCGCGCAGGCCTGCAAGGTAGGCGCGCATGTCGATCTCGATGGGTGCTTCGTTCGTTCGTGCAAGAAACAACTCGCGGTGATAGCGCGTCTCGGCAATGGCAGTATCCAGAGTCCGCCCTGCGTAGTACACACCCCAGTTGCCGTCGCTGAAGCGACTGCCTTCCGGATTGAGATGCGTGAACGCAGCCATGATGGGCGTGGCTCCCGGCCCGGAAACGCGGTCCTGTGGTGCAACCAGTGAAATCTCGCCGGCTTCCTGCCGCAAGCGCGGATTGGTCATCGCCTCAATGGCGAAGACCGCATCCAGATCCCCGGGACGCGCCACCCGATCGAAAAGACCGACCGGCGGGAAGCGGCTGGGGATGAGCCGGTAGCACGGTTGCCACGCAACTTCGGTGGCGGCCGGGATCAAGCCCAGCCGCCTTTTTGCGCATCCAGGTACTGGCGCACCATATACAAATCCGCGACCTGCCCCGACAGCATGCGCTCCAGTGCGCTATGCCCACCGAACAAGGGGGCAGCGTTCGGCTTTTTGATCCAGCTATCAGCCGCCTCGGGCTGGGGCAGCAAAATCTGCAACGCTGAATAAATCCCGAAAAGATAGGAAAGCCGCTCCAGCGTGTCCTGTGGCAAGGCGACGTTCTCCACCTGCTTCCAGCGGTAGAAGCTGGATTTCGAGGGGCGACCCAACAGGATGAGTTGCTCCTTGATGCCCAGGCCCCAGGCCTCGGCGATTCTGAAGAAAGTACGTAGCGCTGGCGCGGACACTATTTGTGAATCAATGGGTTGGATAGTTTTTACCGTATGAGCAGCGGGGAGCATAATAATTCCCAAATGGTACTTAATATATTAATATATCCAATATAGCACTCACGGCGTTGAATTTCAATCTGATGTTTCGCAGTGAGGGGGCTGCGCAAAAGACCAAGGTAAAAGCGCCTGCTGTGGTGCCTGCCCGTCAGGGCAGCGTGCTCATCCAGACACAACTCGCCCAAATATTGGGCATTCCAACGCGCGCACTGCAAAATGGGAGCAGGGACCACATGAAGCTGGATCTGCTTCGTTGCCCTTGTCCATCAACACAATCTGATCAATCTCTCAATTAGGGCCTATTCCGCCCGCAACTCCAGATCCTCGTAATTCTCCGGCCGGAATCGCGACGTGCAGATTGCCAGAAACACCAGTTCACCCGCGCCGATATTCGCAATGCGCTGCCGGCACAGCGGCGGAATCAGCACCACATCCCCAGGCACCACTGCTCGCGACGCCTACCCTCCCACTTCAACCTGGCCCCGTCCTTCCGCTATTTCATACAGCACTACACTGAGCTGGTGCGGCAGGTGCTGGCGCGCGCCGATCTCAAGGCACAGACTGCACGCTTGCGCGTCCTCGCCAAGGCGGTCATATCGACGACGTGCATCAAGCGCGTATCATTCCTGCCCATGACCATGGACCGCCAGTACCACACCGAAGTGTTGAAATTGAAGGCCGGCGATCCGGGCTTCGACAAAGTCGTGTAGTACATGGACTGTGCATCGGAAGGTTTGCCTCACCGCTTTACCGTCGATGGCGACGAGGTCGTCGCTTCACACTGAAGAGCAATTCGCCATGACATGTCAACAGCACACAAGCCAGACCACCCTAAAACGCAACCAATGAGGAGAAGAAAATGATCTATGAAATGAGAACCTACACGCTCAAGCCCCGTTCGCTGGCCGAAGTCGAAAAGCGCTTTGGCGAAGCTTATGAGAAACGAAAACAATTCTCCGAACTGGCGGCGTTCTGGCATACCGAAATCGGCCCGCTCAACCAGATCGTGCACTTGTGGCCGTACCAGGACCTGGCCGAACGCACCCGGGTCCGCGCCGAGGCGGCGAAGGCCGGCGGCTGGCCTCCAAACATCAAGGAGTTCATCGTCAGCATGACCTCCGACCTCATGATCCCGGCCTCTTTCTCACCACCGATCAAGCCAGCACGCGTGGGGCCCTACTTCGAGATGCGCACCTACACCTATGCCGCGGGCGAACTGCCCGTGCTGCTCGACAACTGGGAAAGCGCCATCGACGTGCGTCTGCAGTTCAGCCCGGTCACTGCAGTCTTGTATTCGGATTTTGGCGCGCTCAACAAGTTTGTGCACATCTGGCCGTACAAGTCACTGGAAGAACGCAACGCCGTCAGGGACAAGGCCTCTGCCACCGGCCTGTGGCCATCGTCCTTGAAGGCCGCCAAGGAGGGCAAGCCGGTAGCAACGATAGTCGCCCAGGAAAACAAGATTCTGATGCCTTCGGCGTTTTCGCCCCTGCAGTAGCCTGCACGCGTTTTAAAGGCCTGGGCGCTGCAAACGCGCCAGGCTGGCGGCGGGGAATTCGCGATTTACTGTTCCAGGTCCTCGTAGTTCTCCTGCCCGAATCGCGGCGTGCAGATCGCCAGAAACACCAGCTCCCCCTCGCCAATGTTCGCAACGCGCTGCCGGCACAGCGGCGGGATCAGCACCACATCGCCGGCGCCAATTTCACGCGGCGCCAGTTCACCCACTTCAACCCGGCCACTTCCTTCCAGAATGACATAGCGCTCCGCAGTGGCCTTCAGCCGGTGCCAGTGCGTGGTGACGCCCGGCGCCACGCTTGCGCGCGCGATGGAACAGTCCGGGTCGTCGGGTACGTTGGACAGCTCCAGAATGTGGCAGCGCTCTTCGGTATCAAACGCTTGTGAAGGATCGGGCGTGATGACGGATGGTTTCATGAGTTCAGAGCATCAACGAATCAGGCTTTCCTCACTGCGTCAACTTGATGCCGGCGCCATCGACAATCTTCTTCCAGCGCGCCGTCTCCGACGCAACATACAGCTTGAACTGCGCAGGCGAGTTGCCAACGGCGAGGCTGCCCTGATTATCCAGTTCCGCGATGATCGCCGGCATCTTTGCCACCCTGGCCAGGGCTTCATTGATCTTCTGCACCACCGGTCCCGGCGTGCCTCCCGGCGCAAAAATGCCGAGCCAGTTGGCATAGTCAAATTCCTGCAGGCCGCTGTGTTCGGCTACTGTAGGGACGTCGGGCATGTGCTTGGAACGCG
>CANKAJ010000285.1 GCA_947479645.1 Betaproteobacteria bacterium | reverse complement strand
GTTCCCGCGGTGCCGTGGCGTCTGTATGAGGCGGCGGCACGCCAGCCTGGCGAGCCTGATCCTTCATTGCGTTTCGGAGAGCGCAACACAGCAAGTAACACCGCACGCAAAATCGCGCCCCGTGATCCTGCCACTCTGTTGCAAGGCCTGCGCGTGCTCGATCTGTCGTGGGTTTGGTCCGGGCCGATGGTGACTTCCATCCTTGCCGACCTGGGTGCTGAAGTCATCAAGATCGAGCATCCATCGAAACCGGACTCCGTGCGCATGCGCGGCAGGCCGCGCAGGAACGGCGTGGAACTGGAAGGGCCATCCATTGAGCTCAATCCCTGGTTCAACCAGCTCAATCACGGCAAGCGCAGCGTCATTCTGGACATGAAATCCGCGCAGGACCAGGCGCACATTCGCAAGCTGGCCGAGAGCTGCGACGTGGTGGTGGAGAACATGCGGCCTGGGGCGCTGGACAAGGCGGGCCTCGGCTATGCCGACATGTCGCGGGCCAATCCCGGCATCGTGATGCTGTCCATGTCGATGGCCGGACAAGACGGTCCGCTCAATCAGATGAAGGGCTATGCCGGGATCATGTCGGCGATGGCCGGCCTGGAGTCCCTGGTCGGCTATGAATCGGCTGACGGCGAGAAATCGCTATCGGGCATGACCAAGACCGCGCTGGGTGATCCCAACGCCGCGTTGCATGCGCTGAGCGTGCTGTTCGCGGCCCTGCATCGCCAGCGTGCCACCGGCCGTGGCCTGTGGATTGATCTGGCCCAGACCGATGCCATCCTCGCCATCCTGGGCGGACCGGTCATCGAGAGCCAGCTCTATGGCGAGACCAGGATTACCGGCAATCGTCATCCGCTGTACGCGCCGCACGGGCACTTTGCCTGCAATGGCCCGGATGAATGGGTTGCCATCGCGGTCCACTCCGACAGTCAATGGCAGGGTTTGTGCCGGGTCGCCGGTGGTGCGCTGGATGGTCTGGCCGGGCTGGCAACGGCAGCCAGGCAGACGCGCTGGCGTGAAATCGAACAGGCGGTTGGTGCCTGGACGAAACAGCATAGTCGCGAACAGGTGGTTGCAGCCCTGCTGCCGCTGGGGATCGCCGTGGCGCCGCTCTCGTCATACGAGGAGATGATGTCCTCGGACTGGAAGCGGCAACGCCGCCTCACCCGTCTGGTCAACCATCCGTACCTCGGCGAGCAGGAAATTTTCATTCCGCCCTGGCATTTCGCCGGTCGGCTTCCCGGCGTCGAAGCACCGGCGCCGCTGCTGGGTGCGGACACCGCAAGCGTGCTCAATTTGCTGCTTGCCAATGCAGAAGTCGTGAACTGAAAAGGAGATCCATCATGATGAACCGTCGAAGTGTGTTGTGCGGAACCCTGTTGCTGGCCTTGCTGGGCGTGGGCGCGCAGGCCATTGCACAGTCGTACCCCCAAAAAACCGTGCGCATCATCGTCCCCTACGTGCCGGCCGGGACAACCGACCTGTATGCGCGGATTATCGCCAAGAACATGAGCGACATCTTCAAGCAGCCATTCATCGTCGAGAACAGGCCGGGCGCGGCGACCATCGTCGGCGCACAGGCCGCGACCCAGGCGCCCAAGGACGGCTATACGCTGCTGTTTTCGGTCGCGGGCACGGTATCGGCCAATCAGTACCTTTACAAGGAACTGCCCTACAAGCCGGAGGACCTGACGCCAATCTCCCTGGCAGGAACCAGTCGCTACACCCTGACGGTGGATGCCAATCTGCCCGTGAAGAACATCAAGGAATTCGTCGACTATGTCAAAGCGCGTCCGGGCCAGGTGGCCATGGGGACATTGGGCTCGGGGTCAGGCGGCTTCTTCGCGGCCAAGACCTTCGAACAGGTGTATGGGCTGGAAATGATCGAGACGACTTACAAGGGCACGGCGGATGCGCTGCGTGAACTGCTGGGCGGGCGCATTGCGTTGTACCCGGACGGAATCTCCGGCGTCCTGGGATTGCACAAGGCAGGCAAGGTGCGCATCCTGGCCGTGACCAGCACCACCCGCTCCGCGGACCTGCCGGATGTTCCGACCATGGTCGAACTGGGTTTTCCGGATTTCGTGGTCACCAACTGGTTTGCATTGCTCGCACCGACGGGAACGCCAGCGGACATTATTTCCAGGCTGAACGCGGCGATGGTCAAGATCGTTGCCGGCGAGGAATTCAGGTCCAAGCTGCTCGCCAACGGCATCGATCCGGAAAGTAGCTCACCGGCCGAACTCGCTGCCTTGATCAGACGCACGTCGGAAATTTCCCGCAAGATGATTACGGCCCTGAAGATTCAGCCGCAGTAATCCGACTTTTGCTCCGGTCACCCGGCAGGGGTCGGGTGAAGGTACCACTGAGAATGGAGAAGTGTCATGGCAACACTGCAATGGCGGATCGCGTTACTGGTGCTGTCTTTGATGGGTGGCGGCCATGCCATGGCGGCAGGCCCTTATCCGGAAAAGACCGTGCGTGTGGTGGTGCCCTATGTGCCCAGCGGAGCCACCGATCTGTACGCGCGAATTCTCGCCAAGAACATGGGCGATCACTTCAAGCAACAGTTCATCATCGAGAACAAGCCCGGCGCCGCAACGATTGTCGGCGCGACCGTGGTTGCCCAGGCGCCCAAGGATGGCTATACGCTGCTGTTCACGGTGGCCAACACTCTGTCCGCCAATCCCTATCTGTACAAGGAACTGCCATACAAGGCGGACGATTTTGCGCCGGTTTCGCTGGTGGGCGTGAATCGTTATTACACCGTGACCACGGATTCCAGTCTTCCCGTGAAGAATGTGAAGGAGTTCATCGACTATGTGAAGGCGCGACCGGGGCAACTGGCGATGGCGACGCTGGGTTCAGGTTCGGGCGGCTATTTCACCGGCAAGATGTTCGAGCAGGTGTATGGGCTGAACATGATTGAAACCACCTACAAGGGCACGGCGGATGCGCTGCGTGAACTGATGGGCGGGCGTGTGGCCATGTATCCGGATGGCATTTCCGGCGTGCTCGCGCTGCACAAGGCGGGGAGGGTGCGCATCCTCGCCGTGACCTACACGGCCCGCCATCCAGAGCTGCCGGATGTGCCCACCATGGTTGAACTGGGCTTTCCGGATTTCGTGGTGTCCAACTGGTTTGCGCTGCTGGCTCCTTCGGGCACGCCGGAAGCGATCATCACCACGCTGAATGCGGCGGCCGTCAAGGTTGTGGCCGGCGATGATTATCGATCGCGCCTGATCGCCAATGGCGTGAGTCCGGAGAGCAGCACACCGGCCGAACTCGCTGCCCTGATCAAACGCACCTCGGAAATTTCCCGCAAGATGATTACGGCGCTGAAGATTCAGCCGGAGTAAGGCCGGATCTTCAATCCGCGGTCGCGCCGCTGGCCTTGACCACCGGCTCGTACTTGGCCAGTTCGGCGCGCATGAAGGCGCCGAACTGCTCCGGCGTGGTCGGCACGGGTTCCGCCATCAACGCGGTGAAGCGGGTCTTTGCATCGGCGGAATTGAGCGCGGCGACGAATGCCTGATTGAGTCGCGTGATCGCGCTGGCGGGTGTTGCCGCCGGCGCCACCAGGCCCCACCAGGTGTCGATCTCGAAGCCCTTCAGAG
>CANKAJ010000284.1 GCA_947479645.1 Betaproteobacteria bacterium | reverse complement strand
TGTAGCCGATCGTCGCGTTGGGTGTGGCCAGCTTGATGTCGCATTGCAACGCCAGCACACCACCAACACCGAGCGCCGGACCGTTGATGGCGGCGATGGTCGGCTTGCCCAGAAACAACTGGCGCGGAAACAGACCCAGATCCTCGACCATGCCCCAGTCATAGAACTGCTGCGCATAGTCTTCTTCTTGCGGGGTGGTGTCGTCCTTTTTCAAATCCATCCCGGCGCAAAACGCCTGCCGGCCGGCACCGGTGACGATGGCCACGCGCGCTTCCTTGTCATCCTTGAAACGCCGCCAGGCTTCGGTGAGTTGCTTCATGGCGACACCATTCAGGGAATTGCGCACCTGCGGCCTGTTCAGCGTGATGGTGCAGATGCCTTCGTTGACCTCGTACAGCACGGTCTTGCCCATGTTGATTTATCTTCCGTTGTGGCACTGCGTTGTCAAAGGCAGGCTCATTGCGCCTTGATGCCCAGCGCCTTGGCCGCCTGTCCCCACTGGGCCATGTCCTTGCGCAGAAACTCGCCCCATTCGCGACGCGTGCCGCCCGAAATCAGATAGCCTTCTTTTTCCAGGCGCTGCACCAGTTCCGGCTGCAGCAGCAGCTTATTGATCTCGCCATTCAAGCGATCCAGAATCGGATCGGGCGTCTTCACCGGCGCGAGTATGCCCATCCAGATGCTGGCGTCGAAACCCGGCAACCCCGACTCCGCGACCGTGGGCACGTTCGGTATCGTTGGCAGGCGCGAACTGGTCGTTACCGCCAGAGCCTTCAGTCGCCCCTCGCGCGCCTGGGCCAGCACAATGCCGGGCACATCGAAATACAGATCCACTCGTCCTGCGATCAGATCGACGATGGCAGGCGCAGATCCCTTGTAGGGAATGTCGAGCATTTTCAAACCGGCCCGCTGCAGATACATCGCCGTCACCAGATGCGCGGTACCACCCGGACTGCCGGTGGCGTAATTGAGCTTGCCGGGATTGGCGTGCGCATATTTGGTGAATTCCGCCAGTGTCGAGGCCGGCACTGTGTTGTTGGTGACGACAATCATCGGCATCTTGCCGATCAGCGCAACCGGTGCAAAATCATTGACTGCATCGTAAGGCAGGTTGGCCATGGTGAACGGCGTGATGGCATGCGTGGTGGCCGTGACCAGCAACGTGTAGCCGTTGGCTTCAGACTTGGCGACGTAATTCGCACCGATCGTCGCAGATGCGCCCGCCTTGGCCTCAACCAGTATCGGCTGACCCAGCTTGTCACCCAGTGCAGTGCCTATAGTTCGAGCAATCAGTTCGACCGGGCCGCCGGCAGGAAACGGCACAATGAACGTCACCGGTCGTGCGGGATAAGTTTGCGCCAGCACCGGATGCATTGGCACGAGAGCGAACAACAGCAGAAAAAGCCTGGGACTTATATCGCGAACCAACTTGATACCGGAACCTGTCATCAACTGCAATGCCGCTTGCATGGCCATACTCCCGCTTTTTTCATCTTGTTCATATTGTTTGAATGCTTGTGACGAATAACTGCATGGCAATCATTCCTGCGGCGGGATCTTCGCATCGCGAATGACCTTGGTCCACTTCTCGGTATCGCGGCGCACCACTTCAGTCGCCGCCTGCGCCGAGCCCGGCACGGCCACCAGTCCGAAGGACAGAAACTTTTCCTGCAATTCCTTCTTGCGCAAGCCGGCGTTCAGGGCAACGTTCAGGCGCTCGATGACGGACGCCGACGTTGCCGCGGGAACCACCAGCATGGTGAAAGCGCTGGCCTCGTAACCGGGGACGCCCGACTCGGCCACCGTGGGCAGATCCGGCAACAGCGGTGAGCGCGCGTCCGATGCCGCCGCGATGCCCTTCACTTTCCCGGCGCGCACCTGTGTCAGGGAAACGGCAATGGTCAATACACCCAAATCAACCTGCCCGCCCATGACATCGGTCAGCGCAGGCGAATCGCCCTTGTAAGGCACATGCAGCAGTTTGATGCCGGCTACGCTGCTCAGGTATTCGATGGCCAGATGCCCCGGCGTGCCCGAGGAGGCGAAACTGAGTTTGCCCGGATTGGCCTTGGCCGCGGCCACGATGTCGCGCACTGAAGCGTAAGGCAGTCCTGGTCTCCCCACGATCATGAATTCCACCAGCCCGGTATTGCCCACGATGGCGAGGTCCTTCAGCGTGTAGGCCGTCTTGGGTCCGAGCAGGTGCGCGAGGATGGTCGGGCCGGTGCCGCTCAAGCCCATGGTATAGCCGTCCGGCGCCGCCTTGGCCACCATGTCCACGCCCAGCGTCCCGGCGGCGCCCGCCTTGTTCTCGACAATGACCGGCTGCCCGAGATTGGCCGACATTTCGGCCGCGACCAGGCGGCCACCCAGATCCGTGGATCCGCCCGGCGGGAAGGGAATAATCAGCTTGAGCGGGCGCACCGGATATTGCTGGGCGTGCAGAGAGCCTGCGCCAAACACACCCAGCATCAGCATGGGTACGAAAATCTGCCGCATAACACTGTGTGCAAAACGCCTGTTGGCGCTCATCCATTGAGACATGACAAAGCTTCTCCCGAAATGATCAAATGGCCATGCTGTTCAGGCAAAGGCAGTTCCTGCGCAGAGTCGCGTGCCAGGATCAGTGCGTACGGATGATGCCCCTCCAAAGGCCATGTTATCACCGTCACGGATAAGCAAAAACAGCAGACCACAAAATGAAAGCCCGCTTCAAGAGCGGGCTTTCATTTACCACCGGACTCAAAACCTCCGAGTCCACCGAGTCCATTTAACCAGTCATAGACTCACTTCGGCATACTGGCGCCGGCCGCGGTATACATTTCCGCCACGGTTGCGACCCGACTATGCAGGGGCACAATGCGCTCCACCGACAGCTTGAGCCGTTCGACATTCTTGACCAGGTTGATTGTGTGCGCATTATTGGGCGCACCGGCAGGCGCCACATTCGGCGGCGGCGGCGTGTAGGCATCGGCCTCAATGAGCAGCTTTTCCTTGGGAAGATAGACCATCAGGAAGGTGTCGTTGTGCAGATTCTCCTTGATGCGATGCAGTTCAATGGAGCGAGTTCCATCGGTCATCACCTTCTTCTCGCCCACGGTCTCGATTTTGGCCTTCTTGCCCGACTTGGTCAGCAGATCCGGATTGATCTTGCCGCGCGTGGCGAAGGCTTTCTCGAAATAGGCCTTGTTGCCGGCCTGCGTAACGATGGTGGCGCCCTCCGCTACGGCAGCGCGCAATCCGCCGGAATGATCAAAGTGATTGTGCGAATTGATCACGTAGCGAATCGCCTTGCCGGGAACCAGTTTCTTCACCGCCTCAAATACCGGCGCTGCGCGAAAATCGCCCAATGGCGACTCAACCACAACCAGATGATCCTTCATCTCGATGACCACACTGTTGTGAGAGGCGCCGGCGACAAACCAGACGCCGTCGGCCACCTTGTCCGTGGTGACGCGCTCGGTGGCGGTACGCACCGCATCCGGCACCGTGATGTCCGCCGCCGCATTGGGTTCGACCTGCGTCACGATGACGCTCAGTACCGGATGTCCGCCAATGGATTGTTCAATGCGACCCGGAAACTGAATGCCGCCATAAGCACGGTATTCCGAGTAGCTGGTCACCGCGGTCGTTTCGCCCAGCACGGC
>CANKAJ010000283.1 GCA_947479645.1 Betaproteobacteria bacterium | reverse complement strand
TCCTCGGCCACTTCCAGAACATCGGCATTGATGCTGACGACGTCGGTGTGCTGCTTCGCGCCGGCGCGCTCGTCGATGCCCATCTTGATTTCGGCGAACATTTCCGGCGTGGTGAATTCGCGGATGTCGTCGAGATTGCCGGCATCGTTGGCAGCCTGCAGACGAATGAAGTTCACCTTGGCATTGCGAACAAAGTTCGGCACGTCGAAGTCAGCCGGGATGTTGCGGGCTGCCGTCGCGGCCACCGCTGCAGGCGATGCTGCACCCGGTAGAGCGGATGAGCCGGGCATGTTCAGGTTGAAGGGCCGCGACGCCGGGGCGCCCTGGGGATCAGCCTGGGCGGAATACTGCAATGGCCCGGCGCCCGCACCGGACAGGGCTGGACCCTGCGCGGCCATGCGCTTGCGCATGAAGAAGCCGATCACCATCAGGACCGCCATCACCAGCAGACCGATCATCATCATATTGGCCAGCTGTTCACCGAAACCAAAGTGCGAAGCCAGCGCAGCCAGACCGAGGCCAGCAGCCAGACCCGCGAGCGGTCCCATCCAGGAGGAGCGGGCCGGCGCTGCGGCTGGGGCCGCGGCGACTGCGGAGTGTGCCGGGGCAGCCGTTGGCGCCTTGGCAGGCGTGTCCATCTGCCGCTGCATGCCCGTGGACTTGCCCCCGCCAAGACGCTTGGCGGCTTCGGCATCAGCCATGGACAGAGACAGGCCGAGGGTGAGGACGATAGCCAGGAGCGAAAGCATTCTCATAAGGTTCACCTTTAAAGGGTTGGGCAGAAACTTCGTCAACTATAGCGGGTTCGTCAACAAAATAAAAACAGAATAAAAAATGTAAACACTTCGAATATTACTGATGATTGGACAATCCGGTCACTCCTCCAGCTTGATGCCCGTCTCCTTGACCACCTTGCGCCAGGCGGCCACTTCATTCACGATCACCTGGCGAAACTGCTCCGGCGTGCTGCCGATCATCACACTGCCGTCGCCCTCGAGCTGACCCGCCACGTCCGGTGATTTCGCCACCCTGGCGAAGGTTTCGCTCAGCTTGTTCACGATTGCAGCGGGTGTTCCAGAGGGTGCGGCAAATCCCTGCCAGGTGGTATAGCCCACGCCCGGGGCCAGGCCCTGCTCCTGCAGGGTGGACACATCGGGCAGCAGGCGGGTGCGCTCGTCGCTCATGATGGCGATGGCGCGTACCTTGCCCGCCTTGATGAGCGGCAGCGCCGGCGCCAGCGATGTCGGGTGGGCATGGATGCGCCCCGCGATCAATTCCGGAAACACCGGCCCGGTACCCTTGTAGTGGATGAAGGTGACCATGTTCAGCGTGCCGGTCTCGCTGTGCATCCAGGCACCGGCGAGGTGCCCCACGCCGCCCAACCCCGATGTGCCCAGGTTGAGCTTGCCGGGATTGGCCCGCACATAGGCAATGTATTCCTTGAAATTTTTGGCCGGGAACGACGGTGTCACCAGGAGCGCAGTGGGACGCTTGCTCATCAGCGATACATAGGTGAGGTCTTTGGTGATATCGAAAGACAGATTCTCATAAAAGGCCGGGAATACGGTGAGGCTGGCGGCAGTCACCAACAGCGTGTAGCCGTCCGGCCGTGACTTGACGACATAGCCCGTGCCGATGGTGGTCGCCGCGCCGGGCTTGAAGTCGAGAACGAAGGGCTGCCCCAGCAGATCGCCGGCCTTCTTGATCTCCAGCCGCGCTTCGGGCTCGGTGGGTCCGCCCGGCGGAAAGGGCAGGATGACCGATACGGGCTTGGACGGAAAATCCGCTACCCCCTGGGCAAGCACGGTGCCGCAGTACAGTGCCGACGCGAGCGCAGCAACCACGGTAGTGGAAAAGCCTTTTGGCGTTTGCATGAGTCTTCCGTTCATCGGTCCTGCCTTCATCGTCCGAGAGTTACAAGTGATTGCGTTCGAGTTCACGCAGGCTAAGCGCAAAAGCGCCGGCCTTCGTCCTGAATGCGCGCCGCCGCTTCGGCCACAGGATTCGGATGAGACCGCGACTCGAGCGCCCGCAGCTTCTCGTCCAGTTCCTTATGCACTGCTCTGGCACCGGGAATGTTGATGGCCGTATCAAGCAGGATCTCGCCCTTGAGAATGCCCAGTATGCGCGCGGGATCGATTTCCGGATGCTCGGCCAGTTCGGGCTTGAGTTTTGCGAGCAGCGTCTTCTCGTCGGCACCTTCCACCGCCGCCCTGACAATGGCCCCGAGCATGTGATGGGCCACACGTTGTGGCAGGCCGTGGTCGAAAATCAACGTGTCCATGGCTTCACTGGCGCCGGCATAGCCCCACTTGGATTTGCGATCGAGCTCGGGCAGGTTGTACTGCCCCTTCTCGATCACCTCGGCCATGAATTCGGTCCAGTTGATCACGTCGTTGGCATACTGGAACAGGCTGCCCATGTGATAGACCGTATCGGCTTCGCCGGATAGCGCGATATTGGAGGCGAGTTGCGCAGCCAGGCGCCCGGCGCCCACTGCGGCGCCACCGATCACGGTCTGCAGGCCGAAGGGATTTTTCTTCTGCGGCAGGCCGCTGCTGATCGAGGCATGCTCGTCGGCCAGTTCAAAGAAAGCGAACTCCGAGGTCATCCACAGACGCAGGTCCTCGGCCATGCGCGCCAGCACCACCGCCGGCGCCACCAGCGCGTAGAAGGGCTCGGAGAACTGCTCTTCGGTGAGATGGCCCTGCTGCCGCAGCAGTTGCACACGCGTGAAGCCTAGGCGCTGCGAGGCGCGTTCGGCGAGTTTCACCAGCACTGGCCGGCCGCTGTGGGCGGGCGGCGCGAAGTCCAGGCGTTTGTCGATCTGCTCGAAACGCTCAATGTAATCGAGCAGGTTTCCGGCAAAGCCGAGCAGGTACTCACCCAGCGTGGTGTAGCCGGCGTGCTGCAGATGGTGATACACCGGCGCATAGGCGGTGAGCACCGGTGCCGCCTTGTCCACCAGCACCCGCACCAGGCGCAGCATGGCCTGGCGCTCGCGCCACAGCGCATCGCGAAAGAACATCCTGGGCAGATAACCGCGCAGGCTCTCGGCGCGATGCCGTCCAATGTGCTGCCAGGCACCCGCATCGCGCCCGACCACATCGGCCACCCACACCTCGCGCTGGAACACGATGTCGCCGGTGGCATTGTCGCGGCCCAGTTCCTCGGCACGCGGGATCATCTCCAGCAAACACCGGCAGATGTCCCTGGCGGCATCCGGCGGCGTGATGCCCAGTTCCGTGGCCGACAGCACGAAAGCCATATCGCCCACCAGCATGTGGCGCGCGGTGAACTGGTTGGAGCGCCCTTCCACCTGCATGATGGCGCGGATATAGGCCTCGGACTTGTTGCGCGTGAGGCGCCCACCGATGCCTTCGATGAATTCCTTGGTTGATACAGATTGGTTCATGGTCCTTTCACTCCTTCAACTTGCTGAAGCGCTCGCCCAGGCTATCCAGGCCGTAGAACTTGAGCACCTGCTCCACCCGTTCGCGGTCGGGACGGTCGTGGAAGAATCCGCGCTTGCTGGGTGCCATGCCTGAAACCTTTTTTAAATCGATCATGGTCTCGGCGATTTTGAAACTGGTGGCAATGCCGTCGATCACGGTGGCACCCCCGATGTAATTGACGTTCTCCATGGCAAGCAACAGGTTGAGCGGCATC
>CANKAJ010000282.1 GCA_947479645.1 Betaproteobacteria bacterium | reverse complement strand
TCCACAACAGCATCAGCAATATGTAAATAGTCGGCAAGGTGCATGACCGACGCAAGCACACACAACGCATCATCGACGGGGGACGCGGGCAAGCTCTTACTGAGCAACACAATAGTTTCGTCTTGCAATTTCAGCAAGAACTCAAATTGCTTTTCTTTCGGGCGATCAAACTTGCATAAAGCGAGCTTCAATAGCAACGCTTCCCAACCCGATATACCGGTAACCTTGATATTGCCCAGAAGATCAGCTCCCAGCCCGACTCTGCCTGAACGCTCTATATCTGCAACCATTTGCCGCCATGTTAGTGGCTTTGCCGAGCGCTTAAGAAGCGCTTTCCCTTCATCGGTTATAGTCCACATTCGATAGGTTTTGCCATCGCCAATAAACTGAATCGATGTATCCCATGCAAGGCCCGGGCCACCACTAGAGCAATCACAGATCAATGAGACGCGATGTGGCGTTGCGGGCCCATTCGCCGCCACTTTCTTTAATTGTCGAACTGACGGCTCTTTGTCTTTCAGGGTGTTGCCCATGTTGCACTCCTAAATACCAGCGACTTGATTGCCGACCGAAGTCGCCTTCATTAGGCTGCCGTAAAGCAAATATTGTTGAGACATCTCCGCCTCCTTCAGTAGCCACGCACACAACGTCGAGTTCGGAACCAACGAGACGCAGATTCCTAACGCCTTGTCAGCAGGCACGCGAGGCGGCCAGTCGAGTAAGTCCACATCCCGTTTAGTCAAAATATTCATCGGTGCTGATTTCCGGAAAAACAACAACGTTGCTATTGCCGTGAATGCCGAGTGTAGGCTGCACTGACCGACAAAACAGCGGAATTACTGCGCACACGCCACGCGCCAACACCCCCGAAACGGGCGTACACAATGGCGAACCCCACCAAAAACAGCGCCCTACCCTGCCTCGTGATTTTCCGGATTCCGGCAAAAAGTGCTCTGAACCTTGGCGAACGGAAGTTCGTGGCGCTGTCGGTTTTGGGTGACGGTGGGGACCAGTCGCATGCGTAAACTTAGGCTGGCACGACATTTCAACGATTGCGTGGCCGCCGAAAAAAGTCAGGATTTCAATAGTTTCCTATTTTTTACCTAAAGGGGTACCGATGGCATTCGCATCCACATAGCTGGAATCCGGCATCGCGCTTCTCCCCTGTTCTGACACCACTACCGGTTCAAGAATATCAAAGTGTAGTGGCAAATGGACTCATCTGAATCAGAGCACTCGTCCGCGAATCAACTTCCATGATGTCGGCATCTTGAAGTGAATCCCGCCAAGCGCCCCCTGCCGGAATACCAGCATGTCAGGCATTGAATGCCTACAAAGCCTTGAGCATTTCGAAAATCCTGCGCTCGATCACTATGCCTTCCTTGCGCCTGCGCTCACGCTCGCGAAATGCGCGCTCCGACGGAATCCGGATCTCATCTACGCCTGGCTGGCGTGGCGTCTCTTTGATCTTGCGCACCAGCTCAGACATCTGTTTTTTGAAATCGCTTCCGGGAAGCATGACCTCCGGATTAACGGCCCAGAATAGAAAACCGTAGTCCTGGACTTCGCCACACTTGAGCGCCGAACCTGCAAGCAGCCCTAGTGCCTGGACGGCAATGGACAGGCCATATCCCTTGTACCCGCCGAATGCTCCGATGCCACCATGCAAGACCGCAGCGGCATCTCGAGTTGGGCGTCCCTCGGCATCGAATCCCACCCCTTCGGGCAATAGCTGCCCTAACCTCGCATGCAACTCTACGTTGTGCAGCATTATTGCTGCGGTACCCATATCAATAATCACCGGTCCATGTTCTGACGGAAAGCCAAAGCAGATGGGATTAGTGCCGAGCGCCGGTCGCTTGCCGCCCTGCGGCAACACACGCGGCATTGCGCTGGCCACATGCATCACAACAAAACCTTCCCTGACAATCTTCTCGACATAGTATGAATTTCGCCCGCTGTAGTAGCTGTTATAGGCACCCACCGAGGCCATGCCCGAGGTGCGCACCTTGTCGATGGTAATTTCCGCCGATCGGTATGCGGCGATGTAACCCACATTGTTGCCGCCATCCACCAGCGCCGATAGGGGTGTTTCGTGAACGATGCGGACCGGCTTCCGTCCCTTGTTGGTCTTCTCATCCTCGGCTATGCCCAGAACGCGCGGCAAACCAGAATATACGTAGCCGCACAAGGCATTGTCCACCAATTGATCGACGATGATGCGTGCGTCCTCACCACTGTACCCCGCACACTTGAGTGCAGCCAAACCCAGTTGTGTGGCCTCGGCTACGCTGAGCCGCACCGTATTCGGGCCGTCAGCATCAAGCAGAAATTGATTTTGAGGCGATTTTTGCATGGACTATCCCTGTTCACCGCAACAATTCAGACGGACGTCGCCATGATACCCCTCTGAGGTTATGGTTGCTTCCATTTACCAGGATCAACAGGGTGTCGGTCGTATTCACCGACGCACTGGACTAGCAGGAAACGGCCTCGTGATTTTCAGAAAACTTCGCGCCAATTGATCGCTTCTTGGCTCGGTCATACCGACGCGCATGGAGCAAAAGAGGGGTTGAATTTCCTACACACAGCCTACTCCTCCAGCTTGATGCCGTTGTCGGCGATGATCTTGCGTTGGCGCGCGAAATCGATGGCGATCTGCTTGGCGAGTACCTCGGGCGTACTCATCACCAACTCTGCACCGCTTGCCTCTGACTGCTGTATCACTTCCGGGGCCTTGCCCGCAAAGGCGAAGGCTGTGTTCCACCGGTTGATGATGGCAGGCGAGGTCTTGGCGGGGGCGAGGTAAGCTGACCACGTAGAGTAGGAGTAATCTGGAAAGCCCTGCTCGGACACTGAGGCCAGCTCAGGCATGAACTTGTTGCGCTCGGCGCTGAGGTTGACGATAGCAACGAGCTTGCCCGACTTCAGGAAAGACCCGACCAAGAAGGGCGGGCCAGGAGCCACTTCGATTCTGCCGGCCACAACATCGGTGTACAGGGGGCCAAGGCCCTTATAGTGAACGAAGGTCGTTTGGGTGTTGGTGATGCTGTTCAACCATGCGCCGGCGATGTGAACGATGCTGCCGGCGCCCGAAGTGCCAAAATTGATTTTGCCAGGGTTGGCCTTGGCGTACGCGATGTACTCCTTCAAGGTGCGCGCCGGGAACTGAGGATTGGCCACGAGCATATTGCTGCGCTTGTTCCCCAGTGTGATGGGCGCGAAATCCTTCACCGGATCATACGGTAATTTGTCCGCCGGAAAGAAGGCTGCATACACGGTGATGCTCGCCGTGCTACCAAGAATGGTGTAACCGTCGGGTGCGGCCTTCGCAACGTAGATGGTACCCACCGACGCGCCGGCGCCCGGCTTGTGATCCATGAGCACGGATTGTTTGAGGTTCTCCGTCAGGGCCCGCTGATAGAGGCGAGTCTCGACATCTGCGCCTCCGCCAGGCGCGAAGGGCACCACGATGGTGACGGGCCGCGTGGGAAAGTTGCCGGCGGCCTCCGCACTCAAGGCTACATCTGAGAGCAGCATGGCTGCGGCACTGCCGAAGAGCATCAGCAATCGGGTAAGGCGCATGGCATTTCCTCTGTTGATCCAGAAAGTGATCCCTGCACAGATGGTAGTTTTATGGATTGCGCGTGGGTGTCTACAGTGCCTTGA
>CANKAJ010000281.1 GCA_947479645.1 Betaproteobacteria bacterium | reverse complement strand
TATGCCATGCCGGAAACGATGTCCGCGGCCGTCTGCTCTTTTCCCACCATCGCCGATGCGGTGAATACCGTGATTCAGACCATTCAGACCGGCATCCCGATCGGGCGTTCTGAATTGCTGTGCGATCAGACCATCCGGGCGCTGAATCAATATTCAAAAACGCAATACCCGCTCCAGCCCCACCTTTTTTTTGAATTTCACGGCACTGCCGCGGCTGTTGCCGAACAAGCCGTTCAGGTTCAAGCCATAGCCCGGGAAAACAAGGGAACGGATTTCCTGTGGGCGACGAAGCCTGAGGAACGCACCCGACTTTGGCAGGCTCGGCACGATGCCTATTTTGCCTGCCTGCAGTTGCGTCCGAACTCGCACGCGATTACAGCCGATGTGTGCGTGCCGATATCCCGCCTGACCGAATGCATCGTCGCAACCCAGCAGGACCTGGCATGTCGCAGCATTCCAACACCCATACTCGGCCATGTTGGAGATGGCAATTTTCACTGCCTGTTTCTGATTGACCCTGGCAATGAAGCGCAGTTGCTCGAGGCCCGCAGACTGAATGCCCGCCTGGTGGCACGGGCGCTATCCATGGAGGGTACCTGCACCGGAGAACACGGCGTCGGTCTTGGCAAGCAGGACTATCTGAAGCAGGAGTTGGGCGAAGCCGTCGACGTCATGCGGGAAATCAAGCGTTTATTCGATCCGCACAACATCTTGAATCCCGGAAAGCTGGTTCCGCCCATCGACTGAGACTCGGAGTGCCTCCGATAGCGAACACAGTTGGCCGCCTGAGCAATAGAGCCAGGCTCTGTCAAAGCTTCAGGAAGTGTTCCCGATAATACTTCAGCTCCTCGATGGACTCCTGGATGTCGGCAAGCGCTTCATGTTTGCCATGTTTGGTGAGTCCCTTGGCCAGTTCCGGTTTCCAGCGCTTTACCAGTTCCTTCAGCGTGGAGACATCCAGGTTACGATAATGGAAGTAAGCTTCCAGCTTGGGCATCCAGCGCGCGAGAAAACGCCTGTCCTGGCAGATTGAGTTGCCGCACATCGGCGAAGTGCGAATCGGAACATGCTGCGCGACAAAAGCCAGCATCTTTTCCTCTGCCTCCGCCTCAGTCAGGGTCGAAGCCTTGATCTTGTCAATGAGTCCGGAGCGGCCATGCGTGCCCTTGTTCCAGGCGTCCATACCATCGAGTATGCTGTCGCTCTGGTGCACTACCAGCACCGGTGCCTCCGCAACGGTAACCAATTGCGCATCAGTGACAATCAGCGCCACTTCGATGATGCGATCGGTATCCGGGATTAGACCGGTCATTTCCATGTCAATCCAGAGAAGGTGATTCTGATCCTGAGGCATTGTGTTTTATCCCTTTTGCAGCGGCTGTGGCGTGTAGAATCCCATTGTCGCATAACCACGACAGGCATTTCCTTGACATCGTTTCACCCATTTACCCTGATCTTTCTCGTTGCACTGGCGACTACCACCACATTGCAGTTGTGGTTGGCGAAACGGCATATGCGTAATGTCTCGGCGCACAGAAATCATGTGCCGGATGAGTTTTCGGGAAGCATTCCACTTTCTGCTCATGAAAAAGCCGCCGATTACACGATTGCCAAGACGCAACTGGGTGTCCTTGAAATACTGGCCGGAACAGTCGTGCTGCTCGCCTTCACACTGGGCGGTGGACTGGAAGCTCTTTCACTGGCATGGACAAGTGCATTCGAAATGGGCGGTTATGGACATGGTATTGCGCTCGTCCTTTCGGTGGCAGCCATTTCCAGCGTAGTCGACTTGCCGTTCAGCCTGTACCGCACTTTTGTCATTGAAGTGCGTTTTGGCTTCAATCGCATGACACTGGCACTCTATCTTGCCGATCTTGCCAAACAACTCCTTCTCGGACTCACCATTGGCGTACCACTGCTTGCCGGTGCACTGTGGCTGATGACCAAGATGGGCACTTACTGGTGGCTGTGGGTATGGGCTGCCTGGGTCGTTTTCAGCCTGCTGATGATGGTGATCGGGCCAACCCTGATCATGCCGCTGTTCAACAAATTCAGTCCGCTGGAAGATGCCTCTCTGCGCGAGCGCATCGAGGCGCTCCTCGCCAAATGCGGGTTTCGCGCCCAGGGCTTGTACGTAATGGACAGTTCAAAACGATCCAGTCATGGCAATGCATTCTTTACCGGATTCGGTGCCGCGCGCCGCATCGTCCTGTTCGATACGCTGATCGAGCGGTTGACACCGCCGGAAATAGAGGCAGTGCTGGCACATGAACTAGGTCATTTTTCCCACCGCCATGTTCTAAAGCGCATGGTGCTGATGTTTGCGGCAAGCCTGATATTTTTTGCCCTGCTTGGCCATCTCATTACTCAGGATTGGTTTTTTACGGCCTTGAATGTACACAGCCAATCTACCGCCATGGCATTGATTCTGTTTTCCATGGTGGTCCCGGCATTCACATTCGCATTGCACCCTCTGACCAGTCTGTATTCGCGCCGCCACGAGTATGAGGCCGATGCTTATGCCGCCCAACACGCCAGTGCCCGGGATCTGGTACAGGCCCTGGTCAGCCTGTACCAGGACAATGCAGCCACGCTGACCCCCGATCCGCTGCACTCGGCATTTTATGACTCTCACCCCCCAGCTGCGTTGCGCATCGTGCGCCTTCGGCAGCTTGCTGCAGCTTGAGCAGTTCGGGAAGTTGCCGCGTGCAAGATCTTACTGCACGGCATTGCCAGAATCTGCCTGCCAGCACACCTGCAATGACCGCAGGCCAGATAGCGGAAATGCTCGCGACGCTTTCCGGATGGCGACACCACGACGGCGCCATACGCAAGAATTTTGAATTCACCAGCTTCGAAAAGACAATTTCATTTGCCAATGCCGTTGCCTGGATTGCTCAGCGCGAAGATCATCATCCGGACATGGCCATCAGCTACAGTCGCTGCGAAGTGGCTTACCGCACCCATTCGATTAACGGCATCTCGAGCAACGATTTCATCTGCGCAGCAAAGATCGAAGCACTGTTTTGATTGCCTGGAATATCCCCAAGTATGCGTGAGCGGACTCAGCAACCGACTACCACTATTGCGGCACGCCTGATCGCGGGTCAGATCGTTGCGGCTTACGGTCGGCGCTATATCGTCGAAACTGCAGAGGGCCTGATGTCCTGCGTTTCTCGAGGAAAACGCTCCGAATACGCGTGCGGCGATCGTGTAGCAATTGCACGTACTGGCACGGCGCCGACCCATTCCTTGACAGCTATTGTTGGAGCGATGGATGACGGCGTAATAGAAGCGGCCGATCCGCGCTCAACACTCTTTTTTCGCTCGGCGGCACACCGGCGCAAGTTGATTGCGGCCAACGCCACACAAATAGCTATGGTTGTCGCTGCCGAGCCAAGCTTCAGTGACGAACTGGTGTCACGAGCACTCGTGGCTGCCGAGCAAGCGGGCCTGAAAATACTGCTGGTGCTGAACAAGTGCGACCTCGCCGACGCAGCACTGGCGGCTGCCGAGCGCCTGCAGCCGTTTGCGCAGGCAGGCTATCCGCTCGTGAAAATTTCAGCACTGCAGGATACGCATGCCTTGCGTGAAAAATTATTGGATGAAACAACCGTATTGGTCGGCCAGTCCGGAATGGGAAAATCCACGTTGATCAATGCACTGTTTCCAGATGCCCACGCCGCGAC
>CANKAJ010000280.1 GCA_947479645.1 Betaproteobacteria bacterium | reverse complement strand
CAGGGACTGGTGAAGGCCGGCAAACTCAAGGTGCTGGCGGCGACCTCCGAAAAGCGACTGCCGACCTTCCCCGACCTGCCCACGATTTCGGAATCGGGCTATGCAGGCTTCACCTCGGGCGCGTGGTACGCCATGGTCACGCGCGCCGGGACACCGGCAGCGAACATTGACAGCATGAACCGCGCGCTCAACACCGCCATGACCCTGCCCGCGGTCAAGGCCTCGCTGGACAAGGACGGTTACATCAGCGATGCCGGTGCAACACCGGCCCAGACTTCAGCGTTCATCGCCGCGGAAATCAAGAAGTGGGCCAAGCTGACGAAGGACGCAGGGGTGAAGTTCGACTGAGGATCAAACTGAATTCAGCGCCTGAACCGCCCCCACGGCGCGTTGTTAAAACGCGTCTGGTCGGTGTTGTACATCGACACCATGCAGTTACGGTATCCCTCGGTGTCCGGCTGGTAACCCAGCTTGGCGCATAGCGGCCCGTAGTTCTCCGCAATGTAGGCTAAGGTCTGCTCGACATACTGCTCCGGCGTCGCGCACGCCGCGAGCGAGAGCAGCAAGGCCATTGCAGTGATTCGCATCAGCGCTTCAGATCCTCAATCGCTTCCTTGACGTCACCGACCCCTTTTTGCGCCTGCCCGGATATCTGTTTTGACAACCCCTTGATCTGCTGCTCCTTGCTGCCCGGCAATTTGCCGGTTTGTTCCTGGACTTTGCCGGCAATGTCCTTCGCCGTGCCCTTGACCTGATCCTTGTTCGTGTTCGAATGCTCCGTTGGTAAGCGCCGCACTCGGCGCGATGGGAAATAACAACTGACCTGCGTTGCCATGCAATGCCCCAGATGCCAGACCGACATTCAATCGTCCCTGCCCCACGAGCTCATTACCAGTCCGGCAGGCGTTGCCAGAACGCGCCACTGCTCGCTATGCGAATTCCTGTTCGTCAGAAGTGACGATCTTGAAAAACTCGACTTGAGCTATTCGGCGGGCGCTTGCGATCCTGTTTCACAGAGCCGCAGCCATTCACAATAACGTCACAGCACTGGCCTACAGTGCTGCTGCTAACAACACACGGGAGGTCACCATGACGTTCAAACAGGATTTGCCCAGCGAAAACGTGCTGTCCGTCGTCAAGACCAGTCGCAGGCACTGGAGTCTTTCCGACGATAACCACGCGCCTGATAGCGTCAGGCGGGTCATCCCGATGAAATTGAGTGCGACCAAGCGCCGCACGACGCCGGGAACGATGCCCGAAGAGGCAATACCAGCGCGCTTCTTCAGGCAGTCATGAAGGAAGCACGGTTGCGCCGACAGCCGCTTCATGCATGATGGTGGCGCGCCAATGCAAGCGGCGCTCGTGCACCGGGTAATCCCCGGTGGCGCGATGCAGCACGCAGCGGTTGTCCCAGATCACCACATCGCCGTATTGCCATTGATGGCGGTAATCGACATCCGATTCGGTCACGTAACCCAGCAACTCATCCAGCAGTAGCGCGCTCTCATCGGCGCTCATGCCGACAATACCCAGAATCTGATTCGGACTCGGATAGAGGGCCTTGCGGCCGGTTTCCGGATGCACCCTGACCAGGTTATGCACGGCCGGCGGCCGGTCATGCTCGGACTTCTCCAGCAGATGCAGATTTTTTTTGGTACGACCACCGTAGTTGAACAGGGCCTGCCGACCCTCGATGCGCCGCCGCAAATGGCCGGGTAACTCTTCATAGGCGAGGTACATGTTCTTGAACAGCGTATCCCCGCCGGTGCTCGGCAGATGTATGGCATACAAGCCAGTGGCCTTGGCCGGTTCCTTTTCGTAGCCAAGATCGCTATGCCACACCGCGCCGCCCTTGACCATGCGCGGGTCAGCCAGCTTTCCGTCAGAGGCCAGGTTGTCCAGCATCAGCAGGTCCGGATAATCAGGGTGTCGCCGCGATTTGTTGATGTGGGGTCGCAACCGGCCAAAGCGCCGGCAGAACGCCAGCCAGTCGGGAATCTCCAGTTGCTGACCACGCACCACCAGCACGCCCTTGTCGATGAATGCCTGGTACATCGCGCCAAAGGTGGCGTCATCCATCCGCCGGATGTCCACCGCACTGATCTCGGCCCCCATGCGCGCTGCCGCTTCGCGTATCTTCATCATGCGCCCCCTGATGGTGGTTCTCGGGCGCAGTGTATTTGATATCGCCCCGACTCGGATATGCCCGGACATCTCACCCCGCCAAAAGCAGGTATTATCATTCTCATTACGGCAGTGATTCGACTTCAAGGGGGGGCGGTCATGCGCATTGCGTCATCTGGCACAGGTATGTCCGGTTTGTGTGCGTCGGCACTATTGAGCCTCGCCAGCGCAACATCTGTCGCGCATGCCCAGAACTATCCGGCGCGGCCAGTCACCATCGTCGTGCCGTTCGGGCCGGGCGCCTCCAGTGATATCGAAACACGCCTGTATGCGCAGAACCTCACCCAGGCGTTCGGTCAGTCCGTCGTCACCGATTACAAACCGGGTGCAGGTGGCCTCACCGGCGCAGCCTATGTGGGCAAATCCGCACCGGATGGCTACACCCTGTTGGCCACCAGCGGCAGCCTGACCGCGGCCGCAGCGCTGAATCCGGACCTGCCCTTCGATCCGATCAAGGATTTTTCGCCGATCTCGCTGATGAGCCAGCGCACCACCGTGTTCGCGGCCTATCCGGCCCTGCCCTTCAACAACATCCCGGAATATGTCGCCTACACGAAAGCCAACCCGGGCAAAATCAACCTGGGTACGCCGGGCATCGGCAGTTCGCCGCATCTGAATGGCGCGTGGTTCCACAGCCTGGTGAACACCAAGGTCACGTTCGTGCATTACAAGGCCACGGCGCTCAACCTGAATGATCTGCTGGCCGGCCGCACCGACATCTTCCTCGGCACCGGACTGAGCGCGCTGCCGCATCTGAAATCGGGCAAGCTCAAACTGCTGGGCATTGCCAATGGCACACGCAGCCCGCTGCTGCCCGGCGCGCTGACCGCCGCCGAGCAGGGCGTGCCCGATTACGATTACGCCAGCCTGTTCGGCATCATCGCGCCGGCCAGGGTACCCCCAGCCATCATCGACAAGCTGGCCGGTGAACTGATCCGGATTTCCAGACTGCCCGACGTGATCAAGCGCATCGAAGCCGACGGCGGCTTCATGGTGGGCAGCACGCCGGCGCAATTCCAGAACGTCATCGCCACCGAGATCACCCGCTACAGGAAGATCGTCAAGGAATCGGGTATCACGCTGGGCAATTAGATTGGCATTGCCGGCGCGACGGTACCGATGTACATGCAGCGCAGAAATGACAGCCGCCATTGCAGGAATTCGATTCCAATCAAGGAGAGAGAAATGACCTATGACCTGTTGATCAAGAATGGCCGTGTCATCGATGGCTCGGGCATGCCGGCCTTCCATGGCGACATCGGCATCCGCAACGGCAAGATCGCCGAGATCGGCAAACTGCGCGGGACGGCAAAGCAAACCATCGATGCCGACGGCCTGGTGGTCGCGCCGGGGTTCATCGACTCACATTGCCATTTTGATGCCCAGGTCACCTGGGATCCGCTGTGCACCTATTCCTGCTATCACGGCGCCACCACGGTGATCTTCGGCAACTGCTCGCTCGGTCTGGCGCCGGTGCGCAAGGGCGATTCATTGCGGGCCAAGGAGTTCCTG
>CANKAJ010000279.1 GCA_947479645.1 Betaproteobacteria bacterium | reverse complement strand
GCCTGTCTGACCTGTGCTTCGGCAAAACTGCGGTGCTGGATGAAAAGGGCAAGGATCGCTACGGCAGGACGCTGGCGCGGGTGACTTGTGAGGGTACGGATGCCAATGCCGAACAGGTAAACCGAGGGTTGGCATGGGCTTACACGCGTTACCTGACCGATCCGCAGATCAGGGTAATTGAGGAGGATGCCAGAATATCTAGGCGTGGGTTGTGGCAGGATGAAAAGCCAGTGCCGCCGTGGGATTGGCGGAAGGAAAAGCGGTAGATTTTGTCTGCCCGCCCTGCTTCAAGCAACGCTCTCTGGGCATACAGTTGGGCATATAGAAATATTTAAAACATATTTAATTCAATTAAAACATGGTGATATAGTCATCCTTCGGTGGATGGTGGGCCCACCAAATACTTCAAGCAGTTAAGGTGTTTTTAGGCTGCTCTTGTTTTTCGTCTGTTGGTTTATGTAGGCGTGGTGTAGGTTTTGATAGCTAGTCCGGTGCGGTGTTGCCGACGATTTATTGAGATCTTCTCACCCAGTGCCGCGACTTCTTCAAATACTAAGCCACCGGCGACCAGTACGGCGGCGGCCGATCATCAGCCCCCAACGTCGAGCTCTCGTACACCTTCCTGAACTCCCGGTCGTACGTGTGCCGCATCAGCCTGGTGAATTGCCGGATGCCCCCGAACTGGACCGAGAAGCCCCGCATTGACATGAAGGAAAACGGCTCAGCTGCAATGGCAAAGGCCGAGTCCTGCTCCAGCTCAAGAGCCCCTGGCGCGACGGTACCAAGCTGACATCCTGCGTGAGGTGCAGGCCGCCGTCACCGCCAACGACATCGTCGTCGGCATGCGCCAGAACCCGTTTCCGAAAAAAGCCTGCAAGCTGCTCACCACCAAAGGCATCAAGTTCCAGTGCTCCGAGTCCGGCAGCTACTTCACCATGGGGTTCCCGCGCCTGGTGCTGAAAATGTGGACTGAGTGGCAGACCTTCCCGATGGTGTTCGTGAAGGGCGTGCTGGTGGGCGGCTATCAGGACCTCGCCAGGCTGATTGAAAAGGGCGAGCTGAAGGCCTGACGCGAATCAGGCCCGCAAAAACATCAGCAACCAGAGCGCTTCTGCATGCCGTCGGCACGCGGCTTGTCGGCATTTTCCGCCATTGTCAGTGCGCTGGAACCGATCAGGAAGTGACTGGTTTTGCTCGCAGACATGTTGGCGTTCATGACTTTGATTGAACCGGCGTTCTGTTCCATCCATGCAGCGACGGCAGCGCCATCCACTGACTTGGCACCCGCGATCGCCGCAGCGATCGCGTGGGTCATGTCGTAAAAATAGCCCAGTACCAGCGGAGAATATTGCGGATACTTGTCGCCGACTTCCGCCTGCAAGCGCGTCTTGAATTTCGCGACATCCGATCCGCCAACGGGATCGCCCGTGCAATAGGTCAGCGCCTTGTAGTTAAGCGCGACGACATTCTTGAAGGCGTCCGGTCCGGCGACTTTGGTCACGACGCCCGGCTGGATGATTACGCTGATATTGCCCACCACTTTGACATTCCAGTTCAGATCATTCAAGCCCTTGATGACGTAGCCGGTGTCGGTTCCGTTTGCTGTCAGTGCCAACAGCACGTCAGGATTGGAGCGTCGCATCGGCAATAGTTGAGGCGTCATGTCGGTGGCGGTCGGGTCATACTCCTGATCCGTTATCAGCTCTATTTTTCGATTACGGAGTTCTCCCTTGAGTACCTCCACTGTCGATCGGGTCTGCGCGCCGGCGTCGTGAATGACCGCAGCAGATTTCACATGCAGGACCGTGTCGATATAGAGGGCGATGGCTTGTGCCTGCGATTCAGCGCTGGGCAGGAAGCTGAAGTGATACGGCCCGGCTTGCGGCGTGACGGCCATCGAACCCGACATGCTGATCGACGGCGTCTTGGATTCGGTAAAGACCGGCAGGGTGGCCAGGGTGAGTTGGCTGACGGCCGGCCCGACGATGAAATCCACTTTTTCGCGACTTGTCAGTCGTCGCGCATCGTTGACGGCGCTTGTCGGATCGCTATGGTCATCGCCCTGGATGATGCGAATCTGGCGTCCCAGGATGCCGCCTTTGGCGTTGATCTCTTTGACTGCCATGCCGACACCCACCACGGCGTTGAATCCGCTCTGGGCGTTTGCCCCTGTCATCGCGACCAGCATCCCCAGCTTCAGAGGCTCTGCAGAGCCCTGGGCTTGCGCGAGTGCGGGAAGGCCTGCTCCGGCCATGACGGAAACGGCAATTGAAACAACCCCGAAAATCGATCTTCTGCGACTGGTCATCATGAATCCACCCCCTCATTTGTATTGCAATTGAAATTGACTGGATCGCTAAGAGAGTGAATGAACAACCACGAAAAACCTAGGCTTCCTGACTCCCAACGAAGCTTTCACTAAACTACTCAATCAATCGGTCTGTCGCCTTGAAGCTTGAGGCTGTGTGTTCATGGAGCGTGTTGCTCCTGAATATAAGAAATCCTTGGAAGCGTTACCGTCTGATTCAGCGAGGATTTCAATGGTTAGCCGCTTGATCCTGGTTATTGTGTTGTTTGCCGGATGTGCGACGGGTGGAGCAAGAGAATCGTTCGAATATATCGGCAGAATCGCCAAGAAAAAGTAATGAACCGAGCCATACGAACCCGGGTCCTTTGGCAAGGGCATCGGCATCGCAGGTTTGTTGATCTGCTTCAGCCGTTGCGAGTAGGAGGGACCTCCAGGCGCAAAAGGCTCGATGATTCGATAGGAGCGGTTGTTGACTTTCGCCCTTGCCGGGGAAGGATATGCTGATGGCCAAGCAGGCTCATAGCGCGAGAATCAGGCGGTGCATATTCATGACGTTCCTCTCCTGATTAGAATCGTGCTGCAACAGCCAGAAGCCGACTGATCCACTATCTACCCAAAAACCGCCTGTGTCGATCGAATTCATCGATCCGCACTTGCGTGACTGAATATTTCTTCTTCAACGCTCTTGCTTTGCCGGTCGTTGATGTGGGTGCGATTTTTTCGGCACTTGCCGAGTCGCGGTGCCTCGCACTCGAATACGTATGACGTCGCACCCGAAGCGGTCACACGCACACCGAATCCGGGAGTTTTCCCATCCCAGTAGATGCTTTGCAGCATGCCGCGCTTGCACTTAAATTTCGCAACGCGGTCCGTGGTAAAGTTTGCTGTGTCCATTGCCGCGTTATTCCATGTTGGCACTGTGTCGGCGTGCTACAGCAATGAACGGGACTAAAGCGGAATTGTCCGTGCAGTCTAAAAGAAAGTTTTCCCTGCTATTGAGTTGATTCGTTGGAAATTGTCTACGCGGGTCCACAACTGGGAATATGAACTTCGGAGAAGTCATATCCTTTGGTCCCAGGTTCAAGTCCTGGTGGGCCCACCAAACATTTCAAATCGGCAGTCAGCGTTCTCAAGCCGCATATACTTCTGACTGCACATTCGTTCGGGAAATTCGTGGCAGGATCGTGGCAAGGCTGAGCACACGATCTTTGCGCGCCGCAAGCGAGTAGATACTCGCACCAGGCAGAAGTGGATCCGCAACATTCAGTGTGCAGGAATCTTCACGAAAAAAGGGAGGGGCGAAATGAAACGAGTGAATCACGGTACTTCGGTCGCAACCACGGCGAAGGTTATTGCATGCGGTTTGCTGGGCATCGCCGCGCTGGTGGCATCCCCCGCCGGGGCGCAGACCTTTCCAAGCCGGCCGGTGAGGATCATCGTGCCCTTCACGCCG
>CANKAJ010000278.1 GCA_947479645.1 Betaproteobacteria bacterium | reverse complement strand
CCAGTATCCTTCTCAAAGGCGGCCAGCGCGACTTCGAGTTCGCGGACGACTTCAGCCGAGATCGCATTGATGGGCGGGTTGTCAATCCTCAATACAGATATATCGCCAAGGCGCAGGAGGAACAGACGGTTGGATTTGCGTGATCTCAAGTGGTCTCCTCTAGATCCGGCTTCATGACCTTACAGGAGCAGCCAAACTGTACTTGTTGAGTTCTATCCTGGCGATCTGGCGCCGGTGAACCTCATCCGGGCCATCGGCAATTCGAAGCAGGCGTGCCGTGGCATAAGCGCTCGCGAGTCCAACGTCGTTGTTGGTACCACCTCCTCCGAAGGCTTGAATGGCCCAGTCGATGACCTTACAAGCCATCGCGGGCGCAGCCACCTTGATCATGGCGATCAGGGCCTTGGCTTCCTTGTTCCCCAATTTGTCCATCATGTATGCCGCCTGCATCGTCAGCAGTCGCGCTTGATCAATGGCGATGCGCGACTCTGCGATGCGCTCTGACCACACGCCATGATCGACGATGCGCTGACCAAAAGCGACCCTAGACATGCCTCGTCGGCACATCATTTCCAATGCGCGCTCGGAAAGGCCAATCAATCGCATGCAATGGTGAATCCGCCCCGGTCCAAGGCGGCCTTGCGCGATCTCGAAGCCCCTGCCCTCACCCAGCAACATATTGGACACCGGAACCCGCACATTCTCAAAGATCACCTCTGAGGCCCGATCCGGAACACCATAAAAACCAAATACTGCAATCGGCCGGATGACTTTGACGCCTGGGGTATCCATCGGCACCAAGATCATCGACTGCTGCCGATGGCGATCAGGATTTTCCGGATCGGTCTTTCCCATGAAGATGCAAATCTTGCACCGTGGGTCAGTTGCATTAGTTGTGTACCACTTGTGCCCGTTGATCACATACGCGTCGCCATCGCGCACGATGGACGACGTGATGTTGGTGGCATCGCTTGAGGCGACGTCGGGCTCAGTCATTGCAAAACAGGAGCGAATCTCTCCCGCCAGCAGCGGCTTAAGCCAAAGCGCGTGGTGCTCGGCCGTACCATAGCGAGCAAGCACTTCCATGTTTCCAGTGTCGGGCGCAGAGCAGTTGAAAACTTCAGGTGCCAAATGGGAACGCCCCATCACCTCACACAACGAAGCATAGTCATAGTTGCTCAGTCCGGCGCCATGCTCCGACTCTGGTAGGAAAAGATTCCATAGCCCAAGATCACGAGCCTTTGGCTTGAGTTCTTCAACCACTGGATAGACGGCCCACGGTCCAAGCTTCTCGGCCTCATCGTAGAAGCGGCGCTCATTCGGGTAAACATGGTCTGCCATGAACTGCTCGACTTGCTCACGCAACATCAACGTCCTCGGGGAGATTTCCATCATCGAGTGTCTTCTTTCAGAATATTTAAATCGTCCGACATTTTTTAATATTATGCCAGACAATAAGGTCAGATAAAAACACCAGACACTCGTCTGTAAAATTGCTCTCATGCCAATTTGGCTGCAATCCATGGCAACAAAAACATCCTCAACTACCGCCCGCCCCAAATCGACTGGATTTCCGACAAGTAGCCCAGAGCGTGTGGCTTCAGCGATAACCAAGGCATTGCTTCACCGTGAATACGTGGTGGGGCAGCGCTTGGTAGAAGCTGACTTAACCCAAAGGCTCGAGGTCAGTCGCAGTACTGTCCGAGAAGCACTGAAGATCCTGGCTTCTCGCGGCATCGTTGAAATCGTCCCTTATCGTGGCGCAATCATCCGCAGCCTCACCCTTTCGGATGCACGCGACCTTCTAGCCGTGCTCGAAGTACTGACCGGACTCGCCGCCCGACTGGCTGCTGAAAAAATCAGTGCCGGTAGAAATTCAGCCTTGTTCAAGGCAGCGGCGGCGCCCCTCGTGCAGCATCGCCGCACCGAGGAGCTCGACCGGATACTGGATGAGCGCGCACGCTTCTACCAAACCATTTTCGACATCGCAGACAGCAATGAGCTGAATGGCGCCATGCCGACTTGGCGAGCACACCTCTTTCGCACCCAGTTTTACAGCAAGCTGACCAGCAGCAACCTGAAGGCCATGGTTGCCGAATACATTCAAATCAGCGATGCCATCCTTGAGGGAAACGGTACGCGTGCTGAAATGTGGACCCGTAAACATATCCAAAAAACCGGCGAACGCACCCTGCCGCTTCTGCTTTAAAAAGAGCCTATACATGGAAATCAAGGACAAGGTAGCAATCGTCACCGGCGGAGCAAGCGGCATAGGAGCCGCCATGGCAAGCCGCTTTGTGGCGGAAGGCGCCTCTGGCGTCGTGGTCGCGGATCTGGATGCGGACAGGGCGGACCGCATCGCGCGAGAAATTGGTGAGCGCGCACTGGGTGTTCGGTGCGATGTCAGCAATGAGGTCGACATCCAATCTATGGTCCAGGCCACAAGGGCACGTTTCGGGCGCGTCGACATCTATGCCTCGAACGCCGGCATCCTGGGGCCTGCAGGCGGCATTGAAATTTCCGACGCGGTTTGGGACACCATGTGGAGCATCCACCTCAAGGCGCATCTATGGGCGGCTCGGGCGGTCCTGCCTGAGATGCTGGAACGAGGGGAAGGATACTTTTTCATCACCGCCTCGGCTGCAGGGCTGTTGAACATCGTCGAAACCGCTCCTTATGGCGTGACCAAGCACGCGGCTGTCGCGTTCGCTGAATGGCTACGCATCGCCTATGGACGCAGCGGCATCCGGGTTTCCTGCCTTTGTCCACAGGCCGTCCTCACTCCCATGACAGCCCAAGGTACAGGCTCAGCCGGTGTGGACGGCGCCCTAACGCCCGAACAAGTCGCTCAAACGGTCGTGGATACGATGCGAGAGGAGCGCTTTCTTTCCCTGCCGCATCCCGAAGTGGCCGGCTACCTTCAGGGAAAATCAAGTGACTACGACCGCTGGCTGGGCGGAATGCAGAAACTTCACGCACGGCACGTTGCAGAGGCAGCGCCTGCGGGAGATCACATAAGCCAAGCTTTAAAATTGATCTAATTTAAGCCAAGAGAATTCATATTTTTTGAGAGGACCAATTCATGGTGCCCCTGAACAAACCGCTTGGACTATGAATTCTTAAATGGCCAGAGAGATGATGGGCCATTCTAAATTTTGTACATTAATCTGATGCGTTTACGCTTTTGCTCATCAGCCACGGTTGCGTGGCAACATCTCCTGCGTCAGGTGCTCATCTGGTGCGGCGGCTTGCTGACCATGGTCACTTTGCTGGGCTGCTCCCATCTCCCACCCAGCGGTGTGTCTCATGTGCCGAACATCGAGCCGGGTGGCCAAGTATGGAGCAGCGCCGACCAAGCCAAGTGGCGCGAAGTGCGTTTCCCCGGGAAAAGTGCTACCAGCTACAAAATGATTGACCATGATGGTCAGACTTGGCTGCGCGCCGATGCAAACAGCTCGGCCAGCATGCTCAGGCAAAAGCTCGATCCAGGCCTGGACACGTATTCGCGCATCCGTTTCTCGTTGGTCATTGAACAGCCTCTGATGAGCGCCGATGTGGCCCGACCAGATAAGGAAGACTCACCCGCGCGGGTCATTCTGGCTTTTGACGGCGATCGCAGCCAATTTTCAGCGCGCGATTCCTCCCTCAGTGAGTTAAGCCATTTGATGACCGGTGAGCCCATGCCCTATGCCACGCTGATGTATGTGTGGTGCCCTAAAAGAGAGGTTGGCAGCGTGGTGCACAACCCCCGCATCGACCGTATCCGCAAAATGGTGGT
>CANKAJ010000277.1 GCA_947479645.1 Betaproteobacteria bacterium | reverse complement strand
GAACTGTGCACACCGCGCGCTGGCGAGCTTGCCGTGCTGAGGACACTGCCGGACGACCGGAGAATCGGCATCGGCGTCGTCAATCAGAAACTCGATCGCGTGGAAAGCGTCGAAGAGATTGTTGCCAAACTGCAGCAGGCCGTTGCGATTTTCGGACCACAACGAATCCTTATCAATCCGGACTGCGGCTTTGCCACCTTCGCCGACAACCCGGTTACTTCAGCCGCGGTGGCAGAAGCGAAACTGGCCAATATGGTGCTAGCCGCCAGACAGCTCAGGGCACAATTTGGAATCTCGATAACGAACTGATGCGGAGCCGGGCCACCAGTGCCCGTCACCGCATGCATGGATCACGCGCTCATTTCCCCCTGGGCAAACCCAGGATGCGCTCGCCAATGATATTGCGCTGGATTTCCGCGGTTCCGGCGCTGATCGTGAAGCGCAGTGAGTTGAGATAGTCGAGCGCAGACAAACCCTCCACTCGGTGCCGTTCGATGGCGGCGACGCCCAGCAGATCAGCCGCCAGACGCGTCATTCTTTGCTTGGTCTCGGCGAAGTAGAGCCGCACGATGGAGCCTTCCGGGCCGGGGGAGCCGGTTTTCTCAATCCTTGAAACCATGGTGTAGACCAGTGAGCGCAGCGCCGACATTTCCGCCCTCAGCATGGCCAGTCGCCCGGCGAATTCATCGTCCTTGATCGCAGGGCGCACGCCGTCCGGCCCCGGATGCACCTTGGCATAGGCGATGAGCTTTTCCAGTTCCAGCGACAATTCGATCTGGTCGCGCGCGTGTGCCGTGCCGCGCTCGAAGCCGAGCGTGGACATGGCCACACTCCACCCCTCGCCGATCTGACCAACGACATTGGCAAGCGGAATGCGCACATTGTCATAGAACACTTCGTTGAAATGGTGATCACCGACCATGTTGCGGATGGGGCGGATGGTGATACCCGGCAACTTCATGTCGCAGATGATCCAGGTAAGACCGCGATGCCGCGATGAATCGGGATCAGTGCGCACCAGCAGCTCCTGATAATCCGAAATATGCGCGTAGCTGGTCCATATTTTCTGGCCATTCACCACCAGATGGCCGTCCTCGACGCGGCCCTTGGTCCTCAAGCTGGCCAGATCCGACCCGGAGCCGGGCTCGGAAAATCCCTGGCTCCACACCACTTCACCCTTGAGAATTTTGGGCAGGTGAAATGCCTTCTGTTCGTCCGACGCGCGGACGATGAGCGTCGGTCCGCCATGGTTCAATCCGACCATGGAAGCGCCGACATGCGGCGCCTCGGCTCGGGCGTACTCCTCGTACCAGATAAGTTGCCGGATCAGCGGCAGGCCCAGGCCGCCGTATTCCTTCGGCCAGGCAATGCCGGCCCAGCCGCCTTCGTACTGGGTGCGCTGCCAGCCCAGATCGTACTCACGCTGACCCTGGGCATCGCTGGGCCGCGGCGTGCGCGGCTTGCTGGCCTCCAGCCAGTCGCGCACTTGCTGCCGGAAGCGCTCGTCTTCCGGGCTGAAGAGGTGATTTTTCTTTGACATGAATATGATCTATTTTATGAACTTAAACCGATCAGACGGGAGATTCCGAAGCTAATATTCTCAAGTGATGCTCGCGACCGGGACCCGCCATGAGATCCAGCGTGTGGGCACGCTTCAGATAGAGCTGGGCCGCACATTCCGCGGTGAAGCCCATGCCGCCATGCACCTGGATATTGGCTGCCGCATTTTTGAGCGCAGCATCCGTCGCCAGCACCTTCGCGGCGGAAACATGGAATGGATCAAGGCCATTATCGCCCTGTGACAGCGCCGCCATCATGATCTGGCCCCAGGCTACCTCCACCCGTGCCAGCATATCCGAGCACTTGTGCTTGATCGCCTGGAAGGCACCGATCTGCTGCCCGAACTGCTCGCGCGTCTTGGCATAGGCAACAGCCATATCCAAAGCCGCCTGCGCCCCCCCAACCAGCTGGGCTGAGATCAGCAGCGTCGCCTGCTGCGAGGTTGCTGCAGACGCCATCCATGCTTGCGGCTTTGCATCCTTCAGCGTTACGCGGTGCAAGCCCAGCGACTCTTCCACCGCTTGTACGACTGTAATATCCGTCAACTGCGCCGCCGTGAACAACCCGGCACCGCCATCGTTCCAGATGAGCACCGACTCACAATCACTCAGCCCGACCACATAGAAACGATCTCCCACTGCGGGCCGTCCACCATGTCGTTCACAGGCAATGGCCGGCGCCACCTTCATGCGTCCGGCCATGATCGCCTGCGCTTCTACATTGGCGCCAGCCTGCATGGCAAGGCCCACTCCCAGCATGGAGCCGAGCACCACGGGCGTCAGCAGACACTGTCCGAACTCACGGTGCACCAGGCATTGATCGACGCTGCTGTAGGCGTGGCCTGCGCCGGTCTCCGGAAGCAGCAGTTCAAGCCAGCCCAACTGGCTGATGACCGGCCATTTGACGACATCCTGGTTGAGCGGCGATTCAACGCGCGAAATAAGACGTGACGCAGGGAACTCCTCCCGCGTCACGCGCTGGAAGGCTTCCAGCAATTGCGCCTGATCGTCGGATACAGTGAATTGCATCATGGATACTGAACCTTCAACACTGATTGATCAGGAATCGGTTTCATAATGAACTCAGACACGAATAAAAATGCACTTAAACCACCGCGAATGTATACGAAAGCATTTCCAGACTTCGGGTTTTGGGTACGGATGATGTGTATCCGTACCCAAAACCCGAGGCCACAAGCGAAGCGCGTGAGGACTTTCGCAGGCGACAAGCCGGCAAAGCGGTTCATCGCTCTGTCCACTTGCGTTTGTTCGGCCCCATCTCGGCCAGTTCGGCCGCACCGATGGCATTGCCGAGTTGCGCGTATTTCAGCGCATTGCTGACCGCCGCAGAATGGGGCAGATCCAGCGCTTCCCACATGGCGCGCACGGTCCCCTGAATCGCGGTTGGCGGTTTGCTCACCATGAGCAAGGCGATGTCCCGCGCGCGTTGGCGCAAGTCTTCGTTCTTCGTGACCTCGGTGACCAAGCCGATCTGCAACGCGGTCTTTGCCGAGATGCGCTCATCCAGCCCCATCAGCACCATGCGCAGGATGTGACCGTGCGCCACCCGCCCCAGCAGTCCGATGGGTTCCACCGCCGACACCTTGCCGATCGACACATGCGAATCGAAGAACTGTGCGTCCTCGGAACAGATAAGAATATCGGCCTCGTTCAGCCAGTAGAAGGCGCCACCGCAGGCCATGCCGTTAACGGCGCAAATAACGGGCTTCCACACCTTGTTTTGTTTGGGGCCGATGGTCGGTCCGGGATCATCCTCATCGAACGGGCCGTGCCGTTCACCGCTCTTGCGCCAACCGCCTACCTTGACATCGGCACCAGTCGAAAAGGCTCGGCCTTCGGCCTGCAACACGACCGCGCGCACCGTCTTGCTCTCACGGATGATCTTCCAGACTTCGCTCAGTTCCGCGCCCATCTGCCGATTGAACGCGTTCAGTCTTTCCGGGCGGTTCAGGGTGATCGTCGCGATCCCCTCGGACTCGTCATACAAGATGGTTTCGTAACTCACTGTCGATTCTCCTCATTTGCATTCGAACCTTTTCTAGGTGACCCCTAAAAATTGTCATTCTGAGGCCGTCCCCCAGGAGGACTTCCTTCGGGGCGCAGGCCGAAGAATCCGCCCTAAAGGAAGTCCCCCAGGGGGATGCTTCTTGCTCACTACGAAAAGCGGATTTCTCGCTTCGCTCGAAATGACAATATTGGAATTATT
>CANKAJ010000276.1 GCA_947479645.1 Betaproteobacteria bacterium | reverse complement strand
GATGGCGCAGAACATGATGATGGCGAAAATGATTGCAGCATCGATGTATTCGCCCACCAGTGCCGACAGCAGGGTGGCAATGATCAGGATGACGATGAGGACGCTCCGGAACTGACCGAAGAACAGCTTCCAGGGCGATGCACTTTCCTTGTGCGTCAGTTCATTGGGTCCGTAGGTGGCCAGTCGCAGCTGTACCTCGGGGGGGGGCAGGCCCGATCTCGGATCGGTGGCCAGTGCAGTGAGCACGACATCGACGGGAATTGCATGCCAGGGTTTGGTGCCCATCATCTTCGTCCAATAAGGGAAACGGTACGGATTGCACATATAATACGAATACGCTTCCACTTTGCACCCGTCATCATATCCGTCGCTTGATCCAGGTCATGTCGTTGCCCGAATGTTTCCCGGTTTGCCTGCATTCTCCAATTTGTCTATTCGTTCATCAGCGCCATCGCTTCACTCATGACCACAGCCGATCTGTCCAAGCTGCATATTGACCGCTCAGCACCTGCATCCGGGACGCCTGGTCCGCGCCGTCGCTGGTTGCGCACCCTGATGATCATCGTCGTGATTGCGGCCGTATTCAGTTTCGGCTGGTCGCGACTTGGCGCGCCGCAGGCCGTCGAGATGGCCACCGTCACCAGCGCCTGGCCCTCCCAGAACTATGCCTTGCTGAATGCCTCGGGTTACGTGGTGCCGCAGCGCAACGCCGCCTTGTCGTCAAAGGCGCAGGGCAGGCTGGAGTGGCTGGGCGTGCTCGAAGGCAGCAAAGTGAAGACCAATGAAATCGTGGCGCGCCTGGAGAGTCGCGATGTGCGCGCATCGCTGGAGCAGGCCGCAGCACAGGTGAATGTGGCGCGCGCCAATCTGGAGCAGGGCCAGGCGGAATTGCGCGATGCTGAAGGCAATCTCAGGCGCTCGGCCGACCTGCTGGCAAAGCAATTCATTTCCGGTTCGCAGCACGATACCAATGTGGCGCGTCTTGAAAAGGCCAAGGCCGTCGTTTCCAGCAGCCGTGCTTCCATCGCTTCGGCTGAAGCCAACCGGCGTGTTGCCGAAGTGGCCGTCGAGCAGACGCAGATCCGCGCGCCTTTCGATGGCGTGGTGCTGACCAAGAACGCCAACGTCGGAGATAACATCACGCCGTTTTCGTCGGCGCTGAACAGCAAGGGCGCGGTGGTGACCATTGCCGACATGAACACACTGGAAGTCGAGGCGGATGTCTCGGAGTCGAGCATCGCCAAAATCAAGCCGGAGCAGCCCGTGGAGATCCAGCTCGATGCGCTGCCCAATCTGAGGCTGGCGGGCCTGGTATCGCGCATCGTGCCGACGGTGGATCGCTCCAAGGCGACCGTGCTGGTCAAGGTGCGCTTCGTTGACCGCGATCCGCGCATCCTGCCGGACATGAGCGCGAAGGTGGCTTTCCTGCAACAGGTGGTTCCGGCCGATGAGCGCAAGCCGGTCACGGCGGTGCAACCGGCGGCCGTGGTCGAACGCAGTGGCCGCAAGCTGGTATTCGTCGTGACGGACAACAAGGTGCAGGCAGTCGACGTCACGATTGGCGGCAAGGTCGGTGAACTGGTGCAGGTGAATGGTGTGAAGCCCGGTGACCGGGTGGTGCTCAATCCAGGTGACAAGCTGAAGGACGGCGCGACCGTTTCGCTGCTGAAGAAATGACGGCTGTTTCTGCAGCACGACCCCCTCTGGTCGAAATCCGCCATCTGGCCAAGGCCTATCGGCGCGGCGACCAGGTGGTGCCGGTGCTGTCGGATATCACGCTGGACATCCAGTCCGGCGATTTCACGGCGCTGATGGGGCCTTCGGGCTCAGGCAAAAGCACGTTGCTCAATCTCATCGCCGGCATCGACAAACCGGACCAGGGCACGCTGCATGTCGGCGGATTGGACATCACCACGCTCAGTGAATCCGAACTGGCCGACTGGCGCGCCGTCAATGTTGGCTTCATTTTTCAGTTCTACAACCTCATGCCGGTGCTGACGGCCTACGAGAATGTGGAGTTGCCGCTGATGCTGACCGATCTGGCGCGTTCGGAGCGCCGCGAGCGCGTCGAGTTGACGCTGTCGGCGGTGGGCCTGCTCGATCGAATGAAGCACTATCCCAATGAACTCTCCGGTGGCCAGCAGCAGCGCGTGGCCATCGCGCGTGCCATCGTGACGGATCCGACACTGATCGTTGCCGACGAACCCACGGGCGATCTTGATCGGGTCGCCGCCGCCGATGTGCTCTCCATGCTGCAGCGGCTGAACACGGAGTTGGGCAAGACCATCATCATGGTGACGCACGATGCCCATGCCGCTGCGGCGGCCAAGAAGATGATTCATCTGGACAAGGGCGAGATTCTCGATGTCTGAGCCGCAAGCCAGAAGTCATGTCATTCCGAAGCCGCAGGCTGAGGAATCCGCTTGTCGCCGTTCAAAAGCAGATTCCTCGCCTCGCTCGGAATGACACTGTTTGCCACATGTTCATCCTCAACCTCATCTTCAAGAACGCCTTCCGGCACCGGCTGCGCACGCTGCTGACAGTGGTGGGCCTGTTGATCGCGGTGCTGGCCTTCGGGTTGCTGCAGACCGTGGTGGATGCCTGGTATGCCGGGGCGGCTGCCGCCTCGGGGACGCGACTGGTAACACGCAGCGCCATTTCGCTGACGTTTTTTCTGCCGGTCAGCTACGAGAACCGCATCCGCGGCGTGGACGGCGTGAAGAGCGTGGCGCGCTCCAACTGGTTTGGCGGCATCTATCAGGAGCCGAAGAATTTCTTTCCGCAATTCGCCGTGTCCGACAACTACATGGACCTCTATCCTGATTTCATCCTGCCGCCGGATCAGCGTGCCGCCTGGCTGCGTGACCGCAAGGGCGTGCTGGTTGGTCGCCAACTGGCCGATCAGTACGGTTTCAAGATAGGCGATGTGCTGCCGATTCGCGGCACCATTTACTCGGGCACCTGGGAGTTCATCGTGCGCGGCATCTTCGATGGCTCGGACAGCACCAAGATCACCCGGCAGATGATGTTTCACTGGGACTATCTCAACGAGACCGTGCGCAAGAGTTCGCCGCGGCGGGCCGATTTTGCCGGCGTATTCATCATCGGCATCGACAGCATCGACAATGCCGCGGCCGTGTCGCGCAATGTCGATGCGCTGTTCGCCAATTCCCTGGCCGAGACATTGACCGAATCGGAGCAGGCCTTCCAGTTGAGTTTCGTCGCCATGTCCGACCAGATCATCGCCGCGATCCGCATCGTGTCCTATGTGGTCATTGTCATCATCATGGCGGTGATGGCCAACACCATGGCCATGAGCGCGCGCGAGCGCATCGGCGAATATGCCACGCTGAAGACGCTGGGATTCGGGCCGGGATTTCTCGCGCTGCTGATTGTCGGCGAGTCGCTGTTGATCAGCGCCGTTGGCGGAGGACTGGGGATTGTACTTACGGCGCCGGCGGCTGAGATATTCAAGCAGGCTGCTGGAATATTTCCCATTTTCAGCGTGTCGAGCGAGACACTCCTGCTGCAAATGGCCTGTGCTCTGATGGTGGCGCTGGCATCCGCCGTGGTGCCCGCGGTTCGCGCGGCGCGAGTGCGGATAGTTGAGGGTCTGAGGTCGATTGGATGATGGCCTTAAACTGGTTTCAAAATGAACTCAGGTACCAGAAAAAATACGATCAATCCGGTCCATGAATGCATGAGAAAGCTTTTCCAGACCTCGGGTTCCGGGTACGGATGATGTGTATCCGTACCCACATCCCGAGGCCGCACGCGAAGCGCGCGAGGACTTCCTCCAAGGCTTTGCACGGACGACGACGCCG
>CANKAJ010000275.1 GCA_947479645.1 Betaproteobacteria bacterium | reverse complement strand
CAGGCAGCCACTCCTTGAAGGCTTCCTTCAGAATATGTTTATGGCGCCCCGACGCGGACAACTTGTAATGCCCGGGCAGGCTGGCCGCAAATTCGATAAGCTTGTGATCAAGAAAAGGCGAGCGGCACTCCAGGGAATTGGCCATGCTGGCAATGTCGACCTTGAACAGGATGTCCTCCGGCAGGTAGGTGGTCATGTCCAGGTACAGGTAGCGATTGAGCACGTCCTTGCCGGCACTGCCAAAGTGCGATTCGAGATAACCGGTGGTATGCGAGTTCCCGATGGCCGAGCGCAGTGCCGGCGTCAGCGCAGACTCCTTTTCGGGGTCCGAGAAAAAAGCCAACAGATGTTTGTAGCGAGCCAATCCCCGCATGGACAAGCTCTCGTCAGCGCGGGTTCCAGGAAAACGCTTTGGCGGCCGATTCGGATGAGCACGGTTCTCCATCGCCACCGTCAACTGCCTCAGCCCGCTCCATGCCGGCGCCAGCCCATGGCGCGACAGCCATTCGGCACGGCGAATCTGATAGAAGCGCCGGTAGCCAGCAAAGACTTCGTCGCCACCATCGCCAGTCAAGGCCACCGTCACCTGGGAACGTGCGAACTGCGATACGCAAAAGGTTGGCACGACCGAATTGTCGGCAAGCGGCTCACCCAGGTGATCGATCATTTTCGGCATGATGTCCACGGCATCGGCTTTCACCATCATTTCATGGTGGTCGGTACCCAGGTAACTCGCCACTTCCCGTGCGTGGGGCAGTTCGTTGAAGCGTTCGTCCTCAAAACCAATCGAAAATGTCTTGAGCGGGGACGCCCCAAGCCGTGCCATCGCCGCCACAGTAATCGAGGAATCGATCCCTCCGGAGAGGAAGGCCCCCAGCGGAACATCGGAGACCAGTCGCAACCGTGTCGCTTCCAGCACCTGTTCGCGCACAGCCTCACAGGCATCGTTGAAAGACAGCGTGCTGCGCTTCTCCAGATCGACATCCCAGTAGCGAAACACGCGCTGCACCTTGCCATCGCGCACCACCATCGCATGCGCCGGTGGCAACTTCCTTACCGCGGCAAATCCTGACATTGGCGCCGGGATGTATTGGAAGGTGAGAAAGTGATCGAGCGCCTGATAGTCCGGCTCCCGCGACAGTGCCGGGTCCAGCGCGAACAAAGCCTGAATTTCCGATCCAAACAGAAATCCGCGCGGCGTGCTGGCATAGACCAGCGGCTTTACACCAAGACGGTCACGCGCCAATGACAGGGTCTTCTCCTGCCGGTCCCAGACCGCGAATGCAAACATTCCGCGCAACTTCGTCAGGCATCTTTCCAGCCCGTCGCGCACGAACAGTCGCAGCAGCACCTCGGTATCGGAATGCCCGCGAAAGGACTCGCCAAGTGCGGTCAGTTCCTCGCGCAGTTCCGGAAAATTATAGATCTCGCCATTGAACACAATGACATGGCGACCATCGGCACTCTGCATGGGCTGGTGCCCGGCTGGCGAAAGATCAATGATGGAAAGTCGGGCAAACCCGAGCGCCGCCTGCCCCTCGCGCCAGATGCCGTTGTCGTCAGGACCACGATGTGCCAGGCGCGCGACTCCACCCTCCAGATCAAAACGGGCTCCAACAGCCTGCACAGCACCTACGATGCCGCACATTTTGCATTTCCTTGTGCAGACAGGATCGCCTCGATTTTTGCCGCATTGGCCGCCCAGGTGAATTCGCAATCAGCGCGCTGCCGGCCAGCCTCACCCCAGGTTTTCAGCCGGGCCGGTTCCCTCACACCCACAGCCAATGCCTCGCGCCAGGCATCAACGTCTCCTGGTGCGATCAATTGTCCTGTCTCGTTCTGAACCACGATCTCCGGCAAGCCGCCATTGTTCGACGCAAAGACCGGCAAACGGCAGGCCATTGCCTCGACCACACTGATACCAAATGCCTCCTCACCCACTGATGGCTGTACGAATAAATCGCATTGTGATAATAATTTCGGAAGCTGATCATGTGCCACGCGCCCGGCAAACCGAACTCGCCCGGTCAAGCCAAGTCGTTCAACCGTCGCCTTGAACGACGCTTCCTGCGGCCCCGAACCCACGATCAGGTAACGCGCACTCTCCGGCAATTTGGTCATCGCTTCCATGACGACATGCAGTCCCTTCCATCCCACCAGGCGGCCAACACTGACAAGCAAACAATCATTTTCTCCAGCACCATAGGTCGCGCGCAACGCGGCGTCGCGAGGATGCGGATGGAAGGCCTGTGTATCCACGCCGTTATGGATCACGCGTACTTGCCGTCCATAACGAATCTCAACCTGACGGGCATTGTAGCCACTGGAAGAGGCCCAGTGCCTGACCGACCCGGCGAACAATCGGTCCCCGGCAAAAAAATCAGTTCCGCCAGAACGAAACAAAGTCTGTGCACGCATACCACGGCGCTGGGCCTGCCACAGAATTGGAAAGTCAAAAGGCTTGTTGACGATGACCGCATCAAAATTTGCCGCAAGCAGCGCCCCCAGTGAATGCCGGGCGAACGACAGACGCTCCATCAACCGGCGAAAACGAACGCCAAAATTGGGCCAGTCCTGTTCGACCCGGAACGGAAACTGCACCAGTTTGACTTCACTGTGCCAGGCTTGCCCGCGGTTGCCAGCAAAAATACTGACATCATGGCCACGGCGCGCAAGCGCCCGTCCAGCCTCCCAACAGTAGGTTTCCAGTCCGCCCGGAATAAAGCTGGCCGTCACGTTATAGAAACAGATCTTCACGACTGCATCTGCTCCCGATATTCCGCGTCCGGCCTGATTCCCGCCAACAAGCCTCGGGCTGCATTCCACACCACATCCACACCGATCCCGCTCATATGCGCTTCCATCGGAGAACCTTCCGAGGTCGCGGGATGTTCTATCGCGATGCAGTTTGGATTTTCCAGTGGCTGCAGATTTCTCCCGGGGTAAGCCGGATGATAAAGCGCCACCATGGGGATGCCGAGCGCGCCGGCGATATGGGTCGGCCCGGTATCCACACCCACATAAAGTGACAACAGCGACATTACCGCGGCGCTTTGGCGCAAGCTGAGCCGCCCGGCCGCAACCACACAGCGTCCGGGCAGTGCTTGCTCGAATTCGGGCGCAAGGGCCGCTGCGGCGCCATCCCCCAGCAACACGATGCGTGAGTGCGGATCGCTGCTCGCCAATCGACGGGCCAGTTCAATAAAATTCGACTTCGGCCAGTCGCGATGTGCCTTGGTGGGAAAACTGAGCGGCTGCAGACCTATCAACCGCTGCGCACCAACGACATAACCCGATATTTCACCTTCGAGCCAGGCCTGCGCAGCCGAACGTTCCCGCTTCGATACCACATAGGCGAGTCGCAGATCATCGGCGCTTGCACCTGCCGCTTCGGCCAGTAACAAGCGTTCCCGAACCGCATGCAGTGAAGACTCAGCAGGTACTGGCACGCGCCGCACTGTCGAATCTTCTATCCCGCGAAGTTCCGGGTAATCGAAAGCATAGGTTTTTCTGGAGACACGCATGCAGTAGCGAAGCAGTGCGGCATCACGTCCATAGCAGACGGCCACATCATGCCGGTGCCCGGGCCATCGTCCTCTCCATGCTGCACCGCCCTTGGTAATACCGCCGAGGGTGTCGATGAAATCCAGGTTCTCCAGAACTTCCATGCGCTTTGGATGTGCCAGCACTGCCAGACGTCCGGAGTGACGGCGCAATGCGCGCAGTGCCGGTGTGGCCAGCAGCGTGTCACCGATGCGGGCCACGACAACCGCGAGCACGCTGGAAGCGGCAGTTGCTGAACTCATGTCCGCTTGCCGACCGCTGCCGCT
>CANKAJ010000274.1 GCA_947479645.1 Betaproteobacteria bacterium | reverse complement strand
CGGATCAGATCATCGATGCGCTCTTCGATGGTGCCCCGGCAGACGAACTTGTGCGCGAGCACATTGCGGTGCTGGCCGATACGCCAGGCGCGGTCGGTGGCCTGGTTTTCCACGGCCGGGTTCCACCAGCGATCAAAGTGGATCACATGCGAGGCGGCGGTCAGGTTCAGCCCGGTTCCGCCCGCCTTGAGCGAAAGGACGAAGAAAGGGCACTGCTCATCTTCCTGAAAGCGCTTGACGAGTTCGCGACGCTTGCTCACGGGCGTACCACCATGCAACACCAGGCCTTCGCGCCCGAAGATATTGCCCAGAAAGGCCGCCAGCGGCGCGGTGGTCTCCCTGAACTGGGTGAAGACCAGCAGCTTTTCCTGCCTGGCGGCGATGGTATCCGCGATTTCGGCCAACCGCCCGAACTTGCCGCTGTGTTCCGGTTTCCAGGCGCCATCGCCGAGCCAATGGGAGGGATGGTTGCAGATCTGCTTGAAGCGCATCAAAAAGGCCAGCACCAGCCCCCGACGTTGCATGGGCTCGATGCCCTCCGCCGTTTCCAGTTTGGCGGCCAGTTCCTTGACCGCCCGCTGGTAAAGGGCGGTCTGGACGGGGCTCAAAGCGCACCAGGCGGTCATTTCCGTCTTGTCCGGCAAATCGTTGATGATGCGCTTGTCGCTTTTCAGGCGGCGCAGGATGTAGGGCTTGACCAGCGTGCGCAGCGGGCCGAAGTGGTGCTGTTGCGCCATGTTTTTCGTGAAACCGGCAAAGGCCTTCTGCGACCCCAGCAGGCCCGGATGGGTGAAATCGAATATGGACCAGAGATCGGAAAGACGGTTTTCCACGGGTGTGCCGGTGAGTGCGATGCGCGCCTCGGCCTGGAGTTGCTTGACCGCCTTGGTCTGCTTCGCGGATGGATTCCTGAGCGCCTGCGCCTCGTCAGCCACCGCCAGGTGCCAGCGCATCGCCAGCAGATTCGGCAGGCGCATCAGCGTGCCGTAACTGGTGATGACCAGATCGGTGCCCGCCAGCCGCTCGGCGTCCAGCGCGCGCAGTTCCTCCTGCGCCATTGCCGAGGGGTGCGCGATAAGGCAGCGCAAGGTGGGGGTGAAACGTTCGGCCTCCTGTTGCCAGTTGGCCAGCAGCGAAGCCGGGGCCACCAGCAGACTGGGGCGTGTTCGCTGCAAAGTGAGCAAAAGCGCCAGCACCTGGATCGTCTTGCCCAGCCCCATGTCATCGGCGAGACAGGCCCCCAGCCCCATCCGGGTGAGCAGGTGCAACCAGCGCACCCCCGCCAGCTGGTAGGGACGCAAGTTCGCTTTCAGCGCCGGGCCGGGGGTGATGGCGGCCAATCCTTCCGGCGAGCGCAGTCCCTGGAGCATTTCGGCCAGCCAGTCTCCGGCAACAATTTCCGACCAGTCCGGATCGGCAGCGTGGGTGGCAAAATCGGCATCGTCGAGCGCGGCGCCCGCCAGCAGGCGCATGGCCTGGCCAAATGGCAACCCCGGCAGCCCCTGCGCCGCCGCATCCTCGATACCCTGAAAGCGCGCGATAAGCTGTGACAGCCGGTCGCGGTCCAACTCAACCCACTGGCCGCGTATCCATTGCAGCCCGGCGCTGGCTGCCAGCAGGGACTGAATTTCAGCGGGAGTCAGCGGCTCCCCGTCAAGCGTGACCTCCACGCGAAAGTCGAGCAGCGTATCCATGCCCAGCAGCGAGGGATTCCTGGCGCCGACGGTCGCGGAGACCCTGGGCCGGGCGGGGCGATCCGCAGCCCAGGTTTTGGGCATGCGCACGACGATGCCCGCCCCTTGCAGATGCGGCACATCCTTGAGAAAGCGCACCGCCTCCTCGACACCCCAGCGCAGTGGATGATAGATCTCGCCCTCGTTGACCATGTCGGTCAGCCAGGCGCAGTTATCAGCCGCTTTTTGCACTGGCAGGAGCAGGGACAGCAGCTGCGCCTTCTTCCTCCCGCCGGAGAATTCCGCCAGGGCTTGCGAAAGCGGCAGATGCTGCGCCTTGCCATGCGCCGACAAGCGCGAGGTGTAGGTGGCAAGAAAAGCGAAGGGGTATTCCCCATCCTTGCGGTTTTCGGCAAGGTTGAAATGCACGCGTCCCACGAGATTCCAGGCCGGATGTTTCGACTTGAGAAAATCCTGCAGCGACCCACCGCAAGCGGCCAGCTCCGTCTTTACGGCCACCTCGATCTCTGCCCAGAGCGCATGCAAAGTTTCTGGCGCCAGATACTCCGCGCCCGTCATCGGCGGTGCATCCAGGCACAAGGTTTCCAGAGCCAGCGCATCGGGGGCGGCGACAGCAATCGCGCCGTCTTCCGGTGTCGCGGTCAGCGCCGTCACAAAGCGCGTCGCGAAGTCACGCCAGAACGCCCAAAGTGGCGGGAGCGCGGTGGTGACTTCCGCCGCGCCCAGGTGCAACAGGCCGTGCCCGGAACCGTGCGCAAAGGCCGCCGCGAGCTGATCGGCCAGTGTCCCGGACAAGAGCGACGCCTCCGGTTCCGCGCCGAACTGAAGATGCCCCTTGGGTGTCAGTTGCAAGGCGAAGGTCATGCTGCGTGACTTCCTGCAGGAACGGAGGAGACCTTATTCATCCTGACCTCGTGGCTTACGCTCAGCTTCGTTCTGCAAGATCAGGCCTGTCATTCAATGACTCACTCCGCGATTTTTGCCGACAGGAACAACAGCAGCGGGTTATCCGGCGACGCCTCAAAGCCAAAGTACCGGTAGTACCCTGCCGCCTGCTCATCCAGCGCATCGACGAACAAACCAATCCCGCCTGCCTCGGCGTAGATGCGCTGCGCCCGTGTCAGGGCATCCACCAGCAGCAGTTCGCCCAGCCCCTTGCCCTGATACTGCTTATCGACTGCCAGCCGGCCCAAACGCACGCCGGGGATGCGGCGCGGCAGCTTTTTGCGCCAGGCTTCCGGCAGATGCCGGTTCTCGAGTTCTGCCAGCGTCAAAGCGTAATAGCCGCAGATGCGGGTGGGCGCTTCCTCGCGCGCATGGGCTCGAACCGCGACGAAGGTCTTCGACAGCCCCTTGTCCTGATGCTGACGGGCGACCTGCCGCAGCCAGTCGTTCAGTTCCTGGCGGCCGCAGTCGAGTCCGTGCCGGTCATGGCTCCCAGCTAAAGGTCGTACCTGCATCATCTTGCCTGGCCTTCTGGTAACGCTTCAGGGCGGCCTTCAGCCTGGCATTCGGCTTGGGCGGTTTTTCCATCAGATCGAGCAACCAGCTCCAGTCGCGCGGCGAGAGGCGGATGACTTCTTCCCGCTCGATGACTGCCTGGGCTTCTTTCAGCGCAGCCTGCACCAGAAACTGATTGACCGTGGCCCCCGTCAGTTCGGCGGCACGGCACAGGGTTTCATAAACCTCGTGGGGCACGCGAGCACCGATGCGGTCCTGCTTGGCAATGGTGGTTCCCATCATTACCTCCTGCGTTGATTCGAGCGGCCAGTGTATCACTGGCGCCAAAATGGCGCCAAATGTTCCCAATGGCGGCATGAACAAATAGCGTTTGGTTTGCCCCCCGCTTGCCGCAGGGGTTGTTCAATTGACGTGCGCCTGCGCCTTGCCGTTGAAGCGGGTCTCGCCCTTGAGATTATCCACGGTCACATGGGTGTCGTGCCAAGTGAGCCACGGCTTCGCGCCGAAGCGCTTGGTCAGTTCGGTGCGCTTCGGCAAATCAAATTGAACGATGACGATGCAGTTAGCCATGGACGCGTCTTCTCTGTTGGGCGGCGTTCAAGCGTCATCTTGCCCGGGCATGATGCCGGGAAATTAGTTGTAGATAACAATTGCAAATAAATATGTTGTTCCATTGCGCATT
>CANKAJ010000273.1 GCA_947479645.1 Betaproteobacteria bacterium | reverse complement strand
GCCATATCGCCCACCAGCATGTGGCGCGCGGTGAACTGGTTGGAGCGCCCTTCCACCTGCATGATGGCGCGGATATAGGCCTCGGACTTGTTGCGCGTGAGGCGCCCGCCGATGCCTTCGATGAATTCCTTGGTCGATATGGATTGGCTCATGGCTGGTCAGTCCTTCAGTTTGCTGAAGCGCTCGCCCAGGCTGTCCAGGCCGTAGAACTTGAGCACCTGCTCAACGCGTTCGCGATCGGGACGGTCATGGAAGAAGCCGCGCTTGCTGGGCGCCATGCCCGAAACCTTTTTCAGATCGATCATGGTCTCGGCGATCTTGAAACTGGTGGCAATGCCGTCGATCACAGTGGCGCCGCCGATGTAATTGACGTTCTCCATGGCAAGCAACAGGTTGAGCGGCATCTCGCAGGGCACGATGACATCAGCAGCCTGTTCCTTTGCCAGCTTTTCACCGTTGGCAATAATGGTGGCCACCATCTCCTTGCGCTTGTCGGCATAAGGCATGCCGGCCACCACCTGATTCCAGGTCACACCGGCCTCGGTAAGCCCCACATAGCGCTCGGACACACCCCACTGGCGCATCTGTTCCGGCCAGAAGTCGCGCCGCTCGATATTGAAGAAAATCATGCCCACCTTGCGGCCATACATCCCCGAAAGATAAAACGCGGTATCCCCAAAGCCCACCACGGGAATGTTCACCAGGGTGCGGATCTCACGGATCATGGGACTGGAGCTGGTGGCGAGCACCACTGCGTCATAGCCCTGGCGCTCAGCTTCCATGGCGCCCGCAACAAACTGCATACCGTGCACGTTGTACAGGAACCCGTAGCGGATGTCGGTGCCGGGAAACTGGTCAGGATAGGTGCCCGGCAGCTGGCCGTGCAGCGTGAAGCTCGTGTCCGGACGCACCACGCCCCGGATGCGCTCCTGCAGCGCATCCTTGTAGGGAAGGTTGTCTTCAAGAACAGAAAAACTCTGATGCCAGATGCGGTAACCCATGTTGTCTTCCTACTCCGGTTTGATTGCAGCCTTCTTGATAATCTCCTGGAACTTGACCAACTCCACTTGCACTAGCCGGGCCAGATCATCCGGCGAGCCTGAAATGCCGTCGGCCCCCTGTGCCAGCAACTTTTCCTTCATGTCAGGCCGGTTCATCACCGTATTGATCGAGGCGTTTAACTTCTCCACGATTGCCTTCGGTGTGCCGGCTGGCCCGAATACAGCCTGCCAGTTGGATGCCTCGAAGCCCTTCACGCCAGCCTCGGAGAGGGTCGGGACATCGGGCATCAGCACCGATCGTTTCAAGGTTGTTACTCCCAGCGCGCGCAGCTTGCCCGCCTTGACCCTGGGAGCGGAGGTCACCACCGGATCGAACACCATAGCCACCTCCTTGCCAAGTAGCGCCGTCATCGCTGGCGTGTTGCCCTTGTAGTGGACCACCGGCATCTTGAGCCCGGCCATGGAAAGGAGCTGCTCCGTGGCTATGTGCGTGGAGGTGCCACTGCCGGCCGATCCGTAGAAAAGCTCCGGACGCGACTTCACCGTGGAGATGAACTCCGCAAGATTCTTCGCCTGCAACGAGGGATCAACCACCATGACGTAGGAGAAGGTGGCGTAGTAGCCGATCGGCGTGAAGTCCTTCACCGGGTCATAGGGGATTTTTGGTACGAGGTTGGGATTGATGGCGAAAGAAGCTGCACTGCCCACATGCAGCGTGTAGCCATCCGGCGGCGCCTTGGCTGCCGCCTCCGTGGCGATGATGCCGCCCGCGCCCAGCCTCGTATCGATGATGATGGGCTGGCCAAGCAGTTCACCGAGCGGAATACTGAGGGCGCGCGCCATGACATCGGCGCCCCCGCCAACGGCATAACCCAATATCAATCGGATCGGCTTGACCGGATACGTTTGAGCCCACGCGGCGCACGTTGCCACGCTCAATCCGAAAAACAGGACGAGACTTGCCACCAGGGCACATTTCTTAATGGTCATTGAGTACCTCCTGAATATCCGCACATTAATGGGCATCTCTAATAATTCCAATTTTGTCATTTCGAGCGAAGCGAGAAATCCGCTTTTCGTAGTGCGCAAGAAGCATCCCCCAGGGGGACTTCCTTAAGGGCGGATTCTTCGGCCTGCAGCCTCAGAATGACAATTTTTAGATGTCCCCTAATGTATGCCAAACGCCGTTCTACTCGGCCTTTATATCACTGGCCTTGATCAACCTGGCATTCTCCGCGAGCTCGCTGCGAATGAACGCGGCAAATTGTTCAGGCGTATTTGTCTGCGGCTCGAGGCCCTGCTTGAACAACGCTTCTTTCATCTCGGCGGTATTGACGAGCTTGCCGATCTGCGTGCTGAGCAGCGTGATGATGTCTTTGGAGACGCCGGTCGGGGCGAGCATGCCAACCCATACACCGGCACGGTTGTAGCCAGGCAATCCCGACTCATCGATCGTCGGCACGGACGGCAGCAGCGATGCACGCCTGACGCTGGTGACCGCGAGCGCGCGGAGTTTGCCTGACCCGAGCAGAGGCAACACTGATGCGACGCCGGCGATCAGCATGTCGACCTGGCCGCTGGCGGTTGCAACGGCGCTTTCCGATCCACCCTTGTACGGCACGTGGCCGATATTGACCTCGGCCATCAATTTGAACAGCTCGCCCGACAGATGCGGGGTACCCCCGACGCCAGACGTTGCATAGTTGAGTTTGCCGGGCTGCGAACGGGCCAGTGCAATCAGTTCCTTGATATTGCGCGCCGGCACCCCGGGATAAACCACCAGCACCTGCGGTCCGGTCACGATCAGCGATACCGGTATCAGATCCCGTTCCAGATCGTAAGGAAGCTTGGGCCGCAGCAAGGGCAGCACCGTGTCGCCTGCCGTCGCCATCAACAATGTGTAACCATCCGCGGCAGACTTGGCCACCCGTTCAACGGCGATGGCGCCATTTGCGCCGGTGCGATTCTCGACGGTCACGGGCTGGCCCAGCTGATCGGCCATTTTCTGCGCGACCAGGCGCGCTGCAACATCGGTGGAGCCTCCTGCAGCATAGCCAACAACAAAGCGAATCGGCCTGACGGGATAGCTTTGCGCCAACGAGTCAAAAGCCCACAAATTGGCGCACACGACGATCAGCGAAAATAATCGCAGCCGGCTTCCTCCTGATTTGCGCATGACATCTCCCCCTGTTTGGCCATTCAAGTTCAATTCATCGTGAACAGCGATGCTCCGGCGCCGCGGGTCCGGTGATACTGGTGCGTTTGTTGATGATGCAGTTCATTTGGCACGCCGGGAATCCCCCGTCCGCAACCACACCGCATTCTTATTCGGGCGGTATGCCTGCCTTGCGTATCGCATCACCCCATTTCGTCAGCTCGGCAGCCATGAAACTGTCGAGTTCCGCGCGCGTCGTTCCATAGGCTTCGGAATTGCCAAGCAGAAAACTCTGCTTTACAGACTCGGTGCGCAAGGCCGCCCGGATGATGGCATTGAGTTTTTCGGCAATTTGATCCGGCGTCTGCGCGGGCAGGAGCACCATGCCCCAGCTGCCGATTTCAAGCGAAGGTATGCCCGCTTCGGCCGACGTTGGCACATCAGGCAGCTGTGGCGGTTTATCGGCGCCGGTGCTGACCAGCGCGCGCAATCGGCCTGCGCGCCACAGCGGCAGAAACGCCACCGCATCGGAGAACATCAGGTCGACACGACCGGCGGCAACATCGTTCAGCGCTTCGGGATTGCCCTTGTAAGGCACATAGAGAATATCGGCGCCGATGAGTTGCTTATATAGTTCCGCGCCGATTCGAGAGGACGAGTTGCCGCTGCCGTAGCTCAGCTTGCCCGACGACTGCCGGGCT
>CANKAJ010000272.1 GCA_947479645.1 Betaproteobacteria bacterium | reverse complement strand
CTCTACAAGGATCTGCCGTTCGACACGATCCGCGATTTCGCACCGATTTCACTGATGAGCCGCAACGACTCCGTGCTGCTGGCGCGGCCGGGCTTTCCGGTCAAGTCGTTTGCCGATTACATCGGTTACGTCAGGGCCAACCCAGGCAAGGTGAATTTCGGCACTGCCGGTGCCGGCGGCATCATTCATCTGGCTGGTGGCTGGATGCACAGCGCCACCAATACCCAGGTCACGTTCGTGCATTACAAGGGTGGCGGTCCGGCGGTTGTGGACCTGCTGGGTGGCCGGCTCGATGTGGCGACTGCACCGTTGATCTCGGCGATGCCGCTCTTAAAGACAAACAAGGCCGGCGTGCTGGCCATTCTGAATGACAAGCGCTCCACGCTGTTGCCACAACTGCCGACCGTGGCCGAGCAAGGCATTCCCGGATACAGCTATGGCAACTGGTATGGCTTCGTTGCGCCCGCCGCAACGCCGGCCGCCATCGTCAACAAACTGCATGAGGGACTGGTCAGGGCGACCCAGGATCCTGCCGTGGTGTCCACGCTGGAAGCCGCCGGCAGCGTGCTGATCGGCAGCACGCCGGCGCAATTCCGGCAACTCATCGCGCAGGAGGTGGTGCGCTGGCAGAAGGTAGTGAAGGATACGGGCATCAAGCTCGAGGATTGAGCTTGTCGTTCTACCAGATTCGTTTGACGCCATATTTCGCAAATACCGCATCGGCCGTGAAAATGGGCAGGCCTTCTTTGTAGCCTGACGCCCACCACAGAAAACAGGCGTGTCGAAGATGACGTGGATCAGACGTAGTCCTTGAATCTGTCTGGCGTGGCATCGAAGTTTGGCGCGATATGCAGAATCTGTCCCTTGCCCGAGCCAGGTTTGCGTAGCCCCTTGGGCCGGTCTATTGGCACCAGTTTGACCAGGGGTTTGTTGTCTTTGGAAATGATCACTTCTTCCCCGAGCATGGCTTTTTTCAGCAGTGCGGAGAAATGTGCTTTGGCTTCGGTGATGTTGAATCGGGGCATGGCGATTATCTCCGAATTTCGACGATGGTCATCTTATTTGACCATCAGGGCTTGTGCAAATTGAGGGCGTAGCCCGGAAGGAGCGCAGCGTATACCGGGAAGGTTTTTCAGGTGCAGCCTCACCGCGCTCCCGGATTCCATTTCATTTCAATCAGGCTGCGTCGGTTGCGCCCCATGACCTATCCTTGAAATCATGCATTCGACTTGCAGGCCGCGAAGTATTAACATTGTTATTACTTCGCAATGAATGGGCCGGGAAAATTATGAAAGTCACCACGAAGATCACGATCAGGAAGATGGGTAATTCACAGGGTGTGATCATTCCCAAGGCGGTACTGACGCAATTGGGCCTCGAGGGTGAGGCCGAGATGTCTGTGGAGCGCGATGCGATCGTGTTGCGCAGGCCTCGAAACACGGTTCGTGAAGGATGGGCCGAAGCGAGTGCGGCAATCGCGGCAAGCGGTGATGATGGGCTGGTGTGGCCGGAATTTGCCAATGCAGGGGATGCGGAGCTGGTGTGGTAAAGCGTGGCGACATATGGCTGGCGGCGCTGGATCCGACCATTGGCAGCGAGATTCAGAAAACGCGGCCGTGCCTGGTTATTTCCCCTCCTGAAATGCACGATTACCTGCGCACTGTCATCGTGGCACCCATGACCACTGGAAGCCGACCAGCTCCATTTCGGATTGCTGTCAGTTTTGAGGGCAAGCGGGGGCTGATTCTGCTTGATCAGATTCGTACGCTTGATAAGATCCGGCTGAGCAAGCGATTGGGAATGGTAGCGCCAAGGACACTATCGACTGCTTTGGATACTTTGCAACTGGTGTTTGCACGCTGAGCGGGGCGAGAATGCTCGGGGCCCGGCATTCCCCGCGCGCGGCAAGGAAGGATCGCAGCGTATTGCGGAAAGGTTTATCAGGCGTAGTCTGACCACGCATCCCGGATGCCAATTCACTTCATCTGAGTTGCATCGATTACTGCCCGCGCCGCATCCCTGCACAAGGCGCATCATCGGCATTACAATCTTGCTTGTCCCCACCGGGACTTGCGGAGATGGAAGCATGCGATCGGTTATGGCGTTTTTGTGGTCAACAGTCTGTGTCGTCATTGCCGCTCTGCTCGCCATCCATCCGGCTCTGGCGCAGGTGTCCACACCCGGGCGCAATCTGGCAGTCGCCGCTGCGTCTCTGCAGAACGAGCAACGTGGTGCACTGGTGATCGGCAATGCCGCCTACAAGGAGTCGCCGCTCAGGAACCCGGTCAATGACGCCACCGACATTGCCGCGGCGCTGAAGACTTTGGGCTTCAACGTGATGTTGCGGACCAACGCCAGCCGGCGTCAGATGGTCGAGGCGGTGCGCGAATTCGGCAATCAGATCAAGCGCGGTTTTTTTGATTTTGTAAACCGCTCAGGCTGAATGAAGACGAATAATTCAAACGATTCGGCGCGTGCGACCGGGCCTGCGCTTGAAGCCATGTACCGGTTCCTGCTCTGGCTGGTGCCCACCGTCGCGACCAACAGGGGACAGACCACGCTTTACCGAGACCATCGCCGCGATCGAGGTGTCAGAGGTGATCGCAACACAATCGACGTTTCGCGAATCCTGCCAGGTCACAATTACGACACAGGCGGAATTAGCGTTTCTGGTGGTAGTTCCGGTAGGCGGGGGACGCGTCAACGAACGACCAAGTCAACGTTCTTGCCGGTACGGAACAGCATCTCGACCAGCGTATCGAGCGAGAAGCGTCCCAGCTTCAAATTCACCAGGTCGGACACTCGCGGCCGCGAAACATCGAGGATTTCCGAAGCCGCAACCTGGGTGAGCCTATTTGAGTGAATCCATTCGGTGATTGCAGTGGCCGCCTCTGTCTTTAGCCGTTTGGCGTTAGCGATACGCGCGTCCGCATCCTGCAGCAGAGCCTTGGCTTCCTTCGGCGAAAATCCCAAATCTGCAAACACATTGCCGTCAGCCGCCGTGATGTGCCGACTCTTCAGGTCTATTTTCTTGTGAGCGGTCTTCATTTTTCTTTCCGTTCCTTCAAAACTGCAACGTATCGGCGCTTTGCAATATTTTTGTCGCCTTGCGAGGTCTTGTTGGTCTTCTTCTGGAACGAGTGCAGCACATACACGGCCTCTTCAAACTTCGCGACATACATTACCCGGAACCAACCTGACGCGGCGTCCAGGATGATTTCCTGAACGCCTGCCCCAATCTCTGGCATTTGCTTGAAATGGTCGGGCTCCTCACCTTGCTGAATTTTGCGTAGTTGATAGCCGGCATCGCGTTTGGCCTCATCGGGGAAGTCACGAAGGTCGTCACGCGAACCGCCTCTCCAGTCGATAGGCTTAGATATGTATAAATAATTATACACAACCTTTTCCGGTCTGGGTAGGCGACTGGCGCAGGTGGCAACTTACAATCAAGCGCGATAGACCGTGCGGGCGGCAATTGTGCCGGGTCCGGCGCAGAAACCCAGCGATGATGCTGACAATGATGCAGCCCACCACGCGTACGGGCTGGGCGCGCCGGCTCCGCCGCTTACCGGCGGTCGATCTGCGCGGCAATGCGTTTGATTGCTTCGCCGAACCGTTTGCCTTCACCCGGGTCGAATTCCACTTCGTGACACAAAGGGCAATGCCAGCCCGCGACTTTGGGTACCACGGTGGAATGCATCTTGTATTGGTACGCTACATTCCTGGCGGCATGCAGAAGATTTCCTTTCCCGCAGTTCAGGCATTTACGCGCCATCTCACGTCTCCTTGAACTGAATCACAATGGAAGCATCGTCGTCATGCCACCGGATTCCATTTCATGTCATCCGGGCTACTTCGGTTTCTCGACATCGCTTTCGATTGGCGTTTTCATTGTGATCAGTTACAAAAAATAG
>CANKAJ010000271.1 GCA_947479645.1 Betaproteobacteria bacterium | reverse complement strand
GCCGCATCCTGAACCTGGACATCCACTTTCACCTGGCCGGCCTTCTCGAAATGCAGTATCAGCGGAAACTTGTCACCACTCTTCAGCGGCTGCTTGAGGTCCTCGAGCATGATGTGCAAGCCACCAGGGGCCAGCTTCACGCTCGCGCCTGGTCCCACGTCAATGGACGGGACCGCGCGCATGCGCATGACATTCCCGTCCATGCTCATGCTGTGCAGCGCCACCGAGCCCGCAGCCGGACTGGTGGCCTTGAGCAGGCGATCTGCCGCCTTGCCCTTGTTGTCTATGCTCAGATAGGCGCCTGCGGCTTTCGCACCGGGCGGCGTAACGCGCGTATAGGGGTGGCCAATCTGCAGGTCGCCCTTGGTGTAGTCGTGCCCAAGAACCGCTCCAGAGAAACCCAGTACTCCCATCAGAACAATGATTGCCTTGCTACGCATGATGACTCCAGACAGCTAAGGTTGAACGGCTATTGAATTGAATCTCCTGACCGGATTATCGCCGGATCAATGTTTTGTGACAGTCCGATGCGCCCCCCGAGACTCCCCTGAGTCCAGTCGGCGACCGCATGCACCCCAGACACCACCACGGGATCAGTACGGACTGACTTTCCCGGCTGATCGTAGGTCGCACTGATCACGGCGCGGATCGTCTTTGGTTCATCCTGATCCCTCGCCTGCGCAAAACCGAACGAAACCGGAAAAACAAGCAACATCTCAAGAACAAAAGGATTCAACATTGGACACCGTTCCAAGGAAATACTGAACAAGGGAGCGTTGCCCCCTTGTATATCCCCCACTTCAGAGGAAACACTGTGCATGCTTTCTCCAATTTGGGACTTTTCAGTGTTTCCCTGATTAATGCTTGGCAACCGGCTCACCGGGCATTGTGACAAATGCGATCTTCACGATTCCGACACGCTGCGCCACCGCCATGGCCAGCGCCACCCGTTCATAAGGCGTCTTGCGATCGGCGCGCAGGTGCAGTTCGGGCGCAGGCCGGCCGTGCGGGACTAGCGTCCGCAACTGCTCTTCAAGTGCGTCGTCTTTCACCGCGGCACCATTCACGTGAACCGTGCCGGCAGCGTCAATGGCGCACTGGACCACCTGCGGCTTGTCATCAAGCTTGCTGCTGTCAACCCGTGGCAGGTCGACTGGAACCGCCTGATGAAACAGCGGCGCGGTGATGATGAAAATCACCAGCAGTACCAGCATGACGTCCACCAGTGGCGTGGTGTTGATCTCGGCCATTGGCTGGGCATGGCTTGCGCCACGACTGAAATTGTTAAAGGCCATGGCGCTGCCTCAAGCCGCCCGTACCGCGGCATTGGCCCGTGCAGCGGCGGCGGCCCCGCCGTCCATGCGGACCCCGCCCACCAGATAGGCATGCAGGCTGTTGGCAAAACCGTCAAGCTGCGCCAGGATCAGGCGATTGGATCGGGTGAACGCGTTGTAGGCCAGAACCGCCGGGATGGCCACGAACAAGCCGGCTGCCGTCATGATCAGCGCTTCGCCGACTGGCCCGGCCACCTTGTCGAGCACCACTTGCGAGGAACCGGACAGTGCAACCAGCGCGTGATAGATGCCCCAAACCGTTCCAAACAAGCCAACAAAGGGTGCTGTCGAGCCAACGGATGCCAGCAGGGTCAAACCGCTCTCCACGCGCGCCTGCGCAATGACGATGGATTGCTGCAGTGTCCGGCCGATGAATTCTCCGGCGTCCACGCCGGCCCCGATGCCGTCAGCAGTCTTGGTCTCCCAGGCCTTGGCCGCCGTCATGGCATCAATGGCGAGCCGCGCGAAAATGCCCGTCGCGTCGCAGGCCCGTATCGCCTCGGCCGCCTCCGCCTGAGTATGCCCGGCCCAGAAGTTATTGATGGCGCCGGCAATGGCGCTGCGCAAACGCACATGCGCCACAAACTTTTCCACGATGATGTACCAGCTTGCCACCGACATGATCAACAGCAATATTGCGACGCCATGCGTGAGCGCATCTCCCTGTGCCCAGAAGTGGGCGAGTCCGACATTTTCATTCATGACCAATTCCATTGGTAAATTGATGACAAGACCGGCATTCGCCCCGGTCATCGGCGCTCCCGGCAGCAACCGCCGCCGGTTGTCGTTGCAGACTCATGATTGCGTGATCCCTGAATGTAAACAATTGGTGAAATCACTGGCTTCAGTTCTGCAGACGAAAATCGATGGGGACCAGAACGCTGGCCGCAACAGGAACATTGCCACGGCGGGCCGGCACGAAGCGCCACTGTTTGACTGCGGCAAGGGCCGCCTCATCCAGGCGCGAATAGCCGCTGCCCTGCCGGACTTCGACGCCTTCGGCCAATCCCTGCGACGTGACCCGTACCAGCAACAGCACGCGCCCCTCTTCACGCAGGCGACGGGATATGGCCGGATAAGCCGGCGCAGGATTATTCAGATAATCGGCGTCAAAGCGCGCCGCAGTTACTGGTAGCGGCAAAGGCGCCGGTGGCGCAATGACCGCGGCAGCCGGTATTTCGCGCAGCGGTGCCGGCGGCTGGGGCGGCACCGCAAAACTTGCCGCTGACGGGGCGCTGCTGGGCGCCGCGGCAAGTATGGGCGGAGGAGCTGATACGGGCTGTGGCGAAACAGGCAGCAGCTTAGGTGCAAGGGGCTTTGGCTTCTCCTTCGGTGGTGATGGCAGATCCTGAATCATCCGCACGTCCATACGGATATTGTCCCCGTCACGCGATACCTGAATCTGGTGTTGCAGCAGCAACACCAGAACCACGACATGCAGCAGCGTGACCAGCAGGAACTTGATGGCGCGCCGTGCCAGCGGCTCGTCAATGTCATCCATTGAAGCAGTTGAGGTGAGGCTCATGCGCAATCAAGGTTTAAGCAGTTCAGCGATCTGTTTTTTGGACGGACTGCCGATGACAAACGTCGGATTGCCGCTGCGCCCGAACATTGCCAGGTACGGCGTCAGCCCGCGCCAGCCCGGATCAATGCCAAATCGAAGGGCAGTGGCCTGTCCTTCAAAAACGTAGAGTGCATCGGCCTTGCGATAGTGCGGCTCCTTGAGCCAGCTTTCCGGTTGTGATGCGCCATCCATGACAACCACGGCCAACGTTGTCTTGGCCTTGCTTTTTTTCAGATCGACTGCCAGCGCTTCGATCACATCGGGGCAATAGGCGCAGTCGGTGGTGGTGAACACCACGACGGCAGGCCGGGGCAGTTCCTTCGTCAGCTTGCGCCAGGTGGTGCCGTCGAAAATCCGGGTCCCCGCCGGTACCGCCTCAGCCACGCCGGGAATGAATGCGATCGCCGCCAGCAGACAGGCCAGCAAATTACCACACGATTTTTTGCACATTGATTTCCCTTTCCGTTCGCCACACCACATAGTTGTCAGCATCTCGCGCCACCAGCCGCGGGTGATCATTGTCCTGGGCACTGGTCATCAACTCCCTGGCGGCAAAGCTCTTGCCGTCATCCGAAGACAGCCAGGCCCTGACACGCGTCTGTTGTCCATCGAAGCTGCGCCACACCACCGCCACATTGCGCCCTCTTGCTGCCACGTCCGCATGCTCGGCCCGAGCATCGGGCAAATCGCGCGAGCGTCCAACCGGATGTCCTTCACTGCCAAGCCGCCCGTACCGCACCGCCGCCTTGCCATCGCGCATGCCGAACCACACCGCGTGATAGCCGCCCGTGGCGGCGTTGGCCATGCCCGGGCCGTGATGCGGGCAGGCGCCGAGCACCCACTCGTCGATCGAGGCACGCACAGGCGCCTGTCCCTTGCCCAGCGCCGAGAGCGGCACAAACGCGTGGTCGCGGACGCTGTTTGGAAATACATGCCGCCACATGGCCACCAATCCGGATTGCGGTGACTCGACCAAGGCAATACGGCAACACTCGCACGAGTGTTCTGCCAGCATCAGATCGGGCCCGAAGGACCTGCCGCCATCCTTCGAGACCTTGCCGTAAAT
>CANKAJ010000270.1 GCA_947479645.1 Betaproteobacteria bacterium | reverse complement strand
TCTTTACCACACACACTGCCGCGCTAAAACCACCTTGCAGTGCCCTGCAGGCATGATTGCCGGGCAAGACAGCTGCATTACATGCAAAGCCGGGATGACGCTATTAAAAGGGTGGTGCCAATAATTTATTGCTCAAAATATCTTATATTAATATAAAGTCGCACATAACCTGATATTTGACTGAATCCATTCTGCGCGACCAAGCTCAGAAGCTCGCCGTTTAGCCAAGTCACCCGGCGATGAACGTACTGCCGGAGCCGATGCGAGTCGGCTCTTTTCTATTGCAGACTTCGGGCACGTTCAATCCGTCGGTGTCAGGCTGCGGGACAGCCTGGACGCCGGTCAATCGAAACATGCGCCCGCACTACTTGGTCAGTTCCTCATCGCCCGCGGCCGCCAACCGCAGCCACAAAAACCACCACCAGCAAACCCTCCGCGCCGCCCTCGACCCCCTCGCGCAGCAGCACATCATCTGCCACCTCGCCCAACTGGCCGACCACGACCCGAAGGCTGGCATCAGAACCGCGATGGGCGGCCTCCAGCACCACCAGGCGGCGCTGAATTTGCGCGGTCATGGCTGCGCCTCGGCTGGCGCTTTGCGGGCCTCCAGGGCCTCGATTCGGCGCTCCAGTTCGTCGACCTCGGTCAGCTTGGCCAGCGTGCCAAGTGATGCCAGCAGCGCAGCCCCCTGACCCGGCGCCAGATCGCCAGCGGCCACGGCCATCAGCACGGCGCGGCCTTGCTCGGTCAACGTGCCATCAGGCAGCGTGAGCGTTGCGGCCTCCTCGCTGGCCTTGAGCGGGGCGATGGTGCGCTCCAGCAGCAGGCGTGCGGCGCCAACATCTCCGGCCATCGCGCGGTCCACCAGCATGTCCACCAGTGCCGGCACATGCACCGCCAGTGCCGATCGCATCCTGCCCACCTCGCCAGCACCGGGCTTGCGACCTGCTGGGTTCCCGGATTCTCCAGGCTTCCACTTGGTCGAGGTCCTCGTGCTTTTTTCTTGCTGTATCAGGTCTTGGGTCATGGTCTTGATTCCGTTTGATGGCTGAATTTAATTTTCCATGGTAATTCTCAGTTACACGTTTTTGACCCGCTACAGCGTGACAAGCGGTACACCCCTATAGGGGTGTGTACCGTCACGTCACGCTACGCGGCATAGCGCAACGTGACAGTTGTAACCCTTTGTCACGGCTTGTCACGCTTGTACCGCTAGAAACCGATGGCCAATTCATAGAAATCTTTGTCCTCCTCGACCACCTCAGCACGTTCCAAAAGTTCTTTCGTGGCACGGTGAAACGCTTGCCGCTTTGAAGCTGAGTTGTCCAATTCACACGTCGCGTAGAAAGCGTCGCGCCACTCCGACCTGGCGACCAGCCTGGCGTTGAGCGACTTGAACGCCTCCCAAGCCACATTGGCGTAAAAGCTGCGCAGCTTGACCCTGGTGGCCTTGGTAGGCTCGCCCGCCTGCACCAGCACAGCACTGGTGACCGGCTCCCCATCCTCATCAAACCAACCAGGGATAATCACTTTCTCAAGCGTGGCATATAGGGTCGCCGCCAGCTCGGCGTCCTTGCTCTTGCGCTGGATAATCTCCATCGGCGCGTCTCCCTTGGCCGGGACGATGCTGATCTCAATGTCCAGCGCACCGCGCCAAGCGCTTGAGCCTCTGGCTCGATGCTGAGTCTCTTCAGATACGCCAGTATGGTGGACCAATATGATGGTGCAGTTAAACTCTGCCATCAACATAGCGCAGGCATCAAGCATCGCCTTGGCATCCCGGGATGAATTCTCATCGCCTGAGTTGAACCGGTGCAAAGTATCTATCACGATTGCGGCGGGCTTGATGGGTAGCGCCCTGATGTGCTCGGAGACCTTGCGGTAGCCCTCTGGCGTGTCTAGATCGCAGGCACTTTTGCTCAACCAAATATTAATCGGCTGGCCATTACCATGGCGCTCCTTCCACGCCGCCCCTCTACTACGCAGGCCATGGTGGCCCTCGCCGGCGAGGTAGACAACAGGGCCTGGCGTGACCCGATGCCCGAACCAATCCTGTTGGCCCTGAGCCATGCGTAGGCACCAGTCCAAGACAGCGAATGTCTTTCCGCTCCCGCTTGGTCCGTGAACCATTATGAGCGCGGCCTGTTGCACCCAACCCTTCACAAGCCACTTGATCGGCGCTGGCTGGCGACAGAACTCGTCCCCTTGGATAAGCCAGTCGCTCACTGTGAGCTCATTGTTGGCAGCCAGTAGTGAATTGCTAAAATAGCTGCTCTTGCCTATGTCTGTCCTGAGACCCGGTTGCCGCCGGGTTTCATCTTTTTTGGTCATTGCGCGGCACCTCCAGCGGCCTGCTGTGCCAACCACTTTTCGACCAAGTCAAGGTCCCAAACTGTCGTGTTGGCGCCCAGTTTGAAAGGCCGTGGAAATTTACCCGCTGCGACCCAACGCCAAAGAGTGGGTGCACTGACTGGCAGCAGCCCATCCCTTTTTTCTTTTGAACAGGTTAAATCGTTGATTCTTATGACTCTTAGCGCCATGTCCTGATCTCCTATAGCCGCAGAAAGTGCGGCATAAGAGGGCTAAACGTGGCGATTAGCGGTGACGAAACAAAATATTTATTTCCCCGCTTTTTGAGAATCTTTTCTCCACGCAGCAAGAATTTTCCTGACTGCGGCGTAGGTTGTATCAATTTTCTGAGTCACCCGGTATTTCCCTTGTTTGTTGAGTTCCGCAGACTTCCGCATCACGTCGCGAACCGCTTCTTTTATGTTCCCAGACCCCGTCTGCGCCATATGCACTTGAACTTGGAATGCCAAAGCTTCATAGTTCACCTCGGCGGATATAAGGCTAGGGGCTTGATCTGCAGCCTTCTTAGGTCTGCCCCTCTTTGCGGGCTGAATTTCTTCTCCAAATGCAAGTGTCAGCGCCACTAACTTCCAGTCGCTCTTTGTCCAGTTCTCTCGATTTTTGGCGAACTTTGATTCAAATTCGGATAATTTGTCGGTCATGCGCTGCTCCTCGGTTCCACGACATTGCTCGTTGCCTGAGTCGTTTGCAGAAACTTGGCCCAGTCCGCCATCAGCAGTCGGCGCTTTTCAAACAAATCACCCCGCCGGTAGGCTGCCTCGACTTGGCTGCCAATCACATGCGCTAGGCACATTTCGGCGGTTTCTCGGGGGTAATTGGTGCGCTCGCCTGCCCAGTCGCGAAACGTGGACCTAAAGCCATGCGGCACCGCTTCCAGGCCCATACGGCGCATGACAGCGGTCAGCGTCATGTCTGACAACATGCCACCTCGCTGAGCTGGAAAAACGAACTCACTGCCAGCGACTCTCGGCAGCGCTTTCAGCACCGACAGCGCGGCATCCGACAGCGGCACCCTGTGTTCCTTGCCCGCTTTCATCCTGTCCGCCGGCACGGTCCAGACCTTCGCCTCCAAGTCGATCTCGGCCCAGGTGGCGCCTCGCACCTCGCCAGATCGCGCCGCAGTCAAGATGGCGAACTCCAGCGCTCTTCCGCCCATGCCATCGGCGGCGCGAAGCCTGACCATGAAGGCGCCCACCTCGCCAACGGGCACCGCCGGGTGATGCTCGACCTTGGCCACCTTGCTGGGCTTGGGCAGTATCTTGTCCAGATGACCGCGCCAACGGGCCGGGTTCAAGCCATCGCGATAGTTGCGGGCCGTTGCCCAGTCGAGCACCAACTCGATGCGACTGCGCAGGCGGGATGCGGTCTCGGTCTTGGTGCGCCAGATTGGCTCAAGCACCGCCAGCACATGGGGCAAGTCGACATCTCGCACCAACAGCGGCCCCATCACCGGGTAGGCGTACTGCGCCAGCGTGTTTTGCCATTGCTGCCCATGCTTGGCGTTGGTCCAGCCCGCTTCGTTTGCCGTGATGTAGGCGGTGCCGCACTGCTCGAAGGTCAGCGCCGCAGCGGTGGCGGCCATCATGGCGCTTTGGGTGGC
>CANKAJ010000269.1 GCA_947479645.1 Betaproteobacteria bacterium | reverse complement strand
TCGTTAAGCGCCGAGTCGACTGACAAGGGGGAGTTTTTTCGGATGCCGAACGGATTCAAGGTCCAAATCAACATCCAAATCGGGCCAGTACAGATGTCCCGCAGATGGTAGCTCCACGTTCAAGATATTGTCGATCGGAACATTTTGAAACCAGGGGAAGTCGGAAAACGGCAGAAACAGTTCTTCATTCTCAAGCAGAAGCCAGAAGCCGTGCCTGGAAATATTGGTTACTTCAACCGGGGAAGTGCATATGCCAGGCGCTACTGATGTCATATTGGTGCTCCTGAACTAATCGAAGTGCCTCGCCGCGCTCAGGCAGGGTCGACGGCGTGGTCAGCGGCTCCGACAGGCATCCGATGCGCCTGAAGTCAGACCGTGCAAACTCATCAAGCAGCCAGCTTCTGTACCCGAAGCTTCACCTGCCGCAGTTGCCACAAGTCATACGCAGCTTGATGCGCAAGCCAACTCTCCGGCGAGGTGCTAAAGGCCCGCGCCAGGCGCATTGCCATTTCGGGGGTGAGTGCGCCGCGGCCATTTACGATCTTGGACAACGTCTTTCGGCTTACCCCCAAAGCTTGGGCAGCCTCGGTAATGCTGATCCCATTCGGTTCCAGCCATAGGCCCTGGAGAATCTCACCAGGATGGGGCGGGTTATGCATTTGCATGAAAGCCTCTCAATGGTAGTCCTCGTAGTTGACAACCTCGGCATCACCGTCCATCAAGCGGAAAGTAACGCGCCAGTTTGCTTGAACTGTCACAGACCAAATGCCTTTTCTCGACCCCCTTAAGCTCGTGCAGATGCAGCGTTGGGATATCCATGTCGCCAATAGTCATTGCCTTGTCAAGTTGCGCGAGAATCAAGCGGAGCTTTTTGGCGTGAATCGCCTGGACTCCAGCAGCGTTTCCGGCAAGGAAAAATTTCTCCAGTCCTCTGTGCGCGAAGGATTTAATCACGAGAATAAGTGTAACCCTATCGGGGACACAACGCAACCCGTAAGGTTACGCACATTCCGGGCGACTCAACGCAGTCCAACGTCCGCAATGAGGCGCGCGAGCATCCCTCTTGATTGCGCGATTAGGACTCATCGGCTTGGCCCCGCAATTGCGTCGCGGGTTTGCTCGCTCACGACTGAGTTTGCATGCCAGGCGCAATTACGCAACTGTGCACCTTGCATGCGCCTGCCGAAATCGCAAACTTACTGCGCAAACCCCGGATCAAGCCGCTCCATCAGCCGCTGCATGGCTTCCCACTGCAGATCCCTGGCCGGCTTGTTCTTGTCCGCGCCCATCAGTTGCGGTTTGGCGATGGAGACCGACGCCTGGCCGGCGATCTTGGCGACGACTTCGGGCGGCGGGATGCGCAGTTTGGCGCCGCCGGCCTGGGCGACGACCTGCACTTCGCAGGATGCTTCCAGCTTGCGCATCAGCGCGAAGGCCTGCCCCACGGTGCTGCCGCAGGCGAGCAGGCCGTGATTGCGCAGAATCAGCGCATTCTTGGTTCCGAGTGCCGCAGCGATGTGCTCGCATTCGGCCGGATCATCGGTGACGCCTTCGCAATCGTAGTAGGCAACGCGGCCGCTCAGCCCCATCGACGCCAGCGTCAGCGGCAACAGCCCTTGCTCCTGAGCGGAAACGGCCATGCCGGGAATCGAATGCGTGTGAATGACGCACTTCACATCCTCACGCAGGCGATGCACCGACGCGTGCACCACGAAACCCGGCGCAAACACCGGATATGGTGACGGCATCACTTTCTCGGCGTTCAGGTCGACCTTCAAAAGATTGGAGGCGGTAACTTCCTGGTACATCAGCCCGAAGGGGTTCAGCAGGAAGTGCACAGCCGGTCCTGGTACGCGCATGGAGATGTGGTTGTAGATGGAGTCCTTGTGCCAGCCCATATGCTCCACGGCGCGATAGCAGCAGGCCAGTTCGACGCGCGCCTGCCATTCCTCGGGCGAGCAATTGATCGGAATGGCGGAATTCGGTTTCAGTTGTGCTGACATGATGCAATCTCCTTGGGGTTGAACGGGCTTGGGCAAATCAATTGAGAAATTAACAACTCGCTTCAAAATAAACATTCGATGAATTTGTCATTCCGAGCCCAGCGAGGAATCTGCTTTAAATACGAACTGTAAAGCATCCCGCAAGGGGACTTCCTTCAGGGCGGATTCCTCACCCTTCGGGTTCGGAATGACAGGACTTTTTGAATCCGGTTCCAATGCAAATATCTCAGCCGACGCTGTAACGCTGCAGCGCCTTCTGGTCGAACTTCAGGCCAAAGCCCGGCTTCTTCGGCACGGCGATTTCACCCTGCTCCATCACCGGCACTTCCTCGAACAATTCGACCGACCAGGGCATGTATTCCACCGTAAGGCCGTTGGGGCAGGCTGCCACCAGATGCACCTGCAACTCCGGCGCGACATGGCTTACCACCGGCAGGTTGAAGGCCTCGGCCATGGCGGCGATCTTCATCCAGCCGGTGACACCGCCGGCACGGAAAATATCGATCATGACGATGTCGATGGAGCGCGCCTCGATCAGATGGCGAAACGGCACCATGCCGTAGACGCATTCGCCGGCCGCGATCGGCATGGCGGTTTCGGCGTTGATGCGCGCCAGGCCGGCGTAATCGTCATGCGTGGTCGGGTCTTCCAGCCAGTAAAGGTGCACCGACTCGATGCGACGGCCGATGTCGATGGCCCGGTGCACGCTCCACAACTGGTTGATGTCGCACATCAGGTCGATATCATCGCCGACCGCTTCGCGAATCAGCTTGATTCGCTCCACCTCGCGCTCGGGCGGCACCACGGTCGGTCCGCCGAGTTGCGTCTTCATCTGCTTCCAGCCCTTTTCCTTGAGCCGCACCGCCGACTTCACCACCTGATCCAGTGAAAACTGACGCATCAGCGCACCGCTCGCATACACCGGCACACGCTCACGATGGCCGCCGGCCAGCTCGCACACGGTCTGGTTCAGCGCCTTGCCGCGGATATCCCACATGGCGATGTCGATAGCCGCCAACGCCGTCATGAAAATGCCGCCGGGACCTGCCCCGCCTGCCGCGGCACGCAGTTTGGCAATGACCGCTTCGTGGCGCAGCGGGTTCTCGCCCATGGAAAGCTGCGCCAGGCGCTCAACCGCCACCTTCAATGCATGGCTCAGAGCAGTGCCGCAGTTGGTGAAGCCAATGCCCTCGATGCCCTCGTCGGTGCCCATTTCCAGCGTGACGAATTCGCGCGTCGGCCCAAGCGATCCGGGTGGCCCGTCAGCCAGAGGCTCCACCACCGGAACAGCAACAACGCGGCACTTGAAATGCGTGATTTTCATGGTCTGCAATTCCTGCAATTGAAATTACGGTTGAACATGCGGTAGCGCATCTTACCGGAGCAATGCGCAATCCGCCTTGCACGGGCACGGCAGCCCGGGTTTTCCAGCGTGCAGGTCGTTGGCGGCCTACTCGGCCTGGATGTTGGCCTCGCGCACCACGCGAATGATGCGCTCCTGGCCGCTCTTGAGAAATTGCGCGAAGTCGGCGCGCGACCCGAGCCGGCGGTCATAGCCCATTTTCAGCAGTTACGCGTTGGTCTCGGGGCCATCCATCATGCGATTGATGCCGGCATTCAATTTATCCAGTACCGCCACCGGTGTGGCCGTTGGCGCCAGCAATCCGTATCAGGGTTCAAACTCGGCGCCGGAAAATCCCTGTTCAGCCAGTATGGGAAGTTCAGGCATCTGCACCGAACGCTGTGCGCCTGCCAGTTCTCGAGCAGTTCGCGCAGCACCTCGCCGGTATGCTCGCCCAGCCGGGGTGCCGGACGCGCATACACCAGCGGCATTTCGCTGAAACGCAACGGACTGGCCGCCACATTGCGGCCGAGATAACGTCGCTGCGATCACGACTTTCGACCGTCGCCGAATCAGGCGGCCCGCAGCGAATCCACAATGTTCAGGCGCGCCGCGCGCAGGGCCGGCAGGAATCCCCCAATCAGGCCCATGGCCATGGCAAACACCAGCGACTGCAATACGATG
>CANKAJ010000268.1 GCA_947479645.1 Betaproteobacteria bacterium | reverse complement strand
GATTCCGACCGCCGCTCAGGCTGCTGACGAAGCGGCTGCGCGCGAACTGGCCCGCGCCAACAATTGTTTCAAGTGTCACGCCGTGGACAAGAAGAAGGACGGCCCCGGTTTCAACGAGACCGCAGCCAAATACAAGGGCAAGGCCGATGCGCAGGCAAAACTCGTGAAGCACCTGACCACTGGCGGCAAAGTCAAGTTTGAAGATGGTCACGAGGAAGAACACAAGGTCATCAAGGCCAAGGACGAGGCACAGGTCAAGAATCTGGTCGATTGGATTCTGTCGGTGAAATAGATCCGACTCGTTCGCGAGGCGGAGTGGTTGGCAATTCAGGCATTCGGTTGATGAAGTTCAGGTCTAGGAGAGACAAATGGTGCAGATAAGAAAAAGGTTTTTGGCTCTTGCAGCGGTAACGGGAATGCTGATGGCGAGTTCGCTTTTCGCTGCCGACAGCAACCTGCCCAACCTTGGCAGTACGACCGGTGGGTACTCGGCTCAGAATGCGCTGAAACGCGATGCGGTCTGTACTCGTTGCCACGATGAGAGCGAAACAGCACCCGTACTGACGATCTACCAGACCAAGCATGGTGTACGAGGAGATTCCAGAACACCAACCTGCCAGTCCTGTCACGGCGAGAGCGAGGCCCACCTGAAGGGCAATACCTCCGGCAAGGGTCGTCCGGCACCGGATCATGTCTTCAAGAAGGGCGTTTATGCGGCCAGTGATGACAAGGACCGCGCCGGTCAGTGCATGAACTGCCACAAGGGCACGGCTCGCGCCAACTGGGATGGCGGCGCCCACCAGAACAATCAGGTGGCCTGCAACGACTGTCACAAAGTGCATGCGCCGGCAGACAACGTCCTTGCCAAAAAGACCCAGACGCAGGTCTGCTTTACTTGCCACAAGGAACAACGCGCCGACAGTCGCAAGGTGTCCACCCATCCGATTGATGCCGGCAAGGTGGTGTGCTCGGACTGCCACAATCCCCACGGTTCCGTTGGCCCGAACTTGCTGAAGAAGAACACCATCAATGAAACCTGCTTCACCTGCCACGCCGACAAGCGCGGCCCGTTCCTGTGGGAGCACCAGCCGGTGGTCGACAGTTGCGTGAATTGCCACGTGCCGCACGGGTCCAATATCGCTCCCTTGATGAAGACACGGACGCCCTTCCTGTGTCAGTCCTGCCACGACGGTTCTCACGCCAGTGGCACGGCGGCCGGACGCAGTGTCGGTGGCAACCAGGCAGGATTAATCGCGCTGCCGAGCGCCAACGTCGTCGGCAGGGGTTGCAACAACTGCCACAGCCAGATCCACGGGTCCAACAGCCCGAACGGCGGATACTTCCAGCGCTAATCGACAGAACAGAAGCGGGAGAAAAAAATGAAAAATGCACAGAATATGATGAAGAAGAAGGTGTTCGTCGCGGCGATAGAGGGTGTCTTCCTGGCGATGTGCGCCATGCCGGCACATGCGGATGATGCCGAAGCGTTGGCGCTGAAAACCCCCGTCAACAAAGCCGAGTTTGGTCTTTCGACCACATCGCAGAGCTCGCAGAAATTCGGCGAGTACAGCGGGTTGAATAAATCGGGCGGGCATTTTATTGGCAACGTTCAGTTGCGCGGAGGGGATGCTTACGGAGACGGTCTCGGAACACGGCGATGGTCTCTCAATGCGACCGATATCGGCCTGACATCGCGAGCGATCGGCTTCTCGGTGAGCGACCAAGGGGCCTGGGACCTCGGGATCGGCTACGATCAATTGCAGCGCAATACCGGAGACGGTTATCAAACTCCCTACCTCGGCACAATGGGTGGCAGCCAGTTGACGTTGCCAGCGGCGTTGACCCCTGCTTTTACGACGACTCGCGCATTGACCGCTGCCCAGTTGGCGACATTCCAGAACGTCGATGTTCACAACAGTCGTGAAAATCTGTCGATTCTTGGCGGCTTGCAACTCAACCGGAACTGGGACGTGAAGGTGGATTTCAACCACCTTGACCAGACTGGTGCCAAGCTGATGGGATTTGGTTCCTACGGATCGGCCGCTGTCACGGGCGCAGCCGGCTCGGGTGAAAAAGTTTCCATCTTGCCAATGCCGACTGATTACAAGACGGATACCGTCACCGCGGCGCTGAACTGGCGGGACGAAAACGCCTTTGCGACCGTCTCCTATTTCGGGTCGTTCTTCCGGGATGCGAACAATGGCGTGAAATTCCAGACTTTTGTGACGACAGCAGGCGCGTTTTCCACCATGCAGACCATGGGGACTGCGCCCGACAATATGCTGCATCAGTTCAATGTCAACGGTGGCTATACCCTGTCTCCAGTCACTAAATTGACGGGGGGGTTGTCATACGGGCGCAATACCCAGGACACGCCGTTCGCCTACGATAATTTCGCGATGGTTACGCCATCACCAAAAGTTTCGCTGGATGGACTGGTGGTGACAACGCATGGCAACGTGAAGCTGACACACCAAGCGTCAAAAGATTTGAATCTGACGGCGGGCTTGAAGTACGACAACCGCAATAATCGGACGCAATCCAGTATCTATAATTTCAACGCTATCGATGGGGCCCATCCGTCCGGCGGCTATCCGAACACGCCGGTCAGCATCAAAAAGACCCAGCTGGAACTGGCTGGCGATTACAAGATTGATCCCTTGTCGAAGGTGCGCGTTGCCTTCAACCATGATGCGATCCGGCGCGGGTGCGACAGCTACGCCGTCAATGCACTTTACCCTGCGGGGACGAACTGCATGGTGGCGGTGGCGACCAAGGACAACAAGCTGGGCGCGACGTACAAGCGCACCCTCAGCGATGCGCTGACCGGCAATGTGGGTTACACGTTGGCCCGCCGCATCACTGATTCAGACATCTATGCGCGCTCGGCGCTCATCAGCACCAACGGCAACCCGCAGCTTCAAGCACCCGCAGCTTCCTTGATTCAGGGCCTGAATGGGGGCGACTACCTCGGGTTCCATCCCTACCTGAATGCGTCGAAAAAGGAACAGACGCTCAGGGCAGGTTTCAATTGGGAGGCGACAGACCGCCTGTCGTTTGTAGTGGGTGGCAAGTACACCGACACGCACTTCGATACACAGTATGGTGTGCAGCGTGAAGGCTCCAGCAGCGTGAATCTCGATGGCACGTTTGTCTATAGCGAGAATACCGTCGTGTCAGCCTACTTCACCCAGCAGTATCACAAGCGCGACGTGCTGGATATTACCAAGGGGGCTTCAGCAGCGGCCACCATTGCGACGGCGACCGCACTGCCGGTGCCAAGCGGTGCGACATGGAGCAATGCCCTGCGCGATTCAGACAGCACCATCGGGATCAATCTCAAGCATACCGGTCTGATGGGGGGCAAACTGGAACTGCTGGGAGACGCGATGTATTCGCTGGGGCGGTCTCAGTATCAGACAACTCAGAATTATTCGACTGCAAGCTTGACACCCGGCATCGATTGCGGTGCGCCGCAATTCCTGCTGTGCGGTTCATCGCCGATTGTCCGGAACGGGTTGTTGCAGTTCAAGTTGACCGGCACCTACAAGATGGACAAGAGCGCGAAGATCGCAGTCGCCTTTTTGCACCAGAGCCTGACGTCTAACGATTACAAGTACGATTCGATGCAGTACATGTACACCCCGAGCGGACTCTTGCCGACTAATGAGACCGCGGGCAGCTATTCCGTCAATATGCTGTCAGCGACTTACCAGTACGATTTCAAATGAGCCAAGCAGTGACACGTGATTGACAGGAGGGGCCGGCTTAGTCGGCCCCTTTTTGTTTGTGAGTGAACTTCTGGAGAATCAATGATGAACAACAACAAATCAGGCGTCCTGAAACGCCTCTGGGCAGTCCTCAGTACGCCTACCGTCAAATACTCGGTGTTGTCGCTTCTGGTGGTGGGCTTTTTCGGCGGGATCATCTTCTGGGGGGGATTTCATACGGCCCTGGAGGCAACGAATACTCTGGAGTTCTGCACCGGGTGCCATGAGATGCGCGATACGGTCTATCAGGAGTACAAGGAGACCATTCACTACTCGAATCGCACCGGTGTCCGTGCGATCTGCTCGGATTGCCATGTCCCCAAGGACTGGACGCACAAGATG
>CANKAJ010000267.1 GCA_947479645.1 Betaproteobacteria bacterium | reverse complement strand
CCGAGAAGCAGAACGGGCACAGCGTGCGCGGATAGTGGTGGTACTGCTTGCAGTCATTGCAGTACTTCACCATCAGCTTGCCCTTGGTCGCCGCTTCAAAATACGATGCGTCCCCTTCATTCAACAGCGGTGCCGCAATCTTCCTGTCCTGATACGGTGTGGCCATCTTCTTAACCCCTTTCCATGATCAATGTGGCGCTGCCATGACGCGTGCCCAGCGAACCACCAGTGCCATGCGCAAGCGCAATATCGCAATTCTTCACCTGTACCTTCGGATGGGCTTCACCACGCAGTTGACGCACCGCCTCGATGATCTTGGTGATGCCACCCTTGTTACCTGGGTGGTTGTTGCACATGCCACCGCCGTCGGTATTGAAGGGCAGCTTGCCCACGCCGGAGATCAGGTTGCCGTCGGAGACAAACTTGCCGCCTTCACCCTTCTTGCAGAATCCCAGGTCTTCAATCGTCTCGACGACAGTAATGGTGAAACTGTCGTAAATCGATGCATACTTGATATCTGAAGGCTTCACGCCCGCCTCTTCGAAAGCAATAGGACCTGAACGCACTGCGCCGGTATAGGTCAGATCAACCTTGCCGCCCATCGTGTGTTTGGGTGACTCACCTGCTCCTATCAATTTCACGAGTGGCCGCTTCAGGCTCTTGGCCACTTCCGGCGACACGACGATGACAGCACCGCCGCCATCGGTCACCACACAGCAGTCCATGCGATGCAGAGGATCAGCGATCATGGGGGAATTCAGCACATCTTCAACCGTCACGACCTTCTTCAGGAAGGCGTTCGGGTTGTGCTGAGCGTGGTGAGAAGCCGAAACCTTGACCCAGGCCAGTTGCTCGGCAGTGGTGCCGTACTGATACATGTGGCGCATGGCCGCCATGGCATACAGATTCACCGTCACGGGACCATAAGGGATTTCGAAGGGTTGCTCGGGGATGTCTTCACCGCGATCCCGAACAGCAGTACCGCGCCTGCCAAAGTCCGCCAGCGACAACAGCGCGACATTGCATTTACCTGCTGCGATAGCTTCAGCCGCATGCGCAACCAGATACAGGTACGAAGATCCGCCGGTATAAGTCTGATCGAGCCACTTTACATTGTTCAAATTCAGGTAATCGACCATGCTCAGCAGGCCGCCAGGGGCATCGCCTGCCGCGAAATAGCCGTCCACGTCCTTGATCGACAGGCCGGCGTCTTCTAGCGCGCCTTTGGAGCACTGGGCATGCAACTCGGCTTGCGAGATGTCATTGCCAAGCTTGCGTGCGGGATGTTCGAAAATCCCGCCGATATAGGCCTTTCCTTTGATGCTCATGTCTTGAAGTCCTCCTCAGTGATCGGACACCGTATGCGGTGGATGCGATCGCTCCCCCAGCGCCGAGACGTTAGTTTAGCAGCGAACGGCAATTTCGTCCCTGTAGGTCGCGCAACGGCTGTCTTTGTTAAACCATTAGAATGGCAGCCTGATAAGGCTTACTCATTGGCAAGGGTGTAAGTGCATAGTCCAATTGAGCATGATGCCATGCACAAGCCAGGTAACAGCCCGGTTTTGCCGACTCCCATTCAGACCGCCCGAGCAGGAACAGGAAACAGACAATAAAGAGAAACGTGGGTCATGTATCCCAGTGCTGGCAAACGCTCAATTTTTCGTCAATCCAGGAGAAAAACAATGCTGCTATCGAAATTCCTGCTGTCAGGCGCCATCGCGCTTGGAACCCTGTTGTCCGGCGAAACCATGGCGCAAAGATCGCCTTCCACCGCAGAGAGCTATCCCTCAAAACCGGTCAGTGTTGTCATCCCCTTTGTGGCTGGTGGAAGCAACGACAGCGAAGCGCGCTTGTACACGGACAAGATGTTAGCCAGCCTGGGGCAGCCGTTTGTCTTCGACTTCAGGCCGGGAGCCGCAAGTTCCATCGGGGTGAGTTACGTGCTCAAGTCGGCGCCGGATGGATATACGCTGTTGATCACCAACGCCGGGATATCGGTCTTTCCAAGCTACTATCCTGCGGTCAATGACACGGTGGTCAAAACACTGGTACCAATAATCGAATTCAGTAACCGATCCACTGCGGTGATCATCAGTCCTGCGGCCTTGCCCAATGTCCATTCACTGCAGGACCTGCTTGCGTATGCCAAAGCCAATCCCGGAAAACTCAATTGCAACACGGCTGGCGCAGGCGGTATCACCCATACCGTATGCGCAGCACTGGCCGGCGCCATGAACATCAAGATAACTCCGATACATTACAAGGGCGTCGCCCAGGGACAGATTGATCTGATTGCCGGGCGCACACAGGTGTCCGGTGGCACTCTGCTGGGCGCAATGCCCCAGATCAAGAGCGGCAAGCTGCGTGCAATCGCAATCCTGGGCACTGATCGTGCCTTGCTGATGCCGGAATTGAAAACATCGCATGATCAAGGATTTGCGGTCGACTTCCCCAGCTGGCTGGGTGCATTCGCTCCACCTGGAACGCCTGTGCCAATCATCAATAAACTGAATGCGGAGTTTGTCAAAGCCGTCAGATCTCCGGATGTCATCAAGCAACTGGAAACACTCGGCAGCGTCCCTGTCGCCAGCAGCCCGGAAACCTTCCGCAAGAAGTTCAGCAATGAACTCGCCTACTGGAAGAAAGTGATCCAGGACAATGACATCAAGGTGGACGAGTAGACTCTCAGGGAGAAATTAATGTGGCATGTCCGACTCCTGCTGCCTTGCCTGCTTGCAATTGCAGCCTCTTCGCATTCACAGGCGCAAAGCTCCCAGACAGGCAGTTACCCATCAAGACCGGTTTCCGTCGTCATTCCATTTGCGGCTGGCGGCACAACTGACAATGAAGCGCGCCTCTACACCCAGAAACTTCAGGAAAATACCGGACAGCCTTTTGTATTCGATTTCCGTTCAGGCGCGGGTACCACAATAGGTGTCGCCTATGTCGCCAAAGCCGCTGCAGATGGATATACCCTGCTGGTCAGCAACTCCGGACTCACGGTCCACCCTTTTTTCTATCCGGACCTGCCCTATGAAGTACTCAAGAACTTTGCACCGATTACGCTGCTCAGCAATCGGGCAACGGCGCTGCTGATAAACCCAGCCGTATTGCCGAACATATTCACCATTCAGGACCTGATTGGATTTGGCAAATCCAATCCGGACAAGCTCAATTGCAACACGGCTGGTGCCGGAAGCATCACCCATATCGTATGCGCCGCATTGGCTACTGAAACACGCATCAACATTACGCCGGTGCACTACAAGGGCGTATCCCAGGGTCAGGTGGACTTTCTCGCCGGTCGAACTCAATTGCAGGCTGGAACAGTCTTCAATTACCTCGCCCAGCTCAAATCAGGCAAATTAAGGGCAATTGCGGTTTTGGGGGATGAGCGAACCCGGCTTCTTCCCGAAGTCAAAACGAGTCTGGAACAAGGTGTCAACGTCGAATTTCCGAGCTGGCTGGGTGCGCTTGCCCCGGCCGGAACCCCGTCGGCCATTCTCAACAAACTGCATGCCGAGTTTGTAAAGGCCGTTCGATCGCCTGACGTCGTAAAGCAGCTTGAAGCCGCCGGAAGCACCCCGGTGGCCAACTCGCCAGACGCCTTTCGTATGCGCATGGCTACCGAAACGGCGCGCTGGAAGAAAATCATTCACGAAAACGGTATCAAGACGGATGAATGAGAACGGCTCCGAATTAGCGGGCCAATAAAAAAGCCCGCGATGCGGGCTTTTTTATTTCATGCAGCCAAAATCCGGCGGTTCGGCGCCGGAAACCCGGCTCAGACCGGCTTGAACATTGGTATGGCAATCTTGGGATCATCAGTCGGCTTGAAGGTCACTGTCACCTTCTGCCCGCATTTGATCGTATCAAGATCACATTCAACGATGTTCGTCATCATCGACGGACCTTCATCCAGCGTCACATACGCGATCGCATACGGCACCGGGCCAGCCGCGCGCGTGATGCTGAAGCTGTACACCGTCCCGGTGCCCTTGGCTTCCTTCCACTCGGTCTTGTCCGAGAAGCAGAACGGGCACAGCGTGCGCGGATAGTGGTGGTACTGCTTGCAGTCATTGCAGTACTTCACCATCAGCTTGCCCTTGGTCGCCGCTTCAAAATACGATGCGTCCCCTTCATTCAACAGCGGT
>CANKAJ010000266.1 GCA_947479645.1 Betaproteobacteria bacterium | reverse complement strand
GAAACACCACATCCAGCTCGGCAAGGTCCAGCCAGGCCAGCATCACACGGTAGCGAAAGCCATGTGCGCGCGGCGCATGGCGGCGGTGTCTAAGCCACCCGCTGTAAAGGGCGCTGTGCATGCGCGTTCTCCTCGAAATGCCGTAACGCGGCCAAGGTACTTGCCATGCCGTCCTCGTGGAAGCCGAAGCGCCAGTAAGCGCCACAGTAATAGGTGCGCGCGGAGTTCAGCTCCCCCTGGCGGCGCTGCGCGGCGACGCCGGCGGGAGTGAACAACGGGTGGTGATAAACGATACGGCGAATAATCCTGGCCGGATCGATGGCATCGGAGCGATTGAGTGTCACGCTGAAGGTGTGCCGCGATTCCAGGCGCTGCAGGATATTCATGTTGTAGGTCAGCGCGGTGGGCTGGCCCGGGCCCTGCACATGATAGTTCCAGGCGGCCCAGGCGCGCCGCGAGCGCGGCAACAGCGCCGTATCGGTGTGCAGCACCGCCTCGTTCTCCTGGTAGGGAAGCGCTCCCAGCACGTCGCGTTCCGCCGGAGTCGGATCGGCGAGCAGCGCCAGCGCCTGATCGGCGTGACAGGCGATGAACACATGGTCGAAGGACTCGGGCTCGGCATCCCCTGTCTTGACCAGGACGCGGTCGGGAAGCCGCCGCACCCATTGCACCGGTGTATCGAGCCGGATGCAATCCCTGAAGGGCGCGGTAAGTCGCTCGACATAACGGGCAGACCCGCCGCGCACGCTGCGCCACACCGGCCGGTTGCTCACGCTCAACATGCCGTGATTGACGAAGAAGCGCACGAAGAATTGCGCCGGGAACTGCAGCATGCGCTCTGGGTCGGTGGACCAGATGGCCGAGCCCATCGGCACCAGGTAATCATGGATGAAAGCGCTGCCGTAGCCGCCAGCGGCAAGATAGTCGCCGAGCGTCAGTGCATGCGCCTCGGGCCGGTCGAGCAGGCGTGGCGCCTCGCGATTGAAGCGCAGAATCTGGCCGATCATGCCGAGGAAAGCGGGGCGCAGCAGATTGCGCCGCTGCGCGAACAGCCCGTTCGGATCGGTGCCGTTGTACTCGAGCCCGCTACGCTCGTTGCGCACGCTGAAGCTCATGGCCGTTTCCTGCGACTCGACACCCAGCTCGTGGAGCAACGCGGTGAAATTCGGATAGGTCCAGTGGTTGAAAACGATGAAACCGGTATCGATGGCGTGCCGCTCCCCGCCCATTTCGATGTCATGCGTATGCGTGTGCCCTCCGACACGAGTGTCCTGCTCGTACACGGTGATATCGTGATGCGGATGCAGCCGCGCGGCGGCGAAGTTGCCTGAAATTCCCGTGCCAATGACAGCGATCTTCATATGCCCTCCGGCTCGAGCCTCACGCACAGCATGGCCGTCGGCACTTCGCGCAGGTTCCACACCAGGCGCAGCCGTTGCAGAAATCGCAGCCCCCAGTAGGTGATATCGATCTCCCACCAGAAGAAGCCCTGGCTCGCCGAGCCGGGAAAATGATGGTGATTGTTGTGCCAGCCCTCGCCGAAAGTCAGCAGGGCAAGCCACGGGTTGTTGCGCGAATCATCGTGGGTGGCATAACGCCGCGTGCCGAAGCGGTGCGCCAGCGAGTTGATGGTGAAGGTGGCGTGATAGAGCACGATGGTCGAAATGCAGAATCCCCACACCACCAGTTGCGCGCCATTGGTCTGCAAGCCCGGAAAGTTCACCGCGAGCGCTTCGCCCGTCACATACAGCATTGCGATCAAGGCGAGCGGCGCTGCAACATCGAAGCGATCGAGCCAGCGCAGCTCCGCAAAGCGCGCCAGATCCGGCACCAGGCCGCTGCGCGCGCTGAAGTTGCCGCTCGCCAGGAACCAGCCGATATGGCTCCACAAAAATCCATGCTGACGCGCTGAATGAACGTCCTGCGGCTGGTCGGAATTGGCGTGATGGTGCCGATGGTGCGAAGCCCACCACAACGGGCCGCGCTGCGCCGCGGCACCGGCGATCAGAGCCAGCACGAATTGCGTGGCGCGCGATGTGACGAAGGCACGGTGAGAACAATAGCGATGGTAAAAAGCGGTGATGCCGAACATGCGTATCGCGTACAGCGCCACCGCCGTCACCACGGCGGTGGCGCTGACGCCAGTCCACCAGGCACCAATGCAGGCGACGTGTAACACAACGAAAGGCAGTACGCGCAGCCAATCGATTCGCGATGCCCCCGATGCTCCGGAAGCCCCGGAGGCCTGGTCATCGGCGTCAGCGCTGCCGCTGTCGAACCAGCGCAGCAGGGCGTGCCTCATTTCCATTGCTGCGGCACCTTGCGGATGGCCGTCGTGTCATAACCAAGCGCTCCGGCGAACTTGACGATGCGCTCGTAGTCTTCCCGGGAAATCGAAGGCGCGCGCGCCATGATCCAGAGGTAATCGCGCTGCTCCCGCGCAATGAGGGTGATGCTGTAGTCGTCGGCCAGCCAGACGATGCGATAGTCCGCCTTGATCGGCCAGATGAACTGCATGCCCCACAGCGCGTTGGTCGTGCGGTCAGTGACAAATCCGCGCGGGTTGTAGCGCTTTTGCTCCCCGTCGAAACCGCCGGCGCGAAACGTGAAGGTCGTGGCGATGGTGCCGTCGGCCTCCAGCTGGTAGGACTCCACCGCGTTATGAGCCTCTTTCTCGATGAAAGTCGGAATATTGGCGATAACGTACCAGTCGCCCATGAATCGCTGCAGGTCGACATGGGCCACGGTCGGCATGGGGGCGGTGCTCGCGCAACCAGCGAGACCGAGGGTGAGGATGACAAGCCAGCGCGCTGTTTTCATGGCTTGCCCTGCCCACACAGGTCGGTCGCGGCAGTTGGAACGCGGTCTTCGGACTGCACAGCAAGCGCGCTTTGTATGCGGCGCCGTCCCGGAATAAATGCGTTGGTGCGCCGCGCGTACTCGGCGTAGGCCGGCCGGCGCGCGGCCATGCCCTGCTCGAGCAGCGTCACACCGGTGATCTTCAACAGCAGCCAGGTCATGAGCAGCGGGGAAATCACCGTCCAGGGGACGCCACTGGCGAGCGCGATCAGCCAGAACCCCCACCACACGCAGCACTCGCCGAAATAATTGGGATGACGCGAATAACGCCACAGACCGCTATTCATCACCTGCCCAACGGACAGGAGCGAGGCGCGAAAACGCGCCAACTGGACGTCGGCTACCGCTTCGAAAACAAGGCCGAAGACCACAATGGCGGCGCCCAGCGCATCCAGCGCCGAAAGCGGTTCCGGCGAGGAAACACTCGCCATGACCGGCAGCGCGACGATCCAGGCCAGCACCGCTTGCAAACCGAACACCAGGTAGAGACTCTTGAGTGTGTAGAGGGGCTGGTTGCGCGCGCGAATCGCCTGATAGCGGCGATCCTCCGGCTGACCGTGATTGCGCCAGGTGATGTGCGCGCAAAGGCGTGCGGCCCACAGCCCGACGAGAACCAGCAGCCAGACCAGTCTCGGCCCACCGGTGGAGAATAACGCGTAGCCGATCACAGCCGCGAAGATCATGAGGGACCAGACGCTGTCGACAATGCTGGCGTCGCGCCTGGCTACACTGACGATCCAGGCGCAGAAAGCGAGCTTACCAGCCACTGCGAATGCCACCGTCATCGCCAACGCAGTTTCGTTCATGCGCGCGGCTCGAAACTGTAGTGACTGACCCACCACTCCTGTCCGTTGCGGTAGCCGAACAGTTCGGCGCAGGACATGAAGAAGACGCGCCAGCGGTTCCACCACAGGCTTGCATCCGCAGCGCCGTAGGTGCTTGCCAGCACCGGCATGATCGCGGTGCGGTTGGCGTCCATGCGAGCCAGCCAGGCTTCGGCGGTGCGCTGGTAATGAGTGCCATCCCAGCGCCAGCGGTCACGCAGCCGCAAATGATCCTGGAAATGCAACGCCAGATCATCGCTGGGCATCATGCCGCCGGAAAAGAAGTGGCGGCTCATCCAGTCGCCGGGGCCTTGCTCGATGAACGCATACGGCGTCGATCGATGCACAAACACATGCATGAAAAAGCGGCCGTCGCGCTCAAGCCAGGTGCTGACACGGCGAAACAGCTCGGGCCAGTTGCGCATGTGCTCGAACATCTCGACCGACACGATGCGATCAAACCGGCCCGGCGCCTCG
>CANKAJ010000265.1 GCA_947479645.1 Betaproteobacteria bacterium | reverse complement strand
GCTGACGTTCTGGCTTTTTTCAAAGCGCAGGGCACCGGCTATCAGACTCGAATAAACGATGAATTGCGCAAGGTCGTGGCGAAAGGTCTAACCACGCACTCAACACGGACGCGCGCAAGACCGGCGCGCGCCGGTTAGCGCGGACGTTAACCACCTGATTCCAGGTTGACGCTGTGGCGCCACATAAGCCCCCACGTATACAAATTGCAGCCTTTGACATAGGATCTGAATGCATCTACATTTTGCGAAATGATCACCTGGGACGAACCCAAGCGCAAAACCAATCTCAAGAAGCACGGCATTGATCTAGCTGATCTTGAGAGCGCCTTCGATTTCCCGATGGTTACGGTGGAAGATGATCGCGAGGTCTACGGTGAACTACGGCTGCAAAGTTTGGCTATGTGGCGTGGACGGGTTATCTTTCTGGTGTGGACAGAGCGGCAAGACGCCGCTCATCTAATTACGTGCCGCTATGCAGACCGCTCACAAATCCAAGGCTATTTTGAAAATCTTTAGCTCAAAGCAAGTCGCTGCCGCAAAAGCTGCAGCTACGCCACCTGCGCCTCCCGACGGAATCGATTGGAGCAGCGGGATTGTCACGCCGGGTGGAGGAGTCGCGGCAACAATCGGCGCGCTGCGAAAAGTCCGCGGAAAGAACAAGAACCCCACTAAAGAACAGGTAGCTATTCGGTTCGACCCCGAGGTTCTCGCAGCATTTCGCGCAGATGGGCCAGGCTGGCAAACTCGGATGAACACTGCGCTTAAGGAGTGGCTCAGCGACCACCAGCGTGCGCCCCGTCGCCGCCGCGCATCGCATGCAGGCGGCTAACTATTCATTGGTGCTGTCGCCTATCGGCGCCGCACAATTCAAACGTTAGCCGCCATGATGACCCTCGATGACGTCCTAGAGCGCTGGATTCCATATCGCCTCCAAGCCATCGAGACTCTAAAGTTTGCGTGGGAATTGACGGCCAACGAAGCCGGCCGACCGCGCAGATTGGAGGTACTTGTCGATGGCCGCGTCAAACTTCGCGGAAATGTTGCGGCGATTGCGAACCCGATGATCGAAGCAGGAGTCATCCATGCTCGTGCATTGTTGGTGTTCATGGGTCGCTGCGCTATATAGCCGCGCAGCGCCGGTTACCTTGTACGATATGCCTCACAAACTCACAGCGCATGTTGTTCATATTGACAACACCCAGGGCCACTGACAAACTTGCATCCCGTGAAAGCAACTCAACTCGTTCGTAACCGAATCGCGTACTCGGAAACGATATTTGCAGAGGTGGTTGTGTGGCGACTTCCCCATCCGGTGCCCGGATCAGCGCATCTGTATAAGTACCGCTTGGCGTATATCGTCAATGGGGAATGCATTCTCCGCTTCGATAACGAGACTGGGAAAGGGGATCATCGTCACCTGCATGGGCGCGAATACAAATATCGCTTTCAATCGCCTGAGAAGCTGCTGGCCAATTTTCAGGCGGAAGTCCGGAGGTTGACCAATGAAGACCGTAATACTTGACGTTCGCGCGCCGGACGATGCCATGTCGGATATTGCAGCCGCCTTGAAGTCTGGACGGGCGCAAAAGTCTGCTCGTATCTCGTTTGCCACGCCCGAGCTTCTCTGGAAAGTGCTCACGGCCAAGCGTTGGGAACTCCTTAAGGCCCTTTGCGGTGCAGGGCCCGTTTCCATTCGCGAAGCAGCCCGCAGAGTCGGGCGAGACGTGAAGGCAGTTCACACTGACGCTACTGCCTTGCTCCTTGCAGGTGTCCTTGATCGCACAGCCGATGGGCAGATCGAGTTTCCATACAAAGCTGTCAAGGTTGAATTCCTGCTTCATGCGGCCTGATCGGTGGAGCAAAGCAAGTGGCCGCCCGCTGCCTAAGCGGCTGAAGAAACACTATCCAGAAGTTTGAATCCCATCTGCAAAAATATGACCTCTCCAAAAAAGCCAAGTGGTGACCCGGCGAAGGCGCGAGCCGCCTTGCTGGAAGTCATCGAGACCCAGATTCGCCTGAATGACCCGCCGCAAACCAGGCAAACACTTGAGCGGCTATTGAAGCAGGGATATTCGCGGGAAGAGTGCCTGAAGTACATCGGGAGCGCATTGATTGGCGAGGTGTTCGGCGTACTCAGGAACGAGTCGAAATATGAGCCCGCACGTTATGTCGCCAACCTGAATGCGTTGCCCAAAATGCCCTGGAATAAGGAATGAACGCAGTACTGTAAGTTCGATTTAAAGGAGTCTTCCTTTAAATCATCTCCCCTTTCGCCAACGGTAAGGGCGACAGGGGCCCAGATACTCCCCCATCCATTCCCGATGCCCGCGCCCTCCCCAGCCCTCGGCGCCTGTCTCTATATAATGAAAATCAAATCAATAAAAGGGGGAGTCCATGGGTATCGCCATCAAGAAGCTGCTCATCGCCAATCGCGGTGAAATCGCGGTTCGCATCGCTCGCACTGCCGCCGACATGGGGATCGCGACGGTGGCGATCTACTCCAAGGATGATGAGCAGTCGCTGCACACCCGGATGGCCGATGAATCGCGCGCCATCGCCGGTTCCGGCGCGACGGCCTATCTTGATGGCGCCAGCATCGTCGCCGCGGCGCGCGACGCGGGTTGCGACGCCATCCACCCGGGCTATGGATTCTTGAGCGAGAACGCCGCGTTCGCCACGCTGTGCCGCGATGCCGGACTGATCTTCGTCGGTCCGCGCCCGGAGACGATCGGGCTGTTTGGCGACAAGGCCGAGGCGCGCCGTTTCGCCGCGCTCCACAAGGTGCCGATCATCCTCGGAACACCCGGCCCGACGACAGTCGAGGAGGCGCGCGCGTTCATGGCCACGCTCGGCCCCGGCGGCGCCGTGATGGTCAAGGCAATCGCCGGCGGTGGCGGACGCGGCATGCGGCCGGTCACCGATCCGCACCAGCTCGCCGCCACCATGGAGCGCTGCCGGTCCGAAGCGGCGCATGCCTTCGGCAATGGCGACGTGTATGTGGAACGCCTGTTTCCGCGCGCCCGTCACATCGAGGTGCAGATCATCGGCGATGGCACCGGTGCGGTGGCGCATCTGTGGGAGCGCGAGTGCAGCCTGCAGCGCGAGCGGCAGAAGGTGCTGGAAATCGCGCCGGCGCCCTCGTTAAGACCGGCGATCAGGGCGAGGCTGCTGGATGCCGCGACACGCCTCGCCGCCGCCAGCCAGTATCTGAATGCGGGCACCTTCGAGTTTCTGGTCGATGCGAGCTCAGATGCAGACGACGCTGCGTTTGCCTTCATCGAGGCGAACGTGCGCTTGCAGGTGGAGCATACGGTGACGGAGGCAATCACCGGCATCGATCTGGTCCAGGCGCAATTGAACATCGCCGCTGGTGCGCGCCTGCCCGATCTGGGATTGCGCCAGGAGGACATCCCAGCACCGGCCGGCATCGCCATCCAGGCCAGGGTCAATCTGGAGACCATGCAGGCCGACGGCTCGGTGCGCTCCGCCGGCGGCGTGATCGGCGTTTATGAACCGCCGGCCGGCCGCGGCGTTCGCGTCGATGGTTACGGCTACGCCGGCTACCGCACCAATCCGCGCTTCGATTCGCTGCTGGCGAAGGTCATCGTGCATGCCGCCACGCCACGGTTCGCGGAGGCGGCAGCCCGAGCGGAGCGCGCGCTGTCGGAATTCCGCGTGGCCGGTGTCGCGACCAATATCCCGTTCCTGCGCGCGCTGCTGCGCGAACCGGAGATCCTCGCTTGCCGCATGCATACGCGTTTCATCGAGGAAAATGTCGGCGCGCTGATCGCGGCCCAGCCGGAGTCGGCGCGCTATTTCGCCGCCCAGGCCAGCATGGCACAACGTCGCCCGGGCGTGAAACTCGATACCAGCGACCCGCTGGGTGTGGTGCTGTACGGCAAGGAAGGCTCACCGGCCCAGGCGGAGACCGATAGCGCGGACGCCACGGATGCAATGGGCCCCGAGGGCACAGTGGCGCTGCGCGCACACATGCAGGGCACCGTGGTGTCGCTGAGTGTCGCCGAAGGCGCAACGGTGCTGGCCGGCCAGGAGGTGCTGGTGCTGGAGGCGATGAAGATGGAGCACAGCGTGGTCGCCGTGTGCTCCGGCATCGTGCGTGTATTCACCGTGGCCGCCGGGGATACGGTTTTCGATCAGCACCCGCTGGC
>CANKAJ010000264.1 GCA_947479645.1 Betaproteobacteria bacterium | reverse complement strand
CGCGCCGGCGCGAAGCAGCACACCGACGTCGTCAGCATCAATGCCGATGTTCTGGAAGTGGCCGAGGAAGCCAACCGTTACGTGGTGAGCGTGCGCTTCACCGGCACCATCCGCGAAGACAACGCCAATGCCGATCCGGTTGACGAGATCTGGCACCTCTCCAAGCCGCGCGATGGCAACAGCGGCTGGCTGCTGGCGGGCATACAGCAGGCCCAGTAATTCAGCCGCGGTTCCCGAGAGCACTGCGCATCATCCCGGTCACCGCGGTTCACAGGGTCAGGGTTTCAGCCCCAGCCGCTCGGCCGTCTTGCGTTCCTCGATGGCGGTATCCCTGGCCCATTTGTTGTAGTCTTCGGTGGCCATGAAGTAAGGCTCCATGTTGATGGCGTCCAGGGTTTTCAGGAAGGCCGGATCTTCGCCGGCCTTGCGAAAGGCGTCGTTCAACATCTTGACCACTTTGGCATCCATGCCGGGTGGTCCGCCAACGCCCCAGGGGGCGTTGGACACCATACCGTAGCGTTCCTTCAGCGTGGGCACGTCAGGCGCCTTGGGCGAGCGTGTCGGACCCCACATGATGAGCGGACGCAGATCGCCGTTTTTCACCATTGCCCAGGGCGGCGCGCTGGCATACATGTGGACCTGGCCGGCGCGCGTCGCGGTGAGGCTGTCGGCGGCGCCCTTGAATGGCACGGCATCCCACTTGATGCCGAGGCGGGCGGCGATTTCCTCCATGGTAATGGAGGGCGTGGTGCCTGGTCCGGTCGAGCCGTAGAAGAGTTTGCCCGGATTGGCCCGGGCATGGGCGACCAGGTCATCCCAGGTTTTCCACGGCGAATCGCCGCGCACGATGGTGGCGAATTCATAGCCGGCGATATTGGAGATCCAGGTGAGGTCCTTCATCGGATCGAAAGTGGTCCTGATCATGAAGGGCAGGCGGAATACGCCCAGCGGCAACTGGGTGAGGAGATAGCCATCGGGCCGGGCGGTGGCTGCGGTGGTTGCGCCGATGGTGCCGCTGGCGCCGGGCTTGGTCTCGATCAGGACCCGCTGGCCCAGCGGCTTGGAAGTGGCTTCGGCCAGCGCGCGCAGCGCAATATCGGTCGGTCCGCCGGCTGCCCATGGCGAAATGAGCGTAACCGGCTTGGCCGACGGATAGGCCTGCGCGAGAGCGAGGCTGCCTGCGAATGTGAACGTGAGGGCAATAATCGCCGGACTGATGAAGCTGCGCGACAGATGCATGGTGTTTCCTCCCTTGGCCTGGTGAGCGGCACGCCTTGTTGATCTTTTTGTTATGGATTCATGGACAGCGTAATCGGGTCATTCTAGGCCAAGCGCGCTGATCGGGCTTCATTGCAATGCGTTGGATGCCGGCGCAATATCCCCGGGACCGACTTGCGAGGAGAGGCAGAATGGATCCCACGTCATTTTTCGTTTTTAGTCGATACGAACCGTTTTTTGCAGTAATGGAATTGATATGCGCGTGACCATCCTCGACCCCGGCCTTATGGACGCGGGCACGCATTTCCTCGAGTGGGATCTGCGCCTGATCGAACAACTGGTGTCGCTCGGGCACACGGTGAATATCTGCTCGCATGTCGATATCAATCCGACCGCAACAGCGCTGGCGTCGGCGCAGGCGACACTCAGCCCGATATTTCGCGTCAGTTGTTATGTGCAACCGGCGCAGCTCGACCCGATCGCCGGCGATCTGATGCTGTTTGTCGAAGGCGCCTCAACGACGGCGGAAGACCTGCGACGAGTCGAGCCTTCCGATCTCTGGATGTGGCCGACCTTCAACGCCTGGCATCTCTATGCCTGCGCGTTGCTGGGAACGCCTCGCCATATATCGGCATGCATTCATCAGGAGCCGACCTTCAATTCCCCCAATGGCAATATCTGGTGGCGCTATGCATTCATTAGCGCGATGCGGGCCAAACTCGGATTGAACCTCGGCGTAACCGTCCAGCCTCTGGTGAACGAATATGCAGGATTGACATCGGGGCAGCGCATCAGTCGCTTTGCGGCCGCCCATGATGGCGTGCCCGGTGTTCGCCACAAGACCAGCCCGACCCGGATCGGATTCTTCGGCTTTCAGCGGCAGGAAAAGGGCGTGGAGATCCTGCCGTCGCTGGTTCCCCAACTGATCAAGGACGGGCATGAAGTCGTCATGCATGACAGCGGCGGGATGGTGCAGGTTGTGGCCACGGACAAACTCACGGTGCTGGGATTCGTTCCGTCGCTGGCACAGGAAATTGCCCGTTGCGATCTGGTCGTCGCGCCTTACCTCCCCCAACCGTATCGGGTCAGGGGGTCGGGAATCGTGTGGGACTGTATTGCCAGTGGTGTGCCGGTCATTGTGCCCGGGGGCACTGCCTGCGGTGATCTGGTGCGCAATTCGGGATCCGGCAAGACATTTCCGGCGCTATCAGCGCAAGCCGTGTATGGCGCGATTCAGGCGGCCAAGCAGGACTACGCGGTGATTGCCCGTGCGGCTGGCGAGGCCAGCCGGCGCTGGCCTGAGACGGATGGCAGCAGGCGCTTTGCGCAGGCCATGTTGCAACAGGTCGATCCGAATTAACACGGTATTCAATGAGAGTGATTCGAAGGTGATATCAATTATTCCTTGGAGTTTTATGGAATAACCGACATTATTGTAATAATGATAGTAATCACTTTCGCTTGAAGGACGTAAAGAATGTCTCCAGATCGTTGTCCGTCAGCGCGCCGGGCTTGGCGATGATGGCGATCTGATAAAGCCGGTGGCCGCTGGCATACAGCTGTGCGTGCATGACTCGGGCTGCTCCGTCGCTGGCGACGCCTTCGAGGCGGATCACGCGCAGCGTCATGTCGCCATCGCGCGAGTCGCGGTCCTCGATGATTTTGCCGCGCAGGTTGCGCGCCAGGCCATCGCGGCTGGCATCGATATGGGTCACCGCATCATCGCCGTAGTCGGTGAAGCCGGCGCCAAACAGCGCATGGCCGGACTCTGCGGTCCACATGGTGGTCATTCCTGCATTGCCGCTCGCAGGTCCACCGGCAGGTCCCGACGCCATCATTGCGCGTCCCGGCATCAGCACCTTGAAACCACCCTCGTCCGCGTGGAGTTCGCGCCAATCCAGTTCCGGCGAACAAGCCATCAGTACGCAACAGCACAGCGCGGCGATGCCGCTGCGCGCCATTGATACGATGAAGGCCCGGCTTATTTCGCGCAAATGACCGAGATTTCCACCAGCATGCGCGGATCGGCGAGCTTGGCTTCGACCGTGGCGCGCGCCGGCAGGTTGTCCGCATCGACCCAGGTCAGCCACACCTTGTTCATGTGCTCGCGATTGCGGATGTCGGAGAGCCAGATGTTGGCCGACAGAATTTGCGATTTGCTGGTGCCCGCCTGCGCCAGCACCGCATCGATGGCTTTCAACACCTGATCGGTCTGGCCGCGCACGTCCTGACTCAAGTCAGTGGCCACCTGGCCGGCGGTGTAGACGATGCCGTTGTACTCGGTGGCATCGCACAGGATCTTTTGCGGGTTATAGCGTTTGATGGTCATGGCTCTTCTGTCAGTATGAGAGGGTTGTCGGTCTTGCGCAGTCTCAGCTTTTCCAGCCTTTCGCGAAACTCATGCGGTATCTCGGCGGCGCGCTTGGTGGTCCTGTCAATCAGCACCATGGTGACTTCGCCGGTGGCATGGCATACATCACCTTTGAATACGGCATTGCCCCAGGTCCAGGTGCTGCGGGTGATGTGGACGATCGCAGTCCCGATGTCCAGCTTACCGGGATACTTCAATTCCTGAAAGTAATTGATGAGCTGGCGGCCAACCACCGAGTTTGTTTCGGCTGGGCGGCCGCCGATGCTGCGGCGCGCGCGGCCGCGCGCCTGCTCCAGATAGGTGACGAACACGGCGCTATTGACATGGCCGTTGGTGTCCAGGTCGCGATAACGAACGTGTTCCCTGACGAAGATCGGGAACAGCGATCGGTCCTTGAGTAGTTTGATGTCGTATGGCATGGTCATGGAGAGTGAATTTTCGTAGTGTCCAATGTCGATTGGAAGGTTGGTTGTGCTGCGCTAAATAAAAAACGGGTCATCCCAGATTCGGCGCCAGCCAGCGCTCGGCCTCTTCGATGCTGAATCCCTTGCGCGCGGCGTAGTCCTTGAGCTGGTCCGGCCCGATCCTGCCGACGGCGAAGTACTGCGACTGCGGATGGCCGATATAGAAACCGCTCACCGCCGCCGCCGGCAGCATGGCGTAGCTCTCGGTGAGCGTGATGCCCACGTCGG
>CANKAJ010000263.1 GCA_947479645.1 Betaproteobacteria bacterium | reverse complement strand
GCGCCCAATCATCGAGGATCAGCAAGTCGGTTTTGGCCAACGCCGACAGCCGTTTGCCGAAACTGCCGTCGCCATGGGCGATGCGCAGTTCCTCAAACAGTCGCGGCGCACGCGCATAGGCCACCGACACCTGCCGGCAGGCCGCATTACCCAGAGTGTGCGGAGCGTGAAGTTGGCCGGGGTCTAGGGGTGGTGCGGGGCTGCGATACGCAGCGGCGGTTGTTTGGGTCAGCGCGGGTTAAACGATTGCAGATGGAGGAGGTTGCATCTTTCGGTCCGCTGGTGTTTTAATTGCGCCAACAATCGAACCAATTCAAACACCTTTTTGCATAACTCGCTGAATAGCGCAATCGCCTATTCATACTGCGAGTTGTGGCCACTGACGAGATAAAGGAGGGGTATGAATATACCCAGTGAGTTAAGGATGGTTTTGAGCGCGCTTCAGGGCCTTTTGTTTTTGTGCATGATTCTGACCGGCCAGGCAATCGCCCAGCAGGTCTATCCTAGCAGACTGGTCAAGGTCATTATTCCCTTTGCCCCAGGGGGCGGAACAGACCAGGTCGCAAGATACGTATCCGGCAAGCTGTCGGGACTCATCGGGCAGCAGTTCATCGTCGAGAACAAGGATGGGGCGGGCGGTATATTGGCCGGTGACCTTGTCGCGCGCTCCGCTCCGGACGGATATACGATCAGTCTGAGCACCTCCAGTTACGCGGTCAACGCCGTAATAGTCAAGTCCAAACTCACCTTTGATCCGGTTGGGGACATTGCACCCATTAGCCAGGTGGCCGCGCAGCCACTGATCGTTATCGTCAACGCCAATTCGCCCATCCGGACCATCCATGACCTGATCGCTCAGGCGAAGGCAGCCCCGGGCAAGCTGAATTATGCTTCCGCCGGCTACGGTGCCCTGCAGCACTTGAGCGCTGAGCAGTTCAAGCTGGTGACCAAGACCGACCTTACCCATATTGCGTATAAGGGATCGGGGCCGGCCCTGACGGACCTGATCGCCGGACGCGTTGACGTCTTCTGGGGAGACATGGTTTCGTCCATTCCACAGATGAAGGCCGGCAAGGTCATGGCGCTGGGGGTGACATCAAACCAACGCGTGGCGAGCGTTCCAGACGTGCCCACGGTGATGGAGTCAGTGCCCGGCTATGAAATTAACCACTGGTATTTCATGTACGCACCTAAGGCAACGCCCGCGCCCATTATCTCATTCCTCAACGGCAGAATTGGTGCGGTGCTGGACATGCAGGAGACAAAGGACCTCTTCTTCAAGCAGGGGATCACCCCCCAGCACAGCACGCCTGCGGACATGCGCGACCTGCTGGTGCGGCGCATTGCCGACCTAAATAGAGTCGTAACCGAAACCAATATGAAGATCGAGCAGTGACCGGGCACTAAGCGATCTCCCGCCCCAGCTGCTCAAAAATTTCGCAACGCAAAACCGGAGGTCCGAGGTGCCAAGTCATTACTGAGCACCTGTCACTGGTCTACAGGCTCAGGACTCGCTTGGCGATGATATTTTTCTGGATTTCGCTGGAGCCGCCGTAGATCGAGGCGGCCCGAGCGTAGAAATAGGCTGGCGCCGCAGTCGCAATCCATTCATCGCCGAGTACAGATTCGGAACGGCTCCCGTAGAACTCCGCCTGCCTGCGCATGGCTTCGGGCCCCGCCAGTTCCAGCAATACCTCCAGAGTTTCCTGCTGCAGGTCCGAGCCCTTTAGCTTTAGGATGGACGGCTTAGCATCCATGGCATGAGCCTCGTTCTCGATTTCACTGATCACTCGCATGGTGGTCATCTCCATCGCCTTCACCTGCACCTCCAGCAACGCCAACTTTTCATGCAGGCGCTCCTTGAATTCGGTCGAGAAATTCCCCTCGGCCAGAATGTTCTTTGCCGCCCTGATGCGGTACTTACAAAGGCCCACCCCGGCCAGGATTACGCGCTCATGACCCAGCGTGTGCTTGGCGTAGGCCCAGCCTTTATTCTCCTCGCCCAGCCTATTTTCCACAGGCACGCGAACATCATTTAGGAAGACTTCGTTGAAGTGATGAAAGCTGTCGATGGTTTCAATGGGCCTGACAGTGATGCCGGGACTCTTGAGGTCGATCAGTAGATAACTGATGCCTTCCTGTTTGCGGCTGCCCGAGCCCGTCCGTACCAGCGTGTACATCCAATCCGAGCGGTGCGCCTGTGACGTCCAGACCTTCTGTCCGTTCACTAAATAGCAATCGCCCTGCCGTTCCGCACGAGTCTTCAGCGAAGCCAGGTCCGACCCCGAGCCAGGTTCGGAAAATCCCTGGCAGGGCCACCACTCTAGGTTCCTCAGCTTAGGCAGGAAACGCTGCTTCTGTTCATCTGTCCCCTGCGAAAGGATCACCGCACCAACTTGATTCACATGCGGCAGAGGCGCCAGCGCAGGCGCCTGCAACAATTCTTCGTTGAAAATGTAATGCCGGATGGCATTCCAACCAGTTCCGCCCCAGCGCTTGGGCCAGCTTGGCACCGCCCATCCCTTCTGGTCGAGGATCTGGTGCCAGCTGACCAAGTCCTCCTTGGTAGGTTTCTGTCCGTTGAGAACCCGCTTCCTCATATCCTCGGGCATGGCTGTAGCAAAGAAGCTGCGGACCTCGTTGCGGAATTCGATTTCTTCTTTGGTAAAGGACAGGTTCATTATCCGGGCTAGCAGTAGCTATTTTTCAACTGATCGGGTCGAGAGCATATATTGAAGTATGCCGCCCAGCCTGAGGCAAGCCATTTCCGCAGGTGTATCGATCCGGAGTATGACCGGGATACTGGTTTGCATCCCATTTTTTTCGATGGACAAAACGACCCTCTCCCTTGGACGCAATACCCCTTCAATACCGTGGATCGAAAATGTTTCCGTACCATCGAGCGCTTTAACAATGGCGTCAACATCACCCAGCAGTTCGCAGGGCAGGATACCCATGCCCACTAGGTTGCTTCTATGGATGCGCTCAAAGCTTTTAGCAATCACAGCTCGCACCCCCAACAGGCGGGGCGCTTTCGCGGCCCAATCCCTTGCACTACCTGTGCCGTATTCTTCACCGGCCACAACCACCAGCGGAACACCGTCTGCCCTGTACTTCAGGGCCGCATCATATATAGACATTAACCGACCGCTTGGCTGATGGACGGTATACCCGCCCTCCTTGCCCCCAGCGAGCCGATTGCGGAGTCTGATGTTGGAAAACCCACCTCGAACCATTACTTCATGGTTCATGCGCCGAGCTCCATATGAATTGAAATCGGATTCGACGATCCCGCGATCCCTCAAGTAGTTTGCGGCGGGTGAACCTGGATCTATTGAACCGATTGGACTGATGTGGTCGGTCGTGATTGAGTCACCTAGCACTAACAAGGCACGTGCCTGTCGGATATCCTTAATGGATGACTGCTGCAAATCCGGGTCAGTAAAGTAAGGCGGCCTTTGAATATAGGTAGATGACGGCTCCCACGCATAAGTGTCGCCAGAAGGCTGAGGTATTCCTTTCCAAAGCGGCCCTGCCCGTTCCTCAAAATTCACACGGTATGTGCTTATGTAGTAATCCGGGCGAGCAATAGATGCTGTCAACCTAGCCAATTCTTCCGCATCGGGCCAAATGTCTCGCAGGTATACTGGAGTTCCAGTCTCGTCATTGCCGAGGGGATCGAGCTCTGGATCCATGTCCATCGTTCCCGCGATGGCATAGGCTACTACCAGCGGCGGGCTCATCAGATAGGCTGCCTTGATTGATGGATGGATACGACCTTCAAAGTTCCTGTTTCCAGACAATGCTGCGCAAGCTGTGAGTTTTTTTTCCTGCACCATTTGCTCGATATGGGAATCAAGTGGGCCTGAATTACCAACGCAGGTTGCACAACTGTAGCCGGCGACATTGAAACCGAGTTCATCCAGTGAGGACTGCAGACCTGTGTCTTGTAAATAGCGGCTGACAACGACTGATCCAGGGGTAAGAGAAGTTTTCACCCAGTGCTTGGTTCCCAGTCCGCGCTTGCGTGCATTCTTAGCCAGCAATCCCGCAGCAACCATTACACTGGGGTTGGAAGTATTGGTGCAGGATGTGATTGCAGCAATCAGGACATCTCCATCACGTATCTCGTCCCGTCCGCGGATTTCCGGATTTCTAACCACAACTCCGCCACCTCCAAGGAATGCCCTAAAGCTGGACTTGACTTGACTTAGGCCTACCCTATCCTGCGGTCGATTCGGTCCGGCAACACAAGACTCGACTTCGCCAAGATCAAGTTTGACAACACGGGAATAATCGACATTTG
>CANKAJ010000262.1 GCA_947479645.1 Betaproteobacteria bacterium | reverse complement strand
GTGGCCCAGGCATTGGGAACAGCCTGCATCGCCGTACTGCCCAATCGCGACGACCCGGACAGCCGCTTCACCTCGCCCATCAAGCTCTACGAATACATGGCAGCGGGCTGCGCCATCGTCGCCAGCGACCTGCCTGCATTGCGCGAAGTACTGGCAGACGATGCAGCGGTATGGGTGAAGGCCGGCGATGCGCACAGCATCGCGAAGGGCATTCGCCGCCTCGTCGACAATCCTGATCTCGCGCGGGCGATGGGCGAGCGCGTGCGCGAGCAGGCACGCTCGCTCACCTGGCAGGCACGTGCTGAAAAACTGGCCGCGCTGCTCAGCGCCATCCCCCAATCATGAATTCTTCCAACCAGACCATCGCCTTCGTCGCGAATTCCTTGCGCACCATCTACTACACCGTCATTCCCGCGAAAGCGGGAATCCAGTATCTTTTGCTTGCCGGCCGGTAAATGCAAGTCCACAACGAACCGCTCAACAGCATTCTCATCATCCGCCGCGACAACATCGGCGACCTGGTGTGCACGCTGCCGCTGATCGCTGCGCTGCGAAAGAAGTACCCGAACGCAAGCATCGAAGCGCTGGTGAATTCCTACAACTGCGATGTACTGGAAGGCCATCCCGACCTGAACGCCGTGCACGCCTACTCCAAGGGCAAACACCGCGCCGACGAATCGCTGCTGGCGGTGTACTGGCGGCGCATCCGGCTGCTGTGGTCACTGCGGGGCCGGTTCGACTGCGTGATCCTCGCCGCACCCGGCGAACAGCCGCGCTCGCTGGGCTATGCACGAATGATCAGGCCGCGCCACATCCTCGGCTTTGTTTCCCCCGACACGACATTGCGCGGCATCGACTGGGCGGTGCCTTACCAACCCGATGCGCAGGCGCACGAAGTCGAAAAGGTGTTTGCCCTGCTCGCGCCGCTGGGCATCAACCCGCCCATTCCGGCAGCGAAGATCGTGCCGAACGCCATGGCGCTGTTGAATGCGCGACGCGCTCTCGCCAGGCTATCTGCCAATTCAAACCAGACCGGTCCTGTGGTCGGCCTGCACATCAGCGCCCGCAAGCCCAGCCAACGCTGGTCGGTGGAATCCTTCGCCGCACTCGGCAAAGCACTCAGCAAGGAACGTGGCGCGCGTCTGATAGTGATGTGGGCGCCGGGCGACGCCTCCAACAAGCAGCACCCCGGCGACGATGCCAAGGCACAGACGCTGATGGATGCGCTCAAGGGAATGCCCGCCATCGCCTATCCGACCACGCAACTCTCCGACCTGATCGCCGGCCTCGCCGTGTGCGACAGCGTCATCTGCGCCGATGGTGGAGCGATGCATCTGGCGGCAGGGTTGGGCAAGCCCATCATCGCCCTGTTCGGCGACTCGGATCCATCCAGATGGCAACCGTGGGGGGTGCCGCATGTGGTGCTGCAAATGCCATCGCGGAACGTCAAGGACATCGCCGCCGATTCTGTGCTCGCGACATCTGTGCGGTTAAATTCGGGCAGAAACTAGGGAAGCGCTGATCAAGTCCTGAAAATGAGAACAACTCAGCGAGCTTCCCTCTGAAGTGAGGGATACATATCAGGGGGCTTGCCCCTTGTTCAGTGAATCCCTAAGTTTCGGGATGCGAATGTAGGACATCGTAATCCGTCCAATGTCCGCGACATCGTGACTCATGCTGGCGAATGTTCGGGCCTTGAGTGGAGAGTCAATCGGAGCCGCACCCAGGAACCTTAACAGCGCGTATAACATAGTCCACGCTCTCGCTGCAGCATCCTATGTATCTGCAGGCCCCCGTGCTACTCCAACGGGGGGGCCTTGCCCTTCAGGCAGTTGTGGATGAGACAGCACAGGGAAGGCTATATCCCATTTCACTGAAATTGGAAGGAAACACGCAGGCCACATCGAAGATCTTTTCCCAGTGCTGGCGGGCCGGGTAATCGTCGCGCGTCAGGTGATGTAGATCGAATGGCACGCGGGTGCGGTTCCATACCTTCATGTAGAAATTCAGAGCTAGGCGATCGATCTGGGAAAAATAATCGTCGATAGTCGTCCTAGTCATTTCGTGCAGGCAGTCCACGGCGAGAAACAAGTCAACCGATTTGTCTCCCATGAGCCGGATCTGGTTCGGAAATATGAATATCAGATCATTGTCGCGAATCAGTGCTGCCAGTTGCTCCCGGTCAGTCGCCTTGAATCCGACTGCAACACGCCGCTCAGGAAACAAGCCCCGCAGGTTACCTAAGGACAGGAATAGCGCCGGCGGAATGTCTGCAATGACGTACTTTAGTCCAGGCACGAGTGACATCAAGCACGCGGCGGTGCGGCCATTGCCAGCGCCGATTTCAAGCACAGTGCGCCAGCCCGAAAAATCGCCGAGAAGAGAAATTCTTTCGAATTCAAGAAGCGAGTTGAGCCTGTCCTGTGTAATCCTAATGTCGCCGATGCGAAGGTGCGGAGTGGAATCGCTGACTTGTTCGCGAACTTCGCCAATGCGATGCGCGATAGGACGGGCCATAACAGCTGCGTGTAGCGCAACGAGCAGAATATTGTGTTTGACCGAAGGAACCAATTCCATTCCGGGTTGCTGGCGGAAGAGTTTCGAGTAAGTTGAATTCGGCGATTGAGCCGCCGCCTGGAACAATCCGCCCGCCAGTTCCTCGGAAAAATCGGTCCAAGTGTAATAGTTGAGCGACACATCCTTGCGATAATTCTCAGATCCCGATTTTGCGATCATCTCGAGATTATTGGCATTCAGGTAATGCCAGTACCGCGATATTTTCGGAAAGTCAGGCGACTCGACAAATGCAGCCACCATCTCGCGCAGCTCAGAGGGAATGGACGACTTGTCGAAGCGCTTCCAAAAATATTGGAAGTCAGTACGGCGGTCAGCACGTTGGCGCACATCGCGCACAAATTCAATCAGCGCGGGTGGTAGCCATTGCTGCACAAGGCGTCGGAGTCCAGATGAAGTCATTGGTGTCGTGAGTGCAAAATCGGATGCCAGTCGTATAAGGGATGTTGAGTTCGTTACAGGACAGACACAAGCGAACTGCGCCGGTATTTTACGGCATTGGCTCAAGGGTTGCCGCGCGCCCTAATGGAAATTCCAACTGCACAGCGCGAAACAATTACTTCCTTCCATTGCCCAGATTCCCCCTGCCCGGGGAGCCCGGCAGAGCTCGTGCCATCATGTGGATATGCATCAACTGCCCGTAGATCAAGAACTGGCGCGAATTTTCAGGCATTTCCCCTCTGATCCCGACCACCCGGCGGCAGCTTCTTCCGCTTCGCCAGCCGCTCATACTCCGCCAGCACCAGCGCGCTGATGCGATCCGCGGCGAACAAGCGCAGGGCCCGCTCGCGCGCGGCGGCGCCCATGCGCTGGCGCAAGGCGTCGTCGGTGAGGATGGTCTTCAGCGCCGCCGCCAGCGCGGCGGCATCGCGCACCGGCACCAGCATGCCGGTCTCGCCATCGGCCACGGCGTCGATCAGTCCGTTGATGCGCGTGCCGATGGTGGGAATGCCCATCACCGCCGCCTCGATGACCACATTGCCAAAACCTTCGCGATAGCTGGGCAGGGCCAGCACGTCCACGCCGGCGAGGATTTTCTCCGGTGTCGGGGTGTAGCCGACGGCATGCACGTCGCGGGTCTGACGCGCGCGCCGCAATTGCTCGGGTGGCAGTTCGGCGCGGCTGTCGAACGGCCCGATCAGGAACAAATGCAGGTCGGGCATGTCATTCTTCAGCAGGTCGAACGCGTCCAGCAGTTCGACCACGCCCTTCTCCTCCGTGATGCGGCCGACAAAGGCGATGGCTCTTGCGTTGGCCGACAAGCCAAATTTGTCCCGCGCCGCCGCACACTGCTCTGCAGTCGGCTGGGCAAATTTGACGACATCCACGCCCGACAACGAGCCCGCGCCCACCACGCACACGCGTCCCGGCGCGGCGATGCCTTCACTCTCGAGCAGGCGCTGTTGCGAGGGGCTGTCGCAGTAATTCTGCGTATTCAACATGACGATCAGCCGATCGCAGGCGCGGGTGATGAAGCGCCGCAGGCCGCGCATTTCCACCCAGGGCTGACCGGTGAAGGTGTGCAGCCTGATCGGCACACAAGCCAGGAAGGCCGCGATGGCAAACAGCAACCCCGACTTGGGCGTGGTGGAGTGTGCAATGTCGGGGCGCAAACGACGCATGAGGCGATAAATCGACCACAGGGCCTTCAGGTCCGCCCACGGTTCGATGTCGCGCGGAACATGGATATCGATCAGGCGCCCGCCCAGCAGGCGGACCAGTTCGTCGGCGCCATCACCCTGTCCC
>CANKAJ010000261.1 GCA_947479645.1 Betaproteobacteria bacterium | reverse complement strand
TCGACGAGAGTCCGGGCGATCGACGGGGAAATGCCGGAGATGATGGATTCGCAGCCCATAAGCCGCGTGGCCTTGGTAATCCGTATCAACTGATTGGCAACTGATGTATCAACCGCACCGACGCCGCTGATGTCGAGCACGAATACCTTAGTTCTCATCTCGGCGATCTTGGACAGGACTTTGTTCATGATGTCCTGGGTGCGAGACGAGTCGATGATGCCAACCAGGGGAAGCAGCAGGATGCCTTCCCAGATCGGCGTCACCGGCGTGGACACCTGGAGCAGCATCGCGTTATGCTCGTCGAGCTTTTCCTTCTGGAGCTTGGAAATCTCGTCGAGCACCAGGTAAGTCTCAAGATAGATCAGCTTGCTGACGGAGATGACCATCTCGCCGATGTCCGCCGGCTCGGGTTTCAGGTTGTGCAGGCGCCCGACAAGCAGGGCCGTTGATACGGATACGCTCGCGCAGTAGATTTCGTTGGGTAGCCCAATCTTCGCGTGTATCGCCCCTATGTGGCGGCGTGAGCGGATAAACTCGCCATCTATGGGAGCATTGAAAAAATTGCGCCAGTGCTGACTCTGCATCCGCCTCACTCGATCGAGGGTGGCAGGGTTGCCGCCAAAAAATGACTCGTACTCAACCTGGTCGGCCAGCCAGCGGTAAAAATCGTCAATGAAATCATCCATGACCGGTTCGAGAAGCTTCCCGGCTGCGCGCACATGCTCCAAATCCTGATTGCTGATCCAGAACTTCTTGAGTAATGATTTCTCTTCGATGCTTGCTTTATCCACGATTTTCATAAGCCTTTTTGTAGCTAAACACTTTATGTTGAGTCAGTCGCCGAAAGTGTTAAGAATCGTTAAGCCATCCGGCAGGCCGTTGCGCTTCTGTCGCAGGCAAAGCGTCCGGTATTGCTGGTCGGTGGCGGCGTGATCGATGCGGATGCCTGCAACGAGGCCGTTGCGTTGGCCTTGGCACCAAGCTTGGCCGGCCTGATCGGGCCGCCATCAGCATTCAGGGTGATGGCGGCCTTCTCTATACATCCCAGGAACTCAACACCGCCGTGCGCAAGCAGATTCCGTTGGTGAGCATCGTGCTGAACAACAACTCCCACGGCGCTGAAAAAGCCCAGCAGCAGAACCATGACTCACGATACATCGGCGTGCAACTGGAAAACCCGCGTTTCGACAAACTGGCGGAGGTCTACGGTGCCAGAGGTTTCTACGTCACGCACCCCGACGAAATTGCCGACACGGTCAAGGCAGCCCTGGCGCTGAACGAACCCAGTGTGATTGAAATCCCGGTCGCCGAATATTTCCCCCCGCCGTCGCCAACGTCAAATCCTCGCAGCACGCACTAGGTGATCCGGCATTGCGTTGCAATACAATGCGCCCCCTGTAAGGGTGGCAAGGGGGCCAATCAGGACGGGGGCAGCCGATTTGCCTTGAGGAACGTCCTCACGTGCCGCACGGCCAGCTTGGTGTTCTCCTTTGTGTCCTTCCACGGAAACAGGCTCACCTGGGCATTGGGTGCCAGACTCACCATCTCCATGGCCACCGCGTAAGGATGTGCCGGCACATCGTCGGGCAGCACCAGCAGCGGTGTCTGGCAGTTGCGCACGTAATCGCGTGTTGCCGTGAGCACGAAATCCACGTTGCTGTACATCCTGCCGAGATAGCGCCGGACCATCTCCATCGTGAATTCCGGTCGTTTGGCGAGCAGGTCGGGCGCCCACTTGGCGAGGTTGTTTTTCTGGAAGAAATCGGGGTCCTGCGGATCCACGCCACTGGGCTGCGCCGATACCGCCGCGACGATGCGCCCGGGCGCCCGTTGCATCAGGTTCCAGATGAGCGGGTTGCCGATACAGAAACCCATCACGAAAAACCGGTCGACGCCCAGGTGATCCAGCAGGGCAAGCTGATCGCTGGTATGCGCGTTCCAGGGCTGGTCGTAATCGAACGGTCCGCTGGACTGGCCCACGGGGGAGATGCGCAGGTCCATGGAGATGCAGCGGTACTCCGACTTGAATTCCTCGAACGCGTCGAACGGCCCGGCCGGATAAGACGCGGCTGAGTTCAGCCCGCCGCCATAAATGATGAACAGCGGGAAGCCTGAACCCTCGTCCCGATAGTGAAGGCGGACGTCTTTGTCTTTCTGAAAAAACGGCATGGCTTCTCTCCCTCGTTGTTGACGTCATTCCCGCGCAGGCGGGAATCCATGCTTTTCGGTTGGATACGATCAAGCCGCCGGTCGATTCGCCTTCAGGAACGTGCGCACATGCCGCAAAGCCAGCGCAATGTTCTCCTTGGAGTCCTTCCACGGATAAAGCGTCACTTCCGCGTTCGGCGCGAGGCGCGCCGATTCCATGGCCACGGCGTAAGGATGCGCCGGCACGTCGTCCGGCATCACGATGACGGGTGTCTGGCAGCCGCGCACGAAATCGCGCGACACGGTGTAGACGAACTCCTTGTCGAGGTACATGTTGCGCAGGAACTTTTCCACCATCTCCATGTTGAGGTCCGGCCGCTGGGCACAGATCTGCGGGCCCCAGCCCTTCAGGTTGCTGTCGTAGGACATGCGTGGTGCCTCCGGACGCACGCCGCTGGGCTGCGAGATCACCGCGGCCACGATGCGCTCAGGCGCGCGCTTCAGCAGGTTCCAGATGAACGGGCCGCCGATACAGAAACCCATCACCAGGAATTGCTTGAAGCCCAGGTGATCCATCAGCGCAAGCTGGTCGTCGGTGTGCGAGTCCCATGGCCGGTCCACTTCAAGCGGGCCGCTCGATTTGCCCTCGGGCGCGTTGCGCAGGTCCGGCGTGATGCAGCGGTACTCGGACATGAACTCCTGGCTCGCGTGGAAAGGCGCGGTCAGCGTGTAGAAGTCGATTTTCGAATTCAGCCCGCCGCCGGGAATGATCAGCATCGGGTAGCCGGAGCCTACGTCTTCGTAGTGAATGCGGGTGTTGCCTTTTTCAAAGAACGGCATGAGTTTTCTCCTCGTTCGATTAAATGCGTCATTCCCGCCGTATTATCGAAAACGGGCGGGAATCCAGTGACCTTATAGCAGACCATCAAGAATCAACTTCCCGGACAATTCGCCTTCAAAAACGTCCGCACATGCCGCACCGCCAACTTCGTGTTCTCCTTCGTGTCCTTCCACGGATACAGGCTCACCTGCGCGTTGGGCGCGAGGTGCACCATTTCCATGGCCACCGTGTACACATGCGCCTCGGTGTCATCGGGAAGCACCAGCAGCGGTATCGGGCAGTGGCGCACGAAATCGCGATTCACCGAAAACACAAAGTCCGGATTGGCGAGGTACATCGTCTTCAGGTACTTGTCGACCATGTCCATGGTGATGTCGGGCCGGCCGGCGCACAGCGCCGGGCCCCACTTGACGATGTTGGTCTGGTAGAAATGATCAGGCAGGTCCGCGCGAAAGCCGCTGGGCTGCGCCGACACCGCGGCGACGACGCGATCGGGCACGCGCTTGATCAGATTCCATAGCAGCGGATTGCCGATGCAAAAGCCCATCACCATGAATCGGGTGATGCCCAGGTGATCCAGCAGGCCGAGCATGTCCTCAGCGTGCGAATCCCAGGGCCGGTCAAATTCGAGCGGCCCGGTGGACTCCCCGCCATTGGCATTGCGCAGGTCGAGTGCAATGCAGCGGTACTCGCCCTTGAACTCCGCCATGGGATTATAGGGATGCGTTTCGCTCAGTTTGGCGATGCTCGCATTCAACCCCCCGCCGGGAATGATGAAGAGGGGAAAGCCCGTGCCGGCCTCTTCATAGTGGATGCGGACGTTGCCTCTTTCGTAGAACGGCATGGTGGTTCCTCCTTGGTGCGGCGGTGTGGGTTCTGCGTGGGTGCAGGGTTTGTTCGGACTTGATCTTAGCTAGTGTCATGGCATCACGCGCCGGAAGTCAACTCGCTGAGCACAGTGAAATGGCACTACCACATTCCACTAGCTTTTCGTGGACGTGCCTCCCAGCGGCCACGTCGGGCGCAGCATCTCCAGGGAGTCGGAGACAACGTTGTAGTCGTAGTAGCCCAGTCGCCCCATGGGGCGTGCCCTCACGGTATCGAAGCGCCCATTGGCGATCAGGTCATCCTGGATATGCACCGAGAGGACCCGGCCCATGATCATGTGGGAATTCGATTTTTCGCCCAGGGGAATTTTCATGATATGGATCACCTGGCACTCCATGTGCACCGGAGATTCGGCCACGCGCGGCGCCTTCACCAGGCGCGAGGGTGCTTTGGTGAGGCCGGCGACTTCGAATTCATCGGTGTCGCGCGGCGCCGCGGTGGATGAATCGTTCATTTGC
>CANKAJ010000260.1 GCA_947479645.1 Betaproteobacteria bacterium | reverse complement strand
CGGGTGCCAGACGCTGTGCAGGCTGCGCGCCACCCAGTCGGATTGATTATCGGATGCCAAATTCACTCCCGGCCGCATCATGCTCCAAGTCAAACATATTCCTGAACACCTCGATCATCGTCATTCAATTGCCAACCAGCATCCCGCCACCCGACTAAACGAACTCATCAGGATTTTCGTATAATCCAATCGAGAATCGCCGCCACAAAGAACAATAACCAATACAAAACTTCAGGCGGTCAGAGGAGAATCCATGTTCCGTCCGTTTTGCCGGCTGGTCGTGGCCAGTGCGGCTATCCTATGCAGTCATGCCGTCATTGGCCAGACTTTTCCGAATGCGCCCGTACGCATATTCACCTCCGAGATCGGCGGCGGCGTGGATATCGTAGCGCGTATCGTCGCCGATGGTCTCGGCCCAAAACTGGGTCAACCCGTCATTGTGGAAAATCGTGGCGGCAGCGCCATCATACCGGCACAAATCGTCGCCAAGGCGCCTGCCGACGGACACACGATGCTATTTTACGGCAGCCCGATCTGGCTGCTGCCATTACTGCAAGCGACGCCATACGATCCCATCAAGGACTTCGCGCCGGTCATCCTGGCGGCGAGTTCCCCCAACATACTGGTGGTCAATCCCTCACTGCCGGCGACGTCGGTTCGTGAATTGATCGCGCTGGCCAAGGCACAACCGGGCAAGCTCAATTATGCAGCGGGTGTGGCCGGATCTTCCGCTCATCTGGCCGCAGAACTGTTCAAGGCCATGGCCGGCATCAATATCACGCGCATTTCATACAAGGGCAGCGCGGCCGGCCTCACGGCCGTCATCGCCGATCAGGTGCAATTGATGTTCGCCATCGCCGCGCAGGTGCCGGCCCAGGTCAAGGCGGGCAAACTGCGGGCACTCGCCGTCACCAGTGAAAAGCCCTCGACGCTGGCCCCCGGATTGCCTTCGATGGCGGAGCAGGGCCTGCCCGGTTACGAGGCGATCCTGGACCTGGGTGTCTATGCACCGGCGGGCACACCGGCCGCGCGCATCGAGCGGCTGAATCGCGACATCGCGCAAGTGCTCTTCACCAGCGACGCAAAAGAAAAGCTGTTCCGTGCTGGATTCGAGCCGGTGGGCAGTTCAGCCGAACAATTACTTGCCTCGGTGAAATCCGAAACGGCCAAATGGGGCAAGCTGATCAGGGAAGCCGGCATACGCGCAGATTGAAAACGGGCATGATCCTGATTGATGGCAATGCCCTTGATGCGCCACCGGTTCGTGGCAATCACGCAGCCCTGCCTTGATCCCGGTTCCAGGTCTTCAATATCAACAACCACAATACGAGGTGATATTCCGTGACGACTAGTTTGGGTAAAGTGAGAATTGTCGATTTCTCACGCGTGCTTTCCGGTCCCTATTCCACACTCATCCTGGGCGATCTGGGCGCCGATATCATCAAGGTTGAAGAACCCACTGAGGGCGACGCCACGCGCGAAAACCGCCCGTTCGTGAATGGCCAGAGCCATTATTTCCTCAGCCTCAACCGCAACAAGCGCAGCCTGGGCCTGAATCTGAAGACGCCGGAAGGCCAGCAGGTCGCGCGCAAGCTGGCCTCCGAAGCGGACGTCGTCGTGGAAAATTTCCGTCCCGGAAAGATGGATGCGCTGGGCCTCGGTTATGAAAGCCTGGCCAAGGTCAATCCCCGCTTGATCTTCTGTTCCATCAGCGGTTTTGGCCAGGACGGCCCGCTGGCGACGACGCCGGCCTATAACGATGTGGTGCAGGGACTGAGCGGCGTCATGAGCCTGAATGGCGAACCCGACGGCATGCCGGTCAAGGTGGGCATTCCGATTGGCGATCTGGCAGCCGGCATGTTTGCCGCCATGGGCATCCTCGCCGCCCTCTACGAACGAGAGGCAAGCGGCAAGGGCAAGCACCTCGACATCTCCATGCTGGACTGCCTGCTGGGCATGCTGGGCTATTCGGCGGGATGGTATTTCGCAACCGGCAACAGCCCGCACCGCGTCGGCTCGCGGCATCACTCGATTGCGCCGGTGGGCGTGTTTCGGGCCGCCGATGGCAAGGACCTCATCCTTGCAGTCTTCATCACCAAGTTCTGGCAGCGCTTTTGCGAGGCGGCCGGCCGCAATGACCTTGCCACCGATCCCCGTTTCGCGGTGGCTCAGGCACGAGTCGACAACTCCGCCGAGTTGTATCCCATCATCGAACAGGTTGTGGCGAGCAAACCGCTGGCCGAATGGCTGAAGTTGCTGTCCGTGGGCGATGTGCCGCACGCACCGGTGCTGTCGGTGGGCGAAGCGCTGGAACAGGAGTATGTGCGTCACCGCAACATGGTGGTCGAGGCAACCCATCCCAGCTATGGCCCGGTGAAGATGGTGGGACCGGTCATCAAGGAACGCGGCCAGGCACCGGCGGAATGCTCCGCGCCGCCGATGCTGGGAGAACACAACACCGAGATCCTGCGCTCCTGCGGTTATTCCGACGAGGATATCGGTCGCCTGCGCAAGGCGGGCGCCATTGCATAAGGACATCTCTAATAATTTCAATATTGTCATTTCGAGCGAAGCGAGAAATCCGCTTTTCGTTGCGCAAGAAGCATCCCCCAGGGGGACTTCCTAAAGGGCGGATTCTTCGGCCTGCGCCCCGAAGGAAGTCCTCCTGGGGGACGGCCTCAGAATGACAATTTTTAGAGGTCCCCATAAGACTCTACAAGACTGGTCTGCAAAGCGCACCGACAATCATTTCAACAAAGGAACATCATGACCGAGCCACAAAAGAAGAAAGCGTCGTTTGACCGACTCACCGACGAAGCGCTGGCTGAACTGCGCTCCGAAATCGGCAATGAAATCATCGGACCACCCGGTCACCTCACGGAAGCAACGCGCGATGGCATCCGGCATTTCGCCATGGGCATCGGCGATGAAAATCCGCTCTGGCTCGACGAGAACTATGCGAGCAAGTCACACTTCGGCGGCCTCACCGCGCCGCCCTTCATTCTGCTGGCGATGAACAAGACCGCCTGGGGCGCGCGCGGCCTGCGCGGCATTCACTCCATGTTCTCCGGCTCTTATTTCGAATGGAAGCGACCGATCAAGCTGGGCGATCGGATCACATCAAAGACGATTTTGAAAGACATCGAAATCAAGTCGAGCCAGTTTGCCGGGCGCGCCATCAAGCAGATTCGCGAAGCAACTTTCCGCGATGCCGCCGGTGAGGTGGTCGCCATCGCGCGGCCCTACAGTTTCCGCATCGAGCGCGACACCGCCAGCGCCAAGGGCAAGTATGACAAACTCGTGCTGGGCACCTACACACCGGAACAGTACGCCAGCATCACCGCCGACTACGACAAGGAAGTGCGCCGCGGCGACACGCCCCGCTACTGGGAAGACGTCACCATCGGCGAAGATATGCCGCATGTGGTCAAGGGCCCGCTGACCATCACCGACATCATCGTGTTTCTGCTCGGTTTTGGCGGACAGTGGCTGCGCGCGCATGGCGACGCGGCGCGCTGGTACGGGCGCCATCCCAAGGGCGGCATCCTGAACAAGTTCGGCGCCTTCGAGCCGCCGGAGACAGTGCACTGGGATGACGAACTGGCCCGGCGTGTGGGCGTGCCCGCCGCCTACGACTACGGCCCGCAGCGCATGGCGTGGCTGGGCCACCTGATGACCAACTGGATGGGCGATCATGGCTTCCTGCGCTCCATGGACGCGCAGGTGCGCCGCTTCAATCTGGTGGGCGACACCACCTGGTGCCGCGGCAAGATCGTCGACAAGCGCGAAGAGGACGGTCACAAGATCGTGGTGTGTGAAATCTGGTGCGAAGACCAGCGCGGCGACATTACCGCCAAGGGCATCGCCAAGGTGGAACTGCCCAGCAAGCCAGCGAAGTAATCCATTAAATTAAGGGCACCTTTAATAATTTCAATATTGTCATTTCGAGCGAAGCGAGAAATCCGCTTTTCGTAGTGCGCAAGAAGCAGATTCTTCGGCCTTCGGCCTCAGAATGACAATTTTTAGAGATCCCCTTAAGCCCGACTCCCTCACCCTCTCCGGAGAACACCATGGCAGAACTGGAATCCGACGGTTATTACGAAGCCTACTGGCCGAGGGGCCCGCGCCAGAGCAAATTGAAGGCACTGGCACCGCGCCTGGATACGCTGGCGGGCAAGAAGATTGCCTTTCTGTGGGACTACCTGTTCCGCGGCGACGAGATCTTCGACACCATTGCCGAGGTGCTGAAGGAGCGCTATCCGGGCGTGACCTTCGTTGACTATCGCGAATTCGGCAACACCCACGGCTCCGAGGAACGCAAGGTGGTCGCGGCCCTG
>CANKAJ010000259.1 GCA_947479645.1 Betaproteobacteria bacterium | reverse complement strand
GCGAACGCATTCACACCGAGAACAGTTATAAATATCGCCTGCCCGACTTTCATGCCCTGCTGCGCCAGGCCGGCTTCGGTCATATCCGCACCTGGACCGACACGCGCGAATGGTTCGCCGTCTGCCACGCGACGCCCTGATATCACACCTTTCATTGCGCAATACCCATGAACACACACCCGACACCCCTGGAATCCGCTGCCGCTGAAAGCGATGAACTGGCAGGCGCCTATGCCCAGGTACGCGCGCGCACTGTGGAGCTGATCGCGCCCCTATCCAATGAGGATTGCTGCGTGCAATCCATGCCCGATGCCAGTCCGGCCAAGTGGCACCTCGCCCATACCACCTGGTTTTTCGAGACGTTTGTGCTGGAACGCTTCGAGGCCGACTTCAAACCGTTCGATGCGGCCTATCGCGTGCTGTTCAATTCCTATTACAACGGCGTTGGCGACAAGCACCCGCGCGCGCAACGCGGCCTGCTGACCCGGCCGCCGCTCAGTGAAGTGCGCCGTTATCGCGCCCAGGTCGATGCGCGCGTGCTCAACCTGATACGGCAGCAGAACACCATCGCGCTGCAATCGCTGGTGATACTGGGCCTGAATCACGAGGAGCAGCATCAGGAACTGATCGTCACCGACATCAAGCACCTGCTGTCGGCGAATCCGCTGCAACCGGCCTACATCGACTTGCCCGATGCGCGCTTCGTCAGGGCCAGCGACCCGCAATGGATCGCACAGGAGGGCGGCATCGTCGCGATCGGCGCTGAACCCGACATGTTCTGCTTCGACAATGAACTGCCCCGGCACGAAGTGCTGCTGCGCCCCTGGCAACTGGCCTCGCGGCTGGTGACCAACGCGGAGTATCTCGACTTTGTCGAAAGCGACTGTTACCGCGACGCCTCGCTATGGCTTTCCGAAGGCTGGGAATGGATCCGCGCCAATGCCATCAGCCATCCCATCTACTGGACCGAGCGTGACGGCGTATGGGGAGAATTTACGCTGGGTGGTCTGCTGCCGCTCGACCCCGAGGCGCCGGTGGCGCATGTGTCGTATTTCGAGGCCGATGCGTTCGCACGCTGGTCGGATGCGCGCCTGCCCACCGAAGCGGAATGGGAAAACGCCGCGCGCGCCTGCCGCATCGACGGCAACTTCGCCGAGAGCGGCCACTGGCATCCACAGGTGTCACATCGAGGCGGACTCACGCAAATGTTCGGCGATCTGTGGGAGTGGACTTCCTCGAGCTATTCGCCCTATCCCGGCTATCGCCCTGCCGCCGGCGCCATCGGCGAATACAACGGCAAGTTCATGGTCAATCAGTACGTGCTGCGCGGCGGCTCCTGCGCCACACCGCGCGACCACATGCGCGCCAGCTACCGCAACTTCTTTCCGGCCACCACGCGCTGGCAGTTCTCGGGGATCCGGCTGGCCAAAGACAGTGATTGACGCCACCGGCGCTTCGAGAGATTGCTTATTTTCCCAGTAGCAGCTGCCCGACGCGGTCAGCGATCTTTTCCGCCCGCTCGTTGACTTGCTCCTGCTTCAGGTTGCTGAATGGATGCGGCACTATCACACAGGGATAGCCCGGCATGCCGGCCATCTTGGCCATGGCCTCAGTGGTCGCCTTGAAGGGCTCAGTGATGACAACCACCGCGGGGATCCCGCGTGCCTCGAAAGTGATGGCGTCGAGCAAACTGCTCGACGAGCAGGACCCTCAATCGCCAATGGCAGTGATGACCGCAGTACAGCTCCCAACGAGCCTGTCGGCGTCGACCCTGCTCATCGGCGCTTTCAAATCCCCTTTCGAAATGCGAACCACATTACCAATCTGATACCGATCGCTAAGGATCTCGGCCAGTCTGTCCAGCAACGCCATGCTGTTTGATTTGCTGTTGGCCAGCAACCCGATTGTCGCACCGCTGAGGCTTTGCGGCCGGGATGCCATGGGCACGGTGCGCTTTGTCGCCTTCTGCTGAATCGTTGGATCGAGGATGCGCATTATGTGGGTACCTCCTTGGTGACAAACGGAACGGCGCGACCCCGGCTCCACGACGGGAAAAAGGCAGAGTGCCCCCCGGCATCGGCGCCACCGACAGTCAGGAGAATGTCGTCGGGGCCGATGCCCCGATGGACACGCACATTTTCATCGCCTGAAAAGACACGCCCGGCCTCGGCCGGACTCGGCAGCGGCGACGGACGACTGTCGGGCGAATCACTGTAGAGCCAGTCGACGCGAGCCGCCTCCGCATAGAAAGACGGCTCCAGTTTTCCGCCTCGCTTGAGGTCCGCAAGCGAGCGCCACGCGTGATCATAGAGCCACTGCTGAGTCTGGCGCCGCGACCAGCCGGCCCTGGCCAGGTGCACGACGTGTTCGGGCGTGAAAACGATCACCGTGTATCCCGGACTAAAACTGCCGAGCCCCGCCATCGCATCGATGAAGCAGGCCAGAAGCTGCTCGGGATCGGTCGTTCCATGGCTCAGGATATTGTGACCGGACTCGGCCGCAAAGACGGTGACAGTCGATTGTTCTGCCGCGAAGCCGCGTGAGACGTGCAGCGGCCCCCAGGGGCTCGATGCCTCATCCTCGGCGAAGCACAGCGAGTACTTCCCAGGCCATCCCTGGGTTGACTTGTCGAGGATGCCAGGCTTGCAGTCGAGGCAGTTCAGGAGCACGAGTCGGAGCGTACGTCCGATCGTGGCATTGGCACGGCACCCGGGGCCGAAGAGATTTCCCTTGGCGTTGAAGCCGAACTGCTCACGAATGGGACCGTTGACGATGATCATCAGCGCGGCGCCACCCGTGCTGGTCGCAGGGCCGTGCAGCATGAACAACGGGTCGCCGATCGCCTGCAGCGCCGCTCCGACCACCGGAAAATACGTCGGGAGGCACCCTGCCATCACGGCGTTGATCGCAGCCTTCTCCGCGGTGACCGCCCGGTCGCGAACGGGTTCGTAGAGCAGCACTTCGCCTGGTTGCCACGGTCCGGTCGCCAGCATCGCATCGACGAGCCGATCGGTTGGCGGCACCACAGGCAGGCCGTCGGTCCACCCCTTGTCGTAGCAAGCCTCGATCGCAGACCACGGGTCGGCAACTTCAATGCCGCTCCGCTCCACCGATAACACACTCGCAATTGACTCTTTGCTGTTCACTGAGCCGACTCAGTCTGCTTTGATGCCGTACTGACGGATGATTTTTGTCCACCTCTCGATGTCCTGCCGGATGAAGCGGTCGAATTCCTGCGCGCTGCCCCCCACCGGGACCAGCACCGCACTTTCCAGGCGCTTGATCACGTCAGGCAGTGCCAGAATGCGATTCACTTCCGTATTGAGCCGCGTGATGATGTCCCGCGACAGGCCGGCAGGCCCCACCAGACCGAACCAGCCGCTCGCGTCCACCTGCGGATACCCCAGCTCACTCATGGTCGGGGCGGAGGGAAGTTGCGGGATGCGCTTGGGCGAAACGACGGCCAGTGCACGCAGTTTGCCGCTGGCGACAAACGGATGCAGATTGCTGATGCCGAGCATTCCCGCGTTCACATGCGCCGCGACCAGATCGGTCACCGCCGGGCTGACCCCTTTATACGGAACGTGTACCAGCGAGATGCCGGTGCTGGCCGAAAACAGCCCGATGGCCAGATGCGGTCCGGTGCCGTTTCCCGAACTGGCTACGGTGATCGTTTGCGGATTGGCGCGCGCCTGCTCCAGAAACTCCTTCGCCGTGCGTATCGATGAAGAAGCAGGCACGGCGAGTGCAACGGGCACCAGGATAGTCCGCACGATGGCGTCAAAATCCTTGACGGTATCGTAAGGAAGCTTGTCAAAAAGGCCCGGGTTCGTCGTATGCGGCGCTCCGGTGTATAGCAGGATGTAGCCGTCGGCCGGACTCTTTGCCACCAGCTCACTGGCAATGCGCGAGCCTGCACCCGCCTTGTTTTCCACCACAACCGGCTGGCCAAGGACGGGCGCGAGTCGCTCGGCCAGGATTCTTGCCGTCAGGTCATTTTCGCCGCCCGGCGGATTTGGCGAAATGATGCGTATCGGATTCGCCGGCCACGCCGGCTGAGCGTAAGCACTCGGGGACATCACACTGAAGACAAGCAGGCCAACGATGAGACTTTTATGCATCAGGACTCCCAAAGCTGAAGCGCAATAACTTATTGAGCAGAAATACTGTCATGAGTTGCCGTGACCAAGCGATTTTATTGTACTTAAATTCTTGGCAGGTTCTCACATCCGGATATTCGCCTTCTCGATGACGTTCTTCCACTTGGCGATTTCACTGTTGATGTAGGCGGTCAGTTCCTCCGGCGAAGTCGCCTGCGCCTCGATATCGTTCGTCTCGAATTTCTCGCGCAGAT
>CANKAJ010000258.1 GCA_947479645.1 Betaproteobacteria bacterium | reverse complement strand
GGCGGGACCGCCACCGCGGTATTAGCCAGTTCGCTGGGCCACCAGTAGCGAAGCGTCACCGAAAGATCGTTAACATTGCCGCAGGCAACGCTTCTTTCAGGGCGTTCACAGGGTAGCTGCATCATCCCACTCCAAAACTGGGCGAGTTTCGTTCGGGCGTCTTCCAATGTAGCGCTTGACGGATTGGGCACCATCCTGAACGCGGTGGCTCCCGCGTGGCGTAGCAGCTTTTGGGCTTGCTGATCGCCAAGGCCACCGGTTGGCTTGCCCAACCAGTGCAACAGTAACGCCACCGAGTGTTGTCCCCAAAAACCATCATCCAACATCGCGCGCAGTGGCGGAGGTAGTTGCTCCTTCGTATTGAAGCACATAGCTTCCAGACCATCGGGCAAAGTGGTTTCAAGCTTTTCATCCATCGCTGACTTGACGTCTTCCCAAGTCACCGACAAGACCCAGAATTTACCGCTCGCTACCAAGGCACTGCGCTTACTTGCGTCCTCCCGCGTCGACGCCTGATGGTAGGCCCACCCGTCGCAGAACACAGCAATGGGACGACGTTCCGAGCGGCCCTGGGTAGGCCACAGTACAAAGTCGGGACGACATGGCGCTACGACTCCCTCGTTGGGGCCCAAATCAACCTGAGGCTCAACCCAGTAACGCTGTTCTCCCACTTCCAGCAGGTAGCCAGATTTGCCTTGCACAACGTCTTGCACCAGTTTTACAAATGGCAATCCTCCCTGACCACCCAGTCGGCGCAGGCTTTCTATGAAACGCGCCTCGAGCTCCGAATCGAAATTGGGATTTATGTAGATTTCGGCGATAGACGCGACACGCTCGAGTTGGTCGAGGTTTTTCACAAGGTGTTCGAGGATGGCCCTTGCTCGGTCGCGGGAAACGAGTGCCATTGCGCGCCCCAGCCGATACTGGTAGACGCATCGGTAGCAGCCGTCTTTTTCCGGGTCCGGGTTGCAGGAGCACCCTGCCAGGTGAATCAACGCCAGGCGCAATACTTCAATGAGGGTCTTGGCCCCGTCGGCAAGCAATTCATGCAAGTAGCCTGTGCCGCCTGGAACCGAGTCATACAACATTACATACTGTCGGCTGGCCGCCCCGTTCTGCCCTTTTTCCTCTTGCACCAGGATGCGCAGGTGATCAACCTTGCCGCCAAAGCGCTTTTTAAGTCCAATTCGTATTGCTGCCATGAACGACTGGACGGAGGTCTCATCGACACCCGACTGGGTGTAAGGCACCAGAATGCGCAGCGCTTCCGAAGTGAATTCCCGATAGAGGTACAGGCAGTCGATGATGTTGCTCGGATCGTCACTGCCGCGTTTCTCGCAGTCATAGGCGTGAAACTGACCCTGCTCACGCTCACGTTCGTTACGGGGAGCGCGCTGAATCTGTCCACAGTGCTTGCACAGCTTAAAGCCAGGGCGGGGGCGTTGCTGCCCTGCAACCGGGTAGGCCTGGCCAGGCTTGGTGGGTTCTCCAAAGTTCACATCCCTGAACACTACCCGCTCGATAAATTCGAATCCGAAGGGCGTGTCGGGGGCCTTTAGTCGGTAGGCTTCCTTGATGTCCTTGGTCTCGAAGTCGGCAAGCATCTGACGGACATAGAACTTCGGCTCCCGGTCTTCGGCGCTATCGTCGATGCGTACTTCGGTGTCGTTACTATTGGCGATCGCCTGCTTGAAACGCAACAGCTGCTGCTTCTGTGAGACGTTAGCCCACATCGGATCACCACAGCGAGGGCAGGAGCCGTGGCTGTCTGCATGAATTTCAAGATTTTCCATGTGCTGGCAGGTTGGGCACATGCGCCACATTTCCAGTGTGGACAGATTGACATTGATCTGGTCAATCTCGACTCGACGCTGATTGGCGTAGAACACGTTCTCCGGCGCGAACTCCGACAAAGCCGACTGCGCTGGTCGCTCATAGCGTTCAGCCGGCAACGAAATATAGGTTCCCTCGTCAGCCGGATCATCGCTGCCCTTCCTGCGCCATAGGATAGATTTCAGCTCTACACCTGCTTCAGGGAAGGCGTAATTGGGAATCAAGCCAGCATCCGTCAACGTATTTAGCAGCTCTCGTTGGTTGATCTCCTTGACCAATTCCATCGTCTTCTGGCGTTCGCGCTCCAGCTTTTCGACTTCTTCCTTGGTGGCCTCGTCCTGGGGACGGGTCTTGAGAGTCCTGATCTGCTTCCTTATGTGATCACCCCGGTCACGATGCGTCTTGCGCTCTTTGGCCAACTCATCCAGAAGCTTGCTCAAACGAATGCGAAGGGCATCATCTTCCGCGTTGCCATGCATGAATTTATCGAGCTGATCAGCAACGCGCTGATCGAGGTCCGTGCCCAACATAGTCTTGAAACCAGTAAGCAACCGCGCTTCATTTTTAAGGACGTAGTCGAGAAACGTGTAGGGGAAACGGGTCAGATCCAGACTGTCCCGGGCGTTGAGTGCCTCCTGCGTCTTGTCAGGCAAAGCCGTGTCGGGTATCCCGGACCCCACCCAGTCATCCAAACAAAAGGCAAACATCTGGCGGCGAAGTACTTCGGCCGCCTTCAGGAAAATCCCTGGGGGAACCACCTCACCCAAGAGCATTTCGTCCGTATCTTCGAAGAAGTACAGATCGTGGGGGCTCGCGCCATCGGCAAGCGTAGTTGCCAAAGCATTGCCGTCGCGCCGGCCCGCACGCCCGATGCGTTGGAGGTAGCTCGCCTGGTTGGGGGGCACTGAGCAAAGTAACACCGAGGACAAGTCTCCGATGTCTACACCCATTTCCAAAGTGGGGGTCGCGGATAAAAGATTTTCATACCAAGGGTGGGGTGGTTTTGCCTTGAAGCGTCGCTCCAGCTCCTCCCGCTGATCGCGTTGCAGTAAGCCGGTATGTTCTGCGGCAAACACGCGACGCAGATCACCACGGCTAAATCGCTTGGCAAGCCAACTTCCTGCATTCACCCTTTGCGTGTAGCTCTCCTGCATTGCATCAAGACACGGCATACCCAACAGTGCCTCCGCCGAATCCTCGGGCACTGTCAGCCCTCTCTTACCCTGCGCGGAAACAAGGCGCACGACTCGTGTTTCCAGCACCAAGGCATCTGGATTCAACCCGATCGCGACAAGCGGCCCATTAACGAGACGTAACAAAATATTTTCTTGAACGAGTGCGTCAATAGCAAGGCCGTAAATAGCTTCCTCAGCTTTATCAGGTAGTGGTCCCGTTGCACCCAGGGTCGCCTTCAACCAGGTCTGATAAAAGGTGTGAACTTGCGGGTTTACCAGCTGGTCAAATCCCCGGTCTTTCCCCATTGAAAGAAACGTGGGGTGAGGCGATCGCTCTCCCATGCCCGGCAGCCACTCTTTGCGCCCCGCAAAATTGGTAAAGCCGTAGATGTTTCCATTCGTCGCATAGGTTGCCATTTCCGGATGGGCAACCGCACCGCGCTGGCGCAAGTGGCACACAAAGCCCCAAAGCCACTGCACTACGCTGGTCGGGTTCGTGTGGCGAATACCGAACATTTCGTGCAATGAAGGTAGCAGCAAATCCGCGGTGTGCAATATGGCAACCCACCGCGGCGCGAGCGTTGCCTTGCCCACGGCGTCGAGGGTGCGCCCACGTCGACTGAGATAAGTGAACTCCGCAAAGGCCTGCCACGCCAAGCGTTTTTGCACACGTTCCGGCAGTTTGCTACCGCTTGGTAAGCGGTCAAGTTCTTGTAGCGACTGAACCCAATCGCGCTGCCACATCATGTTCGGGCCGATAAACTCCGAGACAAATCGCTCAACAGGCATCTCCATCGGAGACCCTTTGGTCTGCCACAGAAGGGCTGACTGCTCCAAGAACGTTGTCCAGGCGCATTGTGGTGTGGCGACCTGGTCAATTACCTGCGCTAGACCGGTTCGAACCGTATTCAGGTAAGTACGCGCTGCGAAGAATCCTGCCCGATGTGCGGCGTCCTGAACCGAATCTGAAAAGGCGACCAACTTCTTGTCGTCGTTGAAAGGACTGGCCCAGCTTTGCTCGATGAGGATTGCCCCAATAGTGGTGCTGCGAGCTCCCAGCAGGATCTGTCTGAATCTGCTCCCACAGGCCGGACAAGTCGGGTCATGCCATGCGTGTGCAACACCCAATTTATTTGTCGTTGTTCGGGACGCCGTCGCCCTGAAAACATCGACCAGGTCACCATGGCCACAGGCCGTGCAATTACCTGGACCACTTTGTAATTGGCCACATTGGGTGCATAACCGCTGCGCGATGCCATCGCACATCGGTCTGGACAGTCCGGCACGGGCATACAGGCGCAGCGATTCCGCTTGCCCCGCGAACCAAGTGTTATAGATTTCATCGAGATCCAAGGACAGCCGGGACTGGCCATTT
>CANKAJ010000257.1 GCA_947479645.1 Betaproteobacteria bacterium | reverse complement strand
TTGCGCTCGCGGCGGATGCGCGACCGGTGCGGCTGCACGATCTCCATCGGCAGCAGCACGTTGTCGAGCACGGTGCGCCAGGGCAGCAGGTTGGAATTCTGGAAGGCCATGCCGACTGACTTGAGGGGTGCGGTGACCGGGATGCCTTCCACCTTGAGCTGGCCCTGCGCCGGTGGGTGCAATCCGGAAATCAGCTTCATCAGCGAGCTCTTGCCGCAGCCGGAGGGGCCGACCACGGCAATGAATTCCCCGCGCGCGATGGTCAGACTGACCGATTCGATCGCCCGCACGGCCGTTGCGCCACGGCCGTAGGCCATGGCGACATCTTCCAGCGTGACCAGCGCGTCCAAGGCGCCTACCGGGCTTTTCTCTGCGCGGCAGTAGGAAGATATTCAGCTGTGAAAATGTCTCCAGCAGTTGGCTTTGCAGCGAAAGTGAATGCAATTCCGATCTGGTCGATGGAGCGTGTCAGGCGCGCGTTGTCCACCGCGCCCAGGCCGTGGGTCAGCACTTCGGCGGTGACGAAGTTCTTGTCGATGGCCATTTTGAGGCGCTCCAGTTCCACCGCCTCGTTGGCGATTTCATTGCGTTTCATCAGCGATTTGATGGCCGCTGCCGGGTCCTTGATGGTGTCCTGGATGCCCTTGATGGTGGCGCGCACGAAACCGGCCACCGCCTTGGGATTGGCCTTGGCGAAATCCGGGTTCACCATGATGGCGTTGCCATACAGCTGCACACCGAAGTCGCGCATCAGCAGCACCACGATGTCCTCGGCGGCGATACCGTTGGCTTTCAGGTTCATGAACGAGGAAAACGAAAAGCCGGTGATGGCGTCGACCTTGCCCTGCGCCAGCATGGGCTCGCGCACCGGGAAGCCGATGTTTTCGATCTTCACCTTTGACGCGTCGATGCCGTTCTGCTTCACGAAAATCGGCCATTGCGCATAGGCGCCGTCGGGCGCCGGCGCACCCAGAATCTTGCCTTCCAGATCCTTGGGTGACTTGATGCCGCTTTTGCGCAGCGCAACGATGGCGAAGGCCGGCGTGTCATACACCATCATCACCGCCTTGATCGGCGCATTGGCCTTGTTGTCGCGAAACTTCACCAGCGAATTGATGTCGGAGAAAGCCATTTGGTAGGTGCCGCTGGCAATGCGGTTGATGCCCTCGACCGAGCCGCTGCCCTGGTCGATGGTGACATCCAGTCCTTCGGCCTTGTAATAGCCCTTGTCGATGGCGACGAGGTAGGGCGCAGCCGGCCCTTCGAATTTCCAGTCGAGCGCAAACTTGATCGGAACCTGCGCCGTCACCGGCGCGCAGGCGAGCAGGCCGGCGAGCAATGCGCTCCAACGGATGACGCGTCGAATGGAACTCGATTTCATGGTGATGCTCCTGACGATATTGCGTTGTGAATCAGTTTTCGGATTGCGCTGTGTCCAGCGCCGAGAACGGCGCCGTCCAGCCGACGATGGCGCCCTGCGCGCGGATCATGTCGATGGCGGCGCGCTTGAACTCGGGGAAGTAACTCTCGGTGGCGTCCTCGATCAGCAGGCAGTCGTAGCCGCGGTCATTGGCTTCGCGCATGGTGGTCTGCACGCACACTTCCGTGGTCACGCCGGCGAAGATCAGATGGGTGATGCCCTTGAGTCGCAGGATTTCTCCAAGGCTGGTGGCATAGAAGGCGCCCTTGCCCGGCTTGACGATGACGATTTCGCCGGGTGTCGGTGCCAGTGCTGCGACGATGTCGTTGCCCGGTTCACCGTCGATGAGGATGCGCCCCATGGGTCCCGTGTCACCGATGCGCAGTTTGGGGGCGCCGCGCAGGCGCTTGGCGTCCGGGCAATCGGCCAGATCGGCGCGATGCGCCTCACGGGTGTGGATGACCAGCACGCCATGGGCGCGGCACCAGTCGAGCAGGCCGCGCACCGTCGGCACGATGGCGGCCAGCAGTGATACATCATTGCCCAGCGTCTCGCCGAATCCGCCTGGCTCGACAAAATCACGCTGCATGTCGATGACGACGAGGGCGGTCTTCGCGGGGTCGAAGGCATAGGGGAAAGGATTGGCTGCAACGGTGATCATGCTGCCTCCGCCACTGCGGCGTGCCCGGCCATGCACGGGCCAATCACGGCAATGTCCGCCTGTGAGGTCACTGTCTCATGCACGATGCGGCCATCGAATATCACCACCATGCGATCGGACAATTCCAGCAACTCGTCCAGATCTTCCGACACGAGCAGCACGGCCGCGCCGGCATTGCGTGCCGCCAGGATGCGGTCGTGAATTTCAGCGACGGCGGCGAAATCGAGGCCGAACACCGGATTGGCCACGATCAGCACCGATACCGATTCGGACAATTCGCGCGCCAGCACGGCGCGTTGCACGTTGCCGCCGGACAGCGTGCTGATGGCGGCACCGCTGCCCTGGGTCTTGACCTTGAATTCGCTGATCCAGCGCTCGGCCTGCGCGATCATGGCGCTGTTTTTCAGCCAGATGCCTGAGGCCAGCGGCGCCTGATCAAAATTGCGAAAAGCCATGTTCTCTGCAACGCTCATGCTGGGCACGCAGGCATTGCGCAGGGGTTCCTCGGGCAGGCTGAAGGCGCGATAGAAGTGAATCTCACGGCGGGTGGCGCTGTACGGTTTGCCGTCAATGCGAATGTCGCCGCCGCTTGGGCGGCGCTGGCCGATCAGCGCTTCCACCAATTCGCGCTGGCCATTGCCCGATACGCCGGCGATGCCGACGATCTCACCGGGGCGGATGTCCAGCGTGAAATGCTCCACCGCCGGACGGCCGCTGTCGTTGTCGACGACCAGATCCTTGATGGACAGGCGTACCTGCGCGGCTTGTGCGCCGGTGGTCTTGCTACCCGCTTTGATACCTTTGGCTTGTGGAATGTCGCGCGAGCCGACCATCATCTCGGCCATGCGCGTCGGGGTGAGATCAGCCACCCTGCCTTCGCCGGCATACTTGCCCCGGCGCAACACCGACACGGCGTCGGCGAAAGCCATCACCTCGCGAAATTTGTGCGTGATCATCAGCACCGTGACCTTGTTGGCGCGGGTCAGGTCCTTGACCATGCCCAGCACTTCATCGGCTTCAGTGGGCGTCAGCACCGAGGTCGGCTCGTCCAGAATCATGAAGCGGCGCTGCAGGTAGAGCTGCTTGAGGATTTCCACCTTCTGCTTTTCGCCTGCGGCCAGCCGTGATACCGGCTTGTCCAGCGGCACCTTGAAGGGCACGGTGTCCATGAAGGCGGCCAGGCGCTCCATTTCATCTTTCCAGCGCACCACCGCCGGCACATCGTCCCTGGACATCACCAGATTTTCCGCGACGGTCATGCTCGGCACCAGCGTGAAGTGCTGGTAGACCATGCCGATGCCCAGCGCGTGAGAGTCATGCGGCGAACGGATGGCGTATTCGCGATCGTCGATCTGGATTTCACCCTGGTCAGGCTGGTAGAAGCCGACCAGACATTTCACCAGCGTGCTCTTGCCGGCGCCGTTCTCGCCGAGCAGGGCATGGAAGGAACTCGCAGCGACCTTCATCGACACATTGTCCAGCGCAGAAAACGAACCGAAGCGCTTGGTCATGCCGGTGATCTCCACGCCGATGGCGTGATCGGGGAGAACCGGATGCGCGGGCTTCAGCCGCATCATTGAGGATTCTTCAGCCATTATCCTGGTGCTCCGATGGCATTCATGATGGACTGCGAATTCGATATCGCCCCAAATACGCCGTTCTGCATCTTGACCATATTGACCGCGGCATCGTGATGGGCGCGCTTGGTGGCCGCGCAGCAGTCTTCCAGGAGCACGCACTCGAAACCGCGGTCATTGGCTTCACGCATGGTTGTGTGCACGCACACGTCGGTGGTGATGCCGGTCAGGATCAGATTGCGGATGCCGCACGTGCGCAGGATCAGTTCCAGGTCGGTTGCGCAGAACGAGCCCTTGCCGGGCTTGTCGATAATGGGCTCGCCGGGCAACGGGGCGAGTTCGGGAATAATGTCCCAGCCGGGCTCGCCGCGCACCAGTACGCGCCCACAGGGACCCTGGTCACCGATGCCGATTGATGTGCCCGGCTTGCCGTCGGCGCCGATGCGCGAGCGCCAGCGCTTGTTGGCGGGCAGATCGCTCAGGTCCGGCCGGTGTCCTTCGCGCGTATGCAGGATGTGGTAGCCCGCGGCGCGCATCGCGGCAAGCACGGTGCGGATGGGCGCGATGCAGGCGCGCGTGAGCGAGATGTCATAGCCCAGCAGATCGATATAGCCGCCCTTGCCGCAGAAATCGGTCTGCATGTCGATGACGATGAGCGCGGTGTTGTGCGGGCGCAGATCGCCGTCGTAGGGCCACGGATAGGGTTCGGCGCTGGCGTACAGGAGATC
>CANKAJ010000256.1 GCA_947479645.1 Betaproteobacteria bacterium | reverse complement strand
TGGATCACGCCCATGCGTTGTTGCGCTCATCGCCGGGTGCCCAACCCTGTCTCTTCGCGCGCCTAGCCTGGCCGCGATCCAAACGGATTTTTTCACGTGCACTTCTCCGTTGATCCATTGGTGCTGCGAATTTCAGACTCAGGACACTAGCGATGTACAGCTCGCGCAGCGTTGCCGATTGCACTGGTTCCACCGCGCCTGGGCCGCCCCTGCTCCAACTCCCACCCCTTGCAGGCGAGCGTGACGGTGCGCGGAACGGGCCGCGCACCAGTGCGGTATTGACTCACTGTACGACGGGTCAGCCCGATTGCCTTGGCGGCATCCGTGAGGGAAAGTTGATGTCGATCCTGCCAGCGGCGAAAATCAACATTGGCCACCTGCCCTTGCTGTTCCAGGGCCATTTCCAGCAAGCGGTCTGAATCCAGAGATGCCCCGCACGGCCATTCCACCGCCCAACCGAAGTCGACCACGGCGGCGCGACGAAACTCGCGGCGCAATTCCAGCGGCGCGAATGCCTCCAGGCGCCGCGCCACATCAGCCAGATCAACGCGGATCGTATTGCCGCCGGTATAGGTCGCCGCGAGCACCATACCCGCCTCGGCACTGACCGATTGCAGCCGGTTTGCATTCTTCTCTTTCATCGCTTATCTCCTGCGCGGATTGTTCATCGTCGCCCATTCACTGCGGACCTGCCTGGCGTTGGCTTCGATCCACGCCTGTGCAGCGCGCAACACCTTCGCCGGCACACCGACATTGATCACCTTGCCTGACAGATACACCGCAGCCTTGCCATCTGGATGCAGCACATGGGCATGCACCGGAGGGTGTTCATTCCCCCGCACGACAATGATCCAGCCCTCACCTGAACAGAGCTTGCCCATATCGCAATTGTAGGGCAATTATTTCTCTATTCGCAACAGCCTTATGAAAGCCCCGGATGCTTTGCGCGATCGGCATCGGTACGACTGGCGATTGAATGGGCATGGGCGCTGATACGATATACGATGGCCAGGCACTAATAGTCAAGATTGCGTAGATATCTCACGCTTTCAGGTCGATGAGGAAGTTCTTCCTTTGAATGAATACCCGCGCCAGCTTTGGCCGCTTTGCAATTTCCCTGAGCAGATCCATCATGGAAGTCTCGAAACGGTATTCCGTCTGCATGCTGCCGGCGGCCAGCATTTCATCCACCTGATTGCCTGCGTAGGAATGGCGCAGCAGACGTTCCTCATCGCTCATTCCGGGAAAGCGCGCCCTCAGTTCCGGCACGCCCGGCAGCGGTTCCTCGGGTTTCAGCGGGATGTTGCGCGATCCATTCTCGACGATCCGGTCCAGCACATCCGGGGCGACTGGCGCCAGCAGCCGGCCGTAATAGCCCAGCGCATATTTCTTGATCTCCTCAGGCACCAGCTTGTAACGCTCACCGGCAACGATGTTGAGCACGGCCTGGGTGCCGACGAACTGAGAAAAAGGCGTGATCATCACCGGCCAGCCCAGTTCCTCGCGGACGCGGACACATTCATGGAGCACCTCGTCCAGCCGGTTGCCGAGGCCGGCCTGTTCCAGTTGCGCGCTGAAGTTGCTTTGCATGCCGCCGGGCACCTGATGCTCGAAGTGGAAGGCATCGTATTCCATCGGCTTGCCCACGGGCTTGCCTTCCTGCTCGGCCACCTTGCGAAAATGCTCCCCCACTTCGGCGATGAGGCGATCATCGACATTCACCGTATAGCCCTTGTCGCGCAGATTCCTCACCATGGTCTGGGTGGCGGGCTGTGCCGCGCCATTGGCCAGCGGCGCAATCGAAGTATGGATCTGATCCACGCCCAGTTCCACGCCTTCGAGGTAGACGAGCGGCGCAAGCCCCGTGATGCAGTGGCTGTGCAGTTCCAGCGGGCGGCCGCCGGTCACGCCGAGCAGCGCCGGCACCAGGGTACGGATACGGTCCGGCGTCAGCAGTCCCGCGGCGTCCTTGAGCATGATGGCGTCCACCCCGGCCTTGTCGATCAGCTCTTTGGCCTTCTGCGCATACAGGGCATCGGTGTGGACCGGGCTGAGACCATAGGCCAGCGCCCCGACGGTGTAGGCGCCCAGTTCTTTCGCGTAGCGCAACTGCCGGATGATGATGTCCTGGTCGAACAGCGCGTCGTACATGCGAAAACGCCTGATGCCATTGGCGATCAGGCGCTCCACCCAAAGCAGCGGAATGTCTTCGGCGATGACATCGAAGCTCGTGCCGCTGCGGTTGCGGATGGTGCCGTAGGTGGGCGTGCGGCGGATGCGCTCGTGCAGGAGTTTCAGGCGTTCCCAGGGATTCTCCCTGAGATAGCGCACGCATACATCGACATGCACGCCGCCGATGGGCACGTCGATGCATTCAAAGCCGGCGCGATCGAGTTTGTCGGCCACCGGCAGCAGCATCGCCGCGCTCATGCGGGTGGCCCACAGCGACTGGTGCGCGTCGCGCAGGGTCTGGTCGATGATACGGATTTCTCTCATGCCGCTCCGGGAGTCGTAATCGTAACAATCATTAATTCGCAAGACGCCAGACCGCGGCGGGCGTTCGGCGCCGCGCGCCCGGTGCTTACTGCAGCTTCAGTCCGGTGTCCTGCCCCAGCTTCTTCAGCTTGGTGATTTCCGAGATGTAGAGCTTGCGGAACTCCTCGGGCGTGCTGCCCACGGCCGTCACGCCTTCGGCATCGAGACGCTTGATGATGTCGGCGCTTCTGGCAACCCTGGCGAACTCCCCGCTCAGTTTCAGCATCACCGCTTGCGGTGTTTTCGCCGGCGCAAAAATCCCGATCCAGGAGGACACATCGTAGTCGGGGACGCCCTGCTCGGCGATTGAGGGCACATCAGGCAGCAGCTTGGAGCGCTCGGCGGTGGTCATGCCAATGGGGCGAACCTTGCCCGCTTTCACCTGCGGGATCATGGGCGAGAGCCCGGCGAAAGCCGCGTCAATCTCCCCGCTGATCACCGCCTGATAAGCCGGTGCGCCCCCCTTGTAGTGCACGAAGGTCACCTTGGTATTGGTGGCGCTGTGGAGCCACTCGCCCAGGATGTGCGGCAGCCCGCCCAGACCCGAAGTGCCGAAGTTGATGCCGCCGGGCCTGGCGCGCGCCAGCGCGATGAACTCGGGAATATTTTTCGCGGGGACCTGCGGATTGATGAGCAGCATATAGGGGGCCTTGCTCATCAGCGATACCGAGGCGATGTCGCTGAGAGGATCGAAGGACAGCGACGGGTAGAGCGCCGCGGCAGCCGCAAACGAAGAGGAGGTCGACAGCAACGTGTAGCCGTCAGGCGCCGACCTCACCACATAGGCCGCGCCCAGGATTGTGCCGGCACCCGGTTTGTAATCCACCAGCACCTGGCTGCGCAGTTGTTCGGCCAGCTTGTTGGCGTACATGCGCGTCTCGATGTCCACTGATGCGCCCGGCGCGAGCGGCACAATCAGCGTGATGGGTTTGGCGGGAAAAGCATCTCCGCCCGACTGTGCCATCCCTACGGCTGCGTTCAGCATGAGGGCCGCCGCCACCGCGCCCAACACCCGATTTCCAATTCTCATCGTTGTTCCTCCATGACTTTGCATCAGATCCTCATCTCTCAGGTTGATGAGGAATACTTGCTTGCACCACGTTCAATTCGCCTCGACATTCTAGAAGCAAAGTTCAGATGCACGCCACCGCGTACCCATCCATCGCCGCCACCGGATTCCTGTATGTCGTCCACGTCGCTCCGGCATCCTCGGTCCCGAACACTTCCCCGGCGCGCGAAACGCAGTACACCTGAGCCGGATCGGCTGGATGCTCCGCCACCGACATCATGGTGCCGTTGGCCTTGATGCCGTGGTCGAGCCGCTTCCAGGTGACGCCGATGTCGTCGCTGCGATAAAGAGAGCCATCCTTGCTGCGGGCGTAGGGCGACATGCACGCATACATGACGCGGGGATCGTGCTGCGACACCTTGAGGTCGCGGCAATAGGTCACTGGCGAGAAACGTCCCACCTGCATGTCCTGCCAGGATGCGCCACCGTCATCGGTGCGGAAGATGCCGACACGCACGGCAAGGAAGGCCGATTTCGGCGCAGCGGCGCTCAGGACGATGGCGTGCGAGTCCATCATGCCTTCATGGTCACCGGTGCCACCGAGGTTGCTTTTCAGATGCGGTTGCTCGGCCAGTTTGATCAGTGGTGCGGACAGGTCCTGCCAGGTCTCGCCCGCGTCAGCACTGTGCAGCACGCCACTGACCTCCAGCCCCAGATAGATTTCGTCCGGACGGCCGGCCTCGATGCCGATGCGAATCAGGCGCGACAGGTAGGAAGGGCCACAGTGATCGGTGGACTTCACATTGGCGAGTTTGCGCCAGGTGTCGCCACCATCCTCGCTGCGATAAAGCCCAATCGGCGCGGTGCCGGCATACATCACGTTCGGCCGCGTGGGGTGGATGATCATGGACCAGACCAC
>CANKAJ010000255.1 GCA_947479645.1 Betaproteobacteria bacterium | reverse complement strand
TGCCTTTCAGTGTGTCGACATTGAGCCTGGCCTGGTTCTTGTCGCTGCGTGTGGGTACCACCGGCTCATAAATGTAGTGACTCATGCTCGCTCCTTTGATTGTGGCGTTCGTGTTCGATCGTTATTGATCGGATGCCGTGCGCGTTACTCTTCCCGCAAGCCCAGCGCCAGCACCAGTTGGCGCCATTTGGCGATTTCCGATTTCAGGTAGTTGCCCACCTGTGCTGGCGTTCCGGAGAGTGGTTCAGCGGCACTCTGGCTCATGAGCAGATCGCGCACTTCCTGACTCTGCCCGATTCTGACTGCCGTGGCATTCAGGCGATTGACCGTATCCATGGGCGTGCCCTTGGGGGCAATCAGTCCAAACCAGACGCCGGATTCATAGCCGGGCAGACCCGACTCGGCGACCGTCGGCAGATCGGGCGTCGTCCGGCTGCGCTGTGCGCTGGAGATGGCAATGGCGCGCAGGCGGCCGGCCTTGATGAATGAGCTGACCTGCGACGCAAACATCATCGACAACTGGCCGCTGGTGAGGTCGGTCAGCGCCTGCGCCGTTCCCTTGTAGGGCACGTGCAGCAGTTCGATCTGCGCCTGCATTTTCAGCATTTCGGCGGAAAGGTGGGAGGCGCTGCCCATGCCGGAAGACGCAAATGTCAGTTTGCCCGGCTGTGCCTTTGCCAGTGCGACCAACTCTCCGACGCTTTTGACAGGAATGGACGGATGCACCACCAGCACCTGCGGCGTATAAGCCAGCAATGCAACCGGCTCGAAGTCGCGTATCAATTCGTAGGGCAGATTCTTGTAGACGTTCTGCGCGACTGCATGTGAAGACGATACCGTCAGCAGCGAATGGCCGTCCGGCGCGGCGCGCGCAATGCTCTCTGCGCCGATATTGCCCGAGGCGCCGCTGCGGTTCTCCACGATGAAGGGCTGTCCCAGCGCTTCGCCCATGCGCGGGGTATACAGGCGGGTGACGAAATCACCGCCGGCGCCGGCGGGAAAAGGCACCACGATGCGAATGGGCCTGGAAGGGAAGGTCTGCGCGCTCGCGATGCCGGTTGCGCACAGCAGGGCAAGCAAGAGCGTGAAGGTCGTTCGATTGCGCATGGTTGTTTCAGTCTACACCGAGGCGAAATGCACTCTTAACAGATTGTTGAAATTCATGGAAATGTCATTCTGAGGAGCGCAGCGACGAAGGATCTGCTTTGCTTTTAAGGTTGTTGAATCACAAGCAACAGCAGATCCTTCGCTACGCTCAGGATGACAAGATGTTGGCAAATTCAACAAACTGTTAATCCAGTTTGATTCCGGCACTCTTGATGATGGGCCCCCACACCGTCGTCTCCGAGCGGATGAACGCCGCGAATTCCTCCGGCGTGGCGTGCTTGCCGGTGGTCATGCCGAAGTCGGCATCCAGTTTCTTGCGCAGATCGGGCAGCGCGAGAATGGAATTGAAAGTCCGGTTCAAACGGCTGATCACGTCGGTCGACGTGCCCGCCGCGGCGATCAGCCCGTACCAGAACGTGGTTGTGATGGGCACGCCTTCCTCGGAGAGCGTTGGCAGATCCGGGAAGGGGCTCCAGCGCTGGCTGCCCGTCGTGGCGATGCCCACCAGCTTGCCAGCCTCGATGAACTGCTTGGCGCTGGCCGGCGCGAATTGCGCCTGCACGCGTCCCCCAACCAGATCGACCAGGGCCTGGGGAGAGCCTTTGTATGGCACCAGGGTCACGTTGATTCCGGTTGTCTGACGGAAGCGCTCCGCGACGAAATAACCACTGCCACCGGCCACGCCGGCAATATTCAATTTGCCGGGATTGGCCTTGGCGTGGGCAATCAGGCCCTTGAGGTCTTTTGCGCCAGTCGACGGATGCACGGTCAGCACCGACGGAAACTCCAGCATGAATGCCACTGGCGCATAGTGTTTGCCGACCTGCAATTGGAACTCCGGATCCGACAGCGGTTGCGAGATGAGTATGGCGTCGGTCGCCATGGCCAGCATGTGGCCGTCGGGAGGCGCGCTTCTGAGCGCGTTGATGCTCAATCTTCCGTTGGCACCGGGTCGACTGTCCCAGATCACCGGTTGCCCAAAAGGCTTGGCGGCTTCTGCCGCGATCAGCCGGAAGGCGCTTTCAACCGGCGTGCCGGTGCCACCGCCGAAGACGACCGAAATCGGCTTGGCCGGAAACGATTGCGCCGTTGCAGCGGAGGCCAGTGCGGCAATACAGACGACACTGGTCGTCGCGATAAAACGAGATAACAATTTACTGATATTCATGCGTGTCACCTGTATATATTTATGAGTTTGACAATTATTCCGGGGTCATCCCCGCCGCCTTGACGACTTCGCCCCAGCGTTGCAACTCGCTGCGGATCAAGCGCGAGAATTCCTCGGGCGTGCTGCCGACGGGTTCCGCACCCTGGGCCGCAAATTGCGCCTGCAGCGACGGCGAGGCGAGCGCCTTGACCGCCTCGGCATGCAGCTTGTTGACGACATCGCGAGGCAGTGCGGCCGGGCCGGCCAGGCCGTGCCAGGTATAAATGTCCAGCCCGGGAATACCCGCCTCACTCATGGAGGGAACATCGGGCAGCAATGAAATGCGCCTGCCGTCAGTGGTCACGCCCAGGGCGCGCATCTTCCCGGCGTTGATGTGCGGCAGCAGCGCCGGGATGCCGGTGACATGCATCTGCACCTGCCCGCCCAGCATGGCGGTAATCACATCGCCCGCGCCTTTGAAGGGAATGTGCGTGATATTCACCTTGGCGGCGATGTTGAACAATGCCGCGGACAGATGCGGTGAACTGCCGGTGCCACCGGAACCATAATTGAATCGGCCCGGATTGGCCTGCGCCAGCGCGATGAAATCCCTGAGTGTATTGACGTTGAGCGATGGAATCACCACCAGCGCTTGCGGCGACCGGATGAGCTGGGTAATGGGCGTGAAGTCCTTGAGCGGCACATAGGGAAGCGACCGGGTCAGGCCCGGCACCATGGCAAAACTGATATCGGCCAGCATGATCGTATAGCCGTCAGGGACCGCCTTGGCCACGATCCCACTGCCGACGATGCCGGTGGCACCGGCGCGATTCTCCACTACGAATGCCTTGCCGATTTGATCGGACAATTGTTTTGAAATCATGCGCGCGATGCTGTCGGTGCCGCCGCCAGGCGGGTAGGGCACGATGACGCGCGTGGGCTGGTTGGGATAGGGTTCGGCCGCCCAGGCAGGCAGCGCACCAGTCAGAAGACATAAACACAACAGCGCTCTATTCATGTTCCATCTCTCCTTGATCATGGACGAAATATTGCTGAAGCGTGCTTTAGAACTGGCTTCAAAAACTTGTCATTCCGAACCCGCCCCCCAAGGGGGCTTCCTTCGGGGCGCAGGGTGAGGAATCCGCCCCGAAGGAAGTCCCCTGGCGGGATGCTTTATGGTTTTTATTTACAGCAGATTCCTCGCTGTGCTCGGAATGACAAACTCACCGAGTGTTCATTTTGAAACGAGTTAGCTACTTTTGCGTGGCTCGCGATTCTTTGCTCTGACCTATCAGCTCTTTCCAGCCCGCCGGCAATTGAATGCGCTTGCTGACCGGCATGCCCTGCCGGTGATTCTGAATATAGCCTTTGGACTGATTGCGGCCGGGGTCGCCGGCGACCACGATGCCGATCCACTCCGGCTTGATGAAAACACGTATGAGCCGGTCGGGGTCATCCGATTCGTGATACTCGGGCGGCAATATTCCGCGAGCGACCAGCTGTTTTAAATCGTAGTCCGCGAAGTGGCCATTGCGCGCATATTTCTCCACGCGAGACGCCGGAATCTTCACGTTCTCGTACAAATATTGCCGGATGTCGTCCTTGGTCCAGCCGTCATCGGCGATGGCCTTGGCGACGCTGGGCCCGAGGACAAACAGCGGGTAATTCCGCCGGTGCAATATTCCGCAGTGCGACCAGTAGGCATTTGCTTCGCCGATGACCTCGGCGAGAATCTGCACATGATTCAGCGCCGAGCGGCCGCCGGTGTAGGTTGGCTGGGATACGTTGACGCAGCTTTGCACTGTCACCACGTTTTCGCCTCTGGTGAAGCCGCGGTCCACGCTGAATGGCTCCCAGCCCATGTCGGTGACGGCCTGCTCATCTTCAGGCAGCACCACATTGAAAGTAAATCCAATGCTGCCCTTGTCCGTGGCGCCGGGGGGGATGCGCTGGCCCGCCACATTGCGCATGAACAGGCGCAGAAAGCGGCCGATGCTGGTATTGGCACGCCTGCCCACCCGCATCACGCCGGTGCCGTGGTTGAAGTCGAGCTCCTTGATGATGGGGCCGCTGAGAATAATCAACGGTTCCCAGCCCGGGGTGGCGCCGGCGTCCTCCAGCCAGAAATCCGGATCCGTGACGGCTTCCACGACTGCAATCAAAACGGGCATGTATTCCGGCCGGCATCCGGCCATCACGCCGTTGACCGCGATATTCCAGATGGTCGCTTCACGATAT
>CANKAJ010000254.1 GCA_947479645.1 Betaproteobacteria bacterium | reverse complement strand
GGCCACCAGGCCCAGCACTGCGAACTCGGTGCGCTGGGCCGACAGAATCTGCGAACGCGAGGCCCCCAGCGCCCGCATCAATGCGGCTTCCTGCTGCCGCTCGTCCTGCGTGGACAATAGCGCCGAATACAGCACCAGCACGCCGGCGCCCAGCGCAAACAGAAACACGAATTGCACCGCCTTCACCACCTGATCGATCACACCCTGCGCCTGCCTGAGCAGCGCGCTCATGTCCACCACGGTCAGATTGGGAAATCGCTGTGACAGCGTATTGGCAAAAGCCGCCCGCGTCTCCGGCAGGTGAAAGCTGGTGATGTAACTGGTCGGTGCAGCATCCATCAGGCCAGGCGAGGCAATCACAAAGAAATTCACCCGCATCGAATCCCAGTCGAGTTTGCGCACATTGGTGATCGGCGCCTTGAAGTCCTGACCACCCACCTGCCAGGTCAGCGTGTCACCGATTTTCCATCCCAGCCTTTTCGCAATGCCCTCCTCCACCGACAACGCGCCAGCACCCATGTCTTCACGCGTGAACCAGCGACCCGACACAATATCGTTTCCCGAAGGCGCCAGCGCCATATACGAGATATTGAACTCACGCTCCACCATGCGCCGGTCACGCTCCTGATACTCATCGGCCTTGACCGGCTTGCCATTCACCGCCATCAGACGACCTCGAATCATCGGATAGATCACCGGCGCAGCCTGCCCGCTGGCCTGGAACATCTCCAGAATGGCATCCCGCTGGTCTGGCTGGATATTGACGATGAATCGGTTGGGCGCATCCGGGGGTACCGTGGCCTGCCAGGTGGCCAGCAAATCGCCACGAGTAAAACTGAGTATCAGCACCGCAGTAAGCCCGACTGCCAGCGCAACAATCTGCACCGTGCTGGCGCGCGCATGACGCCGCAGATTGGCCAGGCCATAACGCCAGGTCACTCCGGTCCGACCGCGACCGGTACCACTCAGACGTGCCACGAGGTGCAGAACTGCATTCCCCACGATCCCGAATAGCATAAAGGCGGCAACAAACCCACCCAGCACCACCATCCCCAGTTTTACATCGCCCGCCTGCCAGGTCAGCAGGGCCGCCATGATCGCGAGACCGAAACCAAAGCCAAGCAAGGTGGACTGCCGCGGCAAGCCAACATCCCGGCGCAGCACTCGCAGGGCAGGCACATTGCGCAACTGCAGCAGTGGTGGCAGTGCAAATCCCAGCAGCAACGCGATCCCGGTGAGAAACCCCTGCAACGCCGGCAACACCGACGGCGAGGGCAATCGGGCGCCCAGCAAATCGGCGACAAACCCGGCGATCACGAACTGCCCGACATACCCAATGAGGCAACCGACCGCACTGGCCAGCAGGCCCAGCATGACAAATTCGGCTGCCGCCAGCCTGAACAGGCGCGATGCGCTGGCACCAAAGCAGCGCATTACGGCATAGCCATCCTGGTGCCGCAGGCTGTAACGGCGCGTGGACAGCGACACCGCCACGGCCGCCAGCACCACCGCCAGCAAGGCCGTCAGGCCAACGAACTGCTGCGAGCGGTCCAGCGTGTTGCGCACTTCCGGCCGTGCGTTGTCCAGGCTCTCCAGACGTTCACCACGGCCAAGACGTACCTTCATCCATGCCTCCAGCGAGGACACCGTTTCGCGCTCCCCGGCCGCCAACACGGAATAGGTGACACGACTGCCGGTGGTGACCAGGCCCGATGCGGGGAGATCCTCCATGCGCATCATCAGTCGTGGTGCAAAATTGAAGAACGAGGCGCTTCGATCCGGCTCCAGAGTGAGGATTGCGCTGATTTTCAACTGAATGTCACCCACATCGATGACACTGCCGACCGCAATGCCCAGTGCCTGCGCCAGACGCTCGTCGATCCAGGCGGAACCCCGCTCCGGCACCCCATCAGCTTGCCGATCCGGTACATTCAACGCCGAAGTCACCCGCAACTTGCCTCGCAGCGGAAAACCCTCGGACACCGCCTTGATGCCGGTCAGCTGGGCCCGCTCACCCTGACGGGTCATGCTGACAAACGCAGCGGCTTCGGCGAGGGCCAATCCGCGACGACTGATTTCATCGCGCATTTCGCGCCCTGGCGGATGATCGGCAAGCATGACCAGATCGGCCCCCAGCAACTGGTGCGCATCACGGACCAGCGCCTGTCGCACGCGGTCGCCAAAGAAACCCACGCTGGTCACGCTGGCCACGGCAACCACCAGCGCCAGCGCCAGCACGCGCAACTCACCGGCGCGCCAGTCGCGCAGCAGCAGGCGCAGGGCGAGTTTCAGTTCAGGCATCAAGGCATCAGTGCTTAGACCGCTGCCGGATCGGCAAGGCTGACCACATCGGCCACATCGGTAAAAGTCAGGGAGTCGGAGTTGACGCAAAAGCGCAATCCGGTGGGTTGGGGGCCATCTGGAAATACGTGCCCGAGATGGCAATCACAGCGCGCGCACAGAATCTCGGTGCGCACCATGCCATAGGCGCGATCTGCATGCGTAATGACGTTTTCTTCGGCCACCGGCCGAAAGAAGCTGGGCCAGCCCGTTCCGGAGTCAAACTTGCCTGATGAAGCAAACAACGGCAGTCGGCAGCAGATACAGCTATAGACCCCGTCGCGCTTGTTGTCGAGCAAGGTGCCGCAGAACGGGTGCTCCGTGCCCTTGCCACGGGCAATCTCGAATTGAGACTGCGTCAGCTGGCTGCGCCACTCGGCATCGGTCTTGACCACCGCTGCGACCTCGAACGGGCCGGCCAGCTGTCCGCTGGCATTAAAGACTCTGACTTTCATGGTCTGTCCTCGCTATCGGTTCAACAAAATTGGTTCAGCACAGTCGATGCAACACATAGAGTATCAAACGAATCAAGCATCGCGGCCTAACCTGCTGTCGGAGCATCCTGCGCCACGACGCGTCCGCCCCCGAGCCGGATGACACGTCCGCAACGCCGGGCCAGCGCTTCGTCGTGCGTGACCAGCACCAGCGTCGTGCCCGTTTCCGCGTTCAGCCGGAACAACAGCTCGATGATGGCGGCACCGGTGGCGGCATCCAGATTCCCGGTCGGCTCATCGGCCATCAGAATGGCCGGCTGCATGACAAACGCCCGAGCCAGCGCCACGCGCTGCTGCTCGCCACCAGACAGGTACTTGGGATAGTGTTGCAGGCGCTCTCCCAATCCCACCCGCTGCAACATCCCGGTAGCCAGCTCGATGGCATTGCCGTTACCGGCCAGTTCCAGCGGCAGCATGACATTCTCCAGGGCATTCAGCGCCGGCAACAGCTGGAACGACTGAAACACAAAGCCGAGCACCCTCGAGCGCAATGCCGCGCGCCCATCCTCGTCAAGGCTGAATACGCTCTCGCCCTTAAGACATACCGAGCCAGTGCTGGGAACGTCCAGCCCCGCCATCAGCCCCAGCAGTGTGGACTTGCCAGACCCGGAAGCACCGACAATCGCAAGCGCCTCACCCGCCTGGACATCGAATTCGATATCCTTGAGGATGATCAATTCCGCTGCACTGCCCACCTCATGCCGGAACCGCTGGCCAGGCTGGCCGGGCAGCGGCACCTTCTTGGAAAGGTTTCGAATTTCGATGATCGCTGTCATTGCGGCTTTATTCCGTTCGATTGGCCATTCATGCAGAACAGCTTGGACACGGCCTTCGTGCATTGGTTTCGTCTCGAGCATGCTGCTGGTTCCGGCAATGGGCATGCAGTCCATCGACGCCCACGGTGCAGACCGCGGCGGCACGATACTCGTTTATGGCGACAGCTTGTCGGCTGCCTATGGAATCAGTCAAAAGGATGGCTGGGTGGCGCTGCTGCAGGAACGCCTGCGAAAATCACATCCAAATTATACCGTGGCCAATGCCAGCATCAGCGGAGAAACATCGATTGGCGGGGCTTCGCGAATTGCCGCCACGCTGGCTCGCCACAAGCCCGTTATCACCATCGTGGAACTGGGTGCCAATGATGGCCTGCGCGGCCTTCCGGTGGCTCAGCTGCGCAATAATCTTGTCCGCATCATCGGCGCAGCGCAGGGGGCGGGCAGCAAGGTGCTGATTGTCGGCATGCAGATGCCGCCCAATTATGGACCTGCCTACACCCGAGAGTTTAGCGCCACATTCAAGCAGCTGTCCCAGCGCTTCAAGTCACCGCTGGTACCCTTGCTGCTGGACGGTATCGCCGATCGCCCGGAAATGTTCCAGCCCGATCAGCTGCATCCGACAGCACAGGCGCAGCCCGTCCTGCTCGAAAATATCTGGAAAGTGCTCAAACCGCTGTTGTGATTCGGGAAGGTGCCATACGGTTTTATCGAAATTTGCCACTCACGCCAATCAACCATTCGCGCGCTCCGCTTGCGTCTTCGCATTTTTGTACGGATGAAAATCCATCCGTACAAAAATGCGAAGTCTGAAAAATCCTTCCAGAATGACTTAAATCTGTCCTGGAAGCTGAGTAAAATCACGCCATTTCGCCGATAGGAGTCATTCTTATGTCCGCAGGTCACGGTCACGTTGATCCATCCAACACCAAAATTGCACTGCTG
>CANKAJ010000253.1 GCA_947479645.1 Betaproteobacteria bacterium | reverse complement strand
GGCCCGTAGGGCGTGGCCCGTCATCGAATACATGCCCATGGTGGCCACCGCAACGGGCGCAGTGATACTCCGTTCGCGGCAGGATCATCTTGAAATCGCGGCTGGTCTGGAACGCGCCGGGGATGGTGGTAAAGAATGACGGCCAGCCGGTGCCGGAATCAAATTTCATCGCCGAGCTGAACAAGGGCAGCGCGCAGCCGGCGCACACAAACACGCCGGCCCGCTTCTCGTTGTCCAGCGGGCTGCTGCCGGGGCGTTCGGTGCCCTCATGGCGCAACACCGTGTAGGCCGGGCCGGACAGGCGCTTCTTCCATTCGTCGTCGGACAGCTTGAGCGGCTGGGTGTCGGTGGCGATATCAGCACCGGCGGCCAGCAGCGATTTCCAGTTCTTTTGCAATTCTTCGACGCTGGCTCCTTTCGGGGATTGGGAGAAACTGAAATTGATCATCCCGGACAAAGGCAGGACCGCTGCGAATTGAAGCAATGCGCGCCGTCTCGCAGCAGGGTGTTCAATGGCAAATCGTTGCAGTCTTTTCATATGCGCATTCTCCAGCATGGATACGGACATCATGCCCGCTGTAGCGATTGGTGGGTGATTAGCAAGTTAGTCGCCAGCATGAACAAAAACTTACATCTCACAGCCCCCAACCGGCAGGAAGATTGATTATTTGAAAGTGCGGCGCCAAGAATGACATCATAATCATAAATACGCTATCATTGACATCGTTTTAATTGGAACGAAGTCAAATGCCCGTCGTCACTGTTCGAAAGCTTTCCGAAGAAACGCATCGCGCGCTGAAGCAGCGCGCTGCCAGGCATGGACGTAGCACTGAGGCCGAAATTCGTGAAATCCTCGACGCCACAGTGCGGCCGAGGAAGCGCGTCAAAATCGGCTCGGAACTCGCCGCTTTGGGCAAGCGCTTTGACGGACTCGATCTCGACATCACCCGCGATCAGGCGCCCACTGAGCCAGCAGAGTTCGAATGATCGTTCTGGATACCAATGTCGTTTCCGAGCCGCTCAAGCGCAACGGCAACCCTGCGGTGCAAGCGTGGCTCGACAGCCAGGCGGCCGAGACACTATTTCTGACTGCGACGAGCCTATCGGAGCTGCTGGTGGGAATTGAAATCCTGCCCGACAGCAAGCGCAAAAAAGGGCTTGGCGCCGCATTGAGCGAAATGCTGGACATCCTGTTCGAATCCCGCATCCTGCCGTTCGACCAACACGCCGCTGCTGCCTACGCCTCCCTGGTCAGCCGCGCCCGGGCAGGCGGCCACCTCATATCCGTGGCGGATGGTCAAATTGCCGCCATTGCAGCAGCGCATGGATTTACCGTGGCGACAAGAGATACAGCGCCTTTTCTCGCTGCAGGCGTGCCCGTCATCAACCCGTGGGAAGAGCGCTAATCGCCACGGTCTGCATGTACGGGCCGGATCTTGACGATTCCTCGCGTCGCAGCCCGAATGCTGCCTGTCGCTTCGGCGCTAGGCGAGCCAATCCAAAACCTTGAGCCCCTTGACTCGCTGGAATTCGCCTACGTTCGCCGTTGCAACATAGGCCTTAATTGCCATCGCATGCGAGGCAATCAGCAAGTCGTTATTGCCGATGGGGGTACCGGCTCGTTCCAGATCGCGGCGAATTTTTCCGTAAAACACGCCCGCCTCGACCGGATAATCCAGCAGTTCGAAGCGCGAAAGGAACTCCTCCAGGGCGGCCTCATTCTGTTGGGCGCGCGAACTATTGGCGACGCCAAATCGCAACTCCGATACCGCGATGGCGGAGATGCAAATCTCACCCACCGAGCGGCCCGAGATTCGACGTAAAACCCGCTCGTAGCCCGTTCGCCGGTTGATCAGGCAGACGCAGATATTCGTATCCAGCAGCACCAGCATCAGAACTTGCGCGCCTGAGGCGCCTCATCCTTGCCACGCTCGATCGGGCCTTGGAACGCCTGCACAACACCCATGAGATCGTCGTACACATAGTGCCGCGGCAATAACAGAACCCCGCCGGCGTGGCGCTTGATCATGACCTCTGTTTCCTCAAAACGAAACTCCTTGGGCAAGCGCACTGCCTGGCTATTGCCGTGTTGGAAGATTTTCGCGGTTTTCATTGGTTACCCAGAAAAATAGATACAAACAATATATACATTTTCCCAAGCCACCGCAACGATCGAGACACTTGGTGATCGAGACACTTGGCCGCAATATCCGGCCTTGGCAAGTCCCTTCAATTGCGCGAGCGGCGCGGCAATCCAGGTTTAAATGGCCTTGACGGAGGACTTCGATCCGCAGAACAAGTACTTCGCCTCGGTCTCCAAGGAAATGCACCAGAGCGGCGTGCTGTATCGGGTAGCCAGTACTCTGCAGCGGGCAAAAACTTACAGTAACATCGCACGCATGCCAGAAACCCATGAAATCCGCCCCGGACAATCCATCGAACTGCTCAAGGAACTGCACATCCTGACCCGCGACGGCCGGATGAACCAGGACAGCCGCCGCAAGCTCAAGCAGGTCTATCACCTGTGCCAGTTCATCCAGCCGCTGATCGAAGCAGTGCGCGAGTCGCATCCGGATGTCCATCTGGTCGACCACGGCGCCGGCAAGTCCTACCTGGGTTTTATCCTGTATGACCTGTACTTCAAGACCTTTGACGCTGGCGCGCACATTTATGGCGTTGAAGCACGCGACGAACTGGTCGGCAAGTCGCGCGATCTGGCGCAGCGACTGGGCTTCCCCGGCATGTCATTTCTAAACCTTTCCGTGGCACAGTCGATCAATGCCAGCGAACTGCCCGAGCGGATCGACATCGTCACCGCGCTGCATGCCTGCGACACCGCCACCGACGATGCCATTCGTTTTGCGCTGGAGCACAAGGCGCAATTCATCGTGCTGGCGCCGTGCTGCCAGGCGGAAGTCGCCGGGGTATTGCGCAAGCACAAGGGGCAGGCACTGGCCGGCAAGGGCGCCGGTGCGGCACTCACCGAACTGTGGCGCCATCCGCTGCATACGCGTGAGTTCGGCAGTCAGGTCACCAATGTGCTGCGCTGCCTGCAACTCGAGGCGCACGGTTACCAGGTCACCGTCACCGAACTGGTCGGCTGGGAACACTCGATGAAGAATGAACTCATCATCGCCACCCAGAAAAACCTGCCGCGTGAGCGACCCTCCCGTCGCCTGCACGAAATGCTGGCGACGCTGGGGCTGGAAGAGATGGACAACCGCTTCTTCACCTCGCCCTGAAGTAGCGCTGCATTGCCACGCTGGCAGGCACTATCTTGATAGTGCTTATTTTGTCATTCTGAGCGAAGCGAAGGATCTGCTTGTCATTGCAGGCACAACGCAGACTCTTCGGCTGTCGGCCTCAGAATGACCATTTTTAATTATTTCCCTCAGTGAAGCGATGAATCAGTCGACGGTTGCGCTTGGTCGGTCGGCCGCGCGCATCGGGATCGGGCTGCGGGCCTGCCTTGCGGATGGCCAGCATGAGTTCACGTTTGGCGCGGCTCGCCTCGCCCTCGGCATACAGCAGTGCCGCTTCGCTGGCCGGCCCGCGGCGGGCCGATAGCGCCAGCACTGTCACGGTCCATTCCAGTTCACCGACGCGCACAGTCACGCTATCGCCGGGCTTCAGATCCTTGGACGGCTTGACGCGTGCCTCATGAAGGCGGGCGCGGCCGCCCTCGATCGCCTGCGCGGCGAGGCTGCGCGTCTTGAAAAAACGCGCAGCCCACAACCATTTGTCAAAGCGCAACCGTTCGGATGATTCAGTCAATGGCCTAATCCAGCTTGATGTTGTTTTCCTGGACCACACGCCGCCAGCGCGCCGTCTGATCGGCGATGACCTGCCGGAAATACTCAGGGGTGCTGCCCACCATTTCAGCGCCTTCGGCCTCCATCCGCTGCAGCAACTCCGGAGACTTGGCAGCCCTGGCAAACTCGGCGCTCAGCTTGTTGACGATGGCAGGAGGCGTGCCGGCCGGCGCGAGGTATCCCGACCAGCTCGAATAATCAAAACCGGCGATACCCTGCTCGGCGATGGTCTTCTGATCCGGTAGAAATTTGGAACGCTCACTGCCCATATTGGCAATGGGAATGGCCTTGCCGGCCTTCACGTAAGGCATGCCGGTAAAGAACAAGGCCGCCGCCGCGGTGACGCGACCGGCCAGCAGATCGGTGTACATCGGACCCGCGCCCTTGTAATGAATGAAGGTCGCCGAAGTATTGGTACCACTGTGGATCCAGGCGCCGGCAATGTGAAAAATGCTCCCCGAACCGGAGGTGCCGAAATTGATCGCGCCGGGATTGGCGCGCGCATAGGCGATGTATTCCGGATACGACTTGACGCCGAGCGATGGGTGCACCAGCAACATGGCACCACGCCGCGAGAACAGCGAAAACGGCGCGAAGTCCTTCACCGGATCATAGGGGCCGGAGGCATGAAACGCCGGCACCACCGTAAAACTGGTTGATACCCCGAGCACGGTGTAGCCATCGGGCGTTGCCTTGGCGACGTAAGTTGCACCGATGGCGCCACCAGCGCCTGGCTTGTAATCGATCAGCACGGGCTGACCGAGGCCTGCCTGCAACAGCGGCGAATAGATGCGCGTCTCGGCATCGTTCGGTCCACCG
>CANKAJ010000252.1 GCA_947479645.1 Betaproteobacteria bacterium | reverse complement strand
TGAAAGCCAAGATTGCCGAAATTTCCGCCGGCCTGCCGCAGGGCGTGTCGCTGCAAACGGTGTATGACCGTTCCGACCTGATCCATCGCGCCATCGACAACCTGAAGCGCACGCTGATCGAGGAAAGCGCCATCGTGGCGCTGGTGTGCGTGGTGTTCCTGATGCACGCCAGGAGCGCGCTGGTGGCGATTGTCATGCTGCCCATCGGCGTGCTGATCGCGATGATCGTCATGCACCTGATGGGGCTCAACTCCAACATCATGAGCCTGGGCGGCATTGCCATCGCCATCGGCGCCATGGTGGACGCGGCCATCGTCATGATCGAGAACGCGCACAAGCATCTGGAACGCGCGCCGCCGGACGCGCCACGCCTGCCGATCATGATCGACGCCTGTCGCGAAGTCGGGCCGGCGCTGTTCTTCAGTCTGCTCATCATCACCGTGTCCTTCCTGCCGGTGTTCACGCTGGAAGCCCAGGAAGGCCGCATGTTCACGCCGCTTGCCTATACCAAGACCTTTGCCATGGCGGGCGCGGCGCTGCTGTCGATCACGCTGGTGCCGGTGCTGATGCTTCTCTTCATCCGAGGCAACATCATGCCGGAGAAGAAGAATCCGGTGAACCGCTTCCTCATCTGGATTTATCGTCCGATCATTGCCTGGGTGATGCGCTGGAAGAAGCTCACCATTGCCGCCGCGTTGCTGGTGCTGGGCGTGTCCGCCTATCCTGCCATGCAACTGGGCACCGAATTCATGCCGGTGCTGAACGAAGGTTCACTGCTGTTCATGCCGGCCACGCTGCCGTCCCTGTCGATCACCAAGTCGGCGGAATTGCTGCAGACCCAGGACAAGATACTCAAGGGATTTCCCGAGGTGGAGTCGGTATTCGGCAAGGCCGGGCGCGCCGCCACGGCCACCGATCCGGCACCGGTGGAAATGTTCGAGACGGTGATCAACCTGAAGCCCGAGAAGGAATGGCGCACGGGCATGACGGTGGACAAACTGATTGCCGAAATGGATCAGGCCGTGCAGATCCCGGGTGTTTCGAACGCCTGGACCATGCCGATCAAGGCGCGCATCGACATGCTGGCCACCGGCATCCGCACGCCCATCGGCATCAAGGTCTTTGGCAAGAACCTGGCCGAGATCGAGAAGCTGGCCAAAGTGATCGAAACCGTGGTGAAAGCCGTTCCCGGCACCACCAGTGCCTATGCCGAGCGCGTCACGGGGGGTTACTACGTCGATATCGAACCGGACCGCCTGGCGCTGGCGCGCTACGGTTTGAGCGTGGGAGATCTGCAGGATGTCATCGGCGCCGCGCTCGGCGGCGAGATGGTGACCACCACGGTGGAAGGGCTGGAGCGCTATGGCGTCAGCGTGCGCTATCCGCGCGAACTGCGGCAGGATCCTTATTCCATCGCCAGCCAGGTGCTGGTACCGATCATGGGTGGCGCCATGATTCCGCTGGGACAAGTCGCTCGCGTCAGTCTGACGCAGGCGCCACCCGCCATCCGCACCGAGAATGCGCTGCTGACTGCCTATATTTTTGTCGATATCCGCGACCGCGACATCGGCGGTTATGTTGCCGACGCGCAGAAGGCGGTGCGCGAGCAGGTGAAATTCCCGCCCGGTTACTACGCCACCTGGAGCGGCCAGTTCGAATACATGGAGCGGGCCAAGGCCAAACTGGCAGTCGTCGTGCCGCTCACGCTGCTGATCATCTTCCTGCTGCTCTACCTCAACTTCAAACGGCTGACCGAGACCGTCATTGTGATGCTGTCAGTGCCGTTCTCGCTGGTGGGCGGGGTGTGGCTGATGTGGTTGCTCGGCTACAACATGAGCGTGGCGGTGGCGGTGGGATTCATTGCGCTGGCAGGCGTTGCCGCTGAAACAGGCGTGGTCATGCTCATCTACCTTGATCATGCCTGGGCGGCGATCAGGGCCGAGCGCGCGGCCGCCGGCGGCAAGCCCTCGCTGGCGGATCTGTACGCGGCGATCATGCACGGTGCGGTCGAGCGCGTGCGGCCGAAAATGATGACCGTGGTGGCCATCATGGCCGGCCTGCTGCCCATCATGTGGGGCAGCGGCACCGGCTCGGAAGTCATGCGCCGGATCGCCGCGCCCATGGTGGGCGGAATGATTTCATCCACCATCCTGACGCTGATCGTGATTCCGGCGATATACGCGCTGGTGAAGGAGTTCACCCTCCGGCGGGAGCAGCGGCATGCTTAGCCGTGCAATCCTGCTCGTACTTCTGATTGCAGGCCATTACCAGGCCGGAATGAAGGGCAGAATTGTTGCAGTTACCGTCAGTACATATAGATAACAATTTATTTATGAAAGGTTGAATATGAAATCATTAATATCAAAAATGATAGTAACAGGTCTGTTTGGTCTGGCCTGCATCGGTCTTTTTCCAACGGTCCATGCAGTCGAGGCCCTGACCAGTGGCGAGGTGATCAAGGTGGACAAGGCGACCAAACGAATCACGCTCAAGCATGGCGATATCAAGAATCTGGGCATGCCCGGCATGACCATGGCGTTTGGTGTCAAGGATCCGGCCATGCTCAATCAGGTGAAGGCGGGCGACAAAGTGAAATTTTTCGCCGAAGACCTGAAAGGGGGGCTTACAGTGACCCGGATTGAACGTGACAAATGATGGCTGGTGATGGGTACCCGGTTGCGTCGCTCGCCTGACGCTATCGCTTTGTCTTCGGCTTCGCGCAGTCGTGGGCAGTGGGCGGTGGCGAATCGGTAATGGCTTCGATGATCGGACAATGATGCCGGCCGGACGCATGCGCGCAGGCATCGAGCAGATGGGCAAGCATTCCTTCCATGCGGGTCAAGTCTGCGATACGGGCGCGAATTTCCACCAGGCGCGTACCGGCGATGCGACGAATGCTGGCGCGGTCGGCGCCGGACTCAAGTTTGAGCAGGTCGGCGATTTCATCCAGCTTGAAACCAAGTTGCTGGGCGCGGCGGATGAACTTCAGCCGATCCACCGTGGCTGGTGGGTAGCCGCGCTGGCTGCCCATGGGGCGTTCCGGCGTGTCGATGAGGCCCAGACGCTGGTAGTAGCGTATGGTTTCGACGTTGACGCCGGCTGTGCGGGCCAGCGCACCGACGCGCAATGGACCATTCATGAAAATGCTTGACTCCGTAGTTGGGTACGGGTTTTAGGATGCATGCACGTTCCCGATAACGCAAGAGGTGAATGATGAAAGAGAGCGAACACCAGCATGGCGTGGGCGATAGCCATGAGTCGGCCATTGATCCGGTTTGCGGCATGAGCGTTGATCCTGCCAAGGCGGCAGGCACCGAGGCATATCAGGGCAAACCGTATTATTTCTGCTCAAAGCATTGCCAGACCCGCTTCGCGGCAGATCCGGTGAAGTATCTTGCGCCGCCTCACGGGCATGCTACGGATAAACCAGCCATGATGGCATCAAGGTCCGGTGGAAAGGCCAGTCACGCCCTCAAGGGCATCCGGATCAAGGCGGCCGTCGCGACAGGGTCAAGTTGTTGTTCAACCCCACCTGTCGCGCAGGCGCAGCAGCAGGCCATTGACCCCGTTTGCGGCATGACGGTTGACCCGGCCAAAGCCGCCGGTACGCATACCCATCAGGGCCGGCCTTTTTACTTCTGTTCCACGCATTGCCTGACCAAGTTCAAGGCTGATCCATCGACCTACCTAAAGAACTCCGATCAGGAAGATGGCAAGGGTGCCTGCTGTGGCGGCGACAGTGATTCCCATGCCCAGGCGGTCGATCCGATTTGCGGCATGACAGTGGATCCCGCAAAAGCCACCGCCGACACGACCGAGACCTGGCAGGGCAAGGCCTATTACTTCTGCTGCTCAGGCTGCCGCGATACGTTCAGGACTGACCCGGCGAAGCACGCGAATAATCCGGCTAAACCTTTCATGCCGATGAGTGTGCCGGTGACTGCTCCCTCTCGCTCCCTCCCCCGCGAGCGGGGGAGGGCTGGGGTGGGGGAAGTTGCCGACGAAAATGCCGGCGCGACCTACACCTGCCCCATGCATCCGGAAGTCATTCAGGTTGGACCGGGGGCCTGTCCAAAATGCGGCATGCCGCTGGAGCCGCTGGTGGCAACTGCGGATGAGGGGCCCAATCCCGAACTCATCGACATGTCGCGCCGCTTCTGGATCGGCCTCGTTCTGACGCTGCCCGTTTTCGTGCTGGCCATGGCCGAGCATGTGCCAGGGATTTCCCTGCATGGGCTGGTCGATCCTGCCACGTCGGGCTGGATCCAGTTGCTGTTTTCGGCGCCGGTGGTGTTATGGGCGGCCTGGCCCTTCTTCGTGCGCGGCGGGCAGTCGCTGGTTTCGCGCAACCTCAACATGTACACGCTGATCGCCATTGGTACTGGAGTGTCATTCACCTACAGCGTAGTGGCCTTGCTGGCGCCGGGCGCATTTCCGCCGGCGTTCCGCGACATGCATGGATCCGTGGGCCTGTATTTCGAAGCGGCGGCAGTGATTTCGGTGCTGGTGCTGCTGGGCGAAGTGCTGCAATTGCGCGCACGTGCCAACACCGGTGGCGCGATCAGGGCGCTGCTCAAGCTGGCGCCGCAAACGGCACTGCGGGTGCGGACTGATGGCGGCGACGAGGAGGTCCCGTTGGAGTCGGTTCAAAAAGGCGATCAATTGCGCGTACGTCCCGGCGAGAAAGTGCCGGTGGATGGTGTGCTGGTGGAAGGTCAC
>CANKAJ010000251.1 GCA_947479645.1 Betaproteobacteria bacterium | reverse complement strand
CAGCATGGCCAATTCCCTGGAGTGCCGCTCGCCTTTTCTTGATCACAAGCTTATCGAATTTGCGGCCAGCCTGCCCGGGCATTACAAGTTGTCCGCGTCGGGGCGCCATAAACATATTCTGAAGGAAGCCTTCAAGGAGTGGCTGCCTGCCGGCTTCATGGATCGTCCGAAAAAGGGCTTTTCGGTGCCGCTGGCGCGCTGGCTGAAGGAAGACCTCGGCAATATGTTGCGTGATGTGCTGGTGAACAAACGCATACTTTCACCGTGGTTTCATCAGACCGAAGTCACGCGTCAGGTCGAGGAGCATCTGTCCGGGCGCGCCTCGCACAGCAACCGGCTGTGGACACTGCTGGTATTGGCGCTGTGGGTGGAGCGCTTTCGGGTAGCTATTTAGCGACATGAAGATTGCCATGGTGGCTGCCGATATCTGGGGCACTGTGCATCTGGATATGGCACAGGCGCTGCATCGCCTGGGACATGCTGTGGTTGTCTATTCGGAGGACAAGCGCGCATCCAGTGGCTCGCGCTTTCTTCGGGTCAATGAGGAGGGTGTTGATTTCTGGGTGATCAGCGACACGCGGCGCAATGCCTGGACCTGGCTGCTGGACAAACTGACAAAACCGCTTCTGGGCCGGCGCTTCTTTACCTCACTGGTCGCCATTGCCAGTTTCCTGCATGCCAACAGCGACAGCGATTTGATTCTGGTGGAAGGCGACTGGATGGGATTTTTCGTTGGATTGACCGCGCTATTCCTGCCGTTGCGCTGGGTGGTCGAAATTCACGATACCTTGTATTTGCGCATCCCGATTGATTATCCGGGTCGTCCACGCAGTTGGTGGCGGGCATGGGTAAAGCGATGGGTGCTGAGGCAAGCGACAGCGATACGCGCCAATTCAGAAGTGACGCGCGTCGCGCTGGTGCAGGGGGGGGGGCCGCAAGACAGGATTTTTGTGCAGCCACTGCATCTGCCATGGTGGATGCGTGCTCCCGGGGGCAATGAGGGGCAGGACCTTGCGAAATTTCGCCAGAATGCGCGTGTTCGGGTGCGTAATGGCCTGGGTATCGGTGAAGATGAATCGCTGCTGGTGGTCATGTGTCGGCTGGATCCGGTGAAAGGCCTGGAACTTGCCGTTGAAGCCCTGGGGTGGCTGGCGCAGCGGAATATTCCCTGCCGGTTGATGATCTGTGGCGGAGACCGACGTTTCGCGGAATTCGGAAGTTACCAGGAGAAGCTGACCCGGTTGGCGACCGGCCTGCATATTTCGGACCGGATCGTATTCACCGGAAACATCGGCGTTCATGACGTAAAGCATTATCTTGCCGCCGCCGACCTCCATCTGGCGCCTTCCGTGATTGATACGTTCAATTATGCGGTGGCGGAAGCGGCGCTGGTTGGCACCTATTCCTTGATGTCGGCCCAGGTTGGCGCCGCCCCCTGGATCAGCGATGCTGGTAGTGGCGAAGTTATTCTCGAACGTGACCCTGCATTGTGGGGTGAAGGCATCCAGCGCCTGTTGCGGGAGCCTCCTGCGACGGGTCAACTGGAGCAGGGTAGCCAGAGCCTTGAACGTGATCTTGCGCCTGATGCCGCTGCCCGCAGTCTTATGGCAACTTTTGCAGAAATGGCCAGAACGTGATTGGCAAGACCTGCTATCAGGTGAATCTGCAGAAAAACTTCGGTGGTGGCGAGGTGTACACACGTTTCTTTACCGAGACGATGGTGTCGCTCGGTTGGAATATCGTGCTTTTTGTCGCGCGAGGTGCCACCTTCTGGCCAGCGCTTGGATTGTCGGGCATCTCGCTGCGCGAAATTCGTGATGAAAAAGAACTTCTGGCCGCGCTGCCGGCCGAGCGCAGCCTGATTGTGACGCATACTGCACTGGGCGCGGAAATGGCCAAAAGCCTGGCTCGCCAGCACATACTGACCGGATTCATGCACATGCCCTTGTATGAACGTAATCCGCCAGGCTTCGCGTACTATACAAGACTGTTTGCGGTATCGCGACACGTGCTGGACAGTGCCTGCAGTCGTGGCTTGAGAAATGTGCATCCGGTTCCGCTGTACGCGATGGCAGATTTGGCGCCCCGTGCAAGGAGTAGCGGAGATGGCAACGCGATCGTTGCGAACAGTATTTATGACTGGGACAAGCGCAAAGTTCGCGATCGGCTGATGAGTTGGTTTGCGCCATTGGTGGAGAAGTTCGTGCATAGACCGACATTCAAGCGCCGGCCGGGTCTGACGCTGGGCATTGTGTCGCGGTTGACGCCGATCAAGCAGTTTCCCTGCATGTTCAGCATTATCGCGCCGGTGTTGAGCCGCTATCCACAGGTTAATCTGGAGATATTTGGCAGCGGCGGCTATGCCTCGGTGCGTGACCTGAAACAGGCGCTGGCGCCGGCGTGGTCGCAGGTGCGCTTCTGGGGGCAGCAGGGCGATGTCGGGCGCATTTATGAATCGCTTGATTACGTACTCACCGGCCTGCCGGAGAAAGAGGCATTGGGCCTGAATCTGCTCGAGGCACAGAGTCGGGGAACGCCGGTACTGGCAGTCAATGCGCCGCCCTTCACCGAAACAGTCGTTGATGGCAGCGGAGGGTATTTTTTCGAGGATCCGCGCCGCGATGCAGGACTTGGTTTTGGTCAACTGCTTGAGCGGTTGTGTACTGGTGTTCTGCCTCGACCAGATCCACGTCTCGATACCGAACAACTGGCGCGCTTTTCGCGGGAGGCGTTTCGCTCGCGGGTTAAAGCGGCGCTGGATGCCGCTATGGTGGAAGCCTGAGCCATGCGAATTCTTTATCTTCACCCCAGATCGTGGATAGGAGAATATGCCATGCTGTGCAAATTGCGCAGCCTGGGGCACGAAGTCTGCGCGCTCGAAGAGCAGCGCGATCTTGTTCAGGGGGCGCGCTGGTTTTCTGAATATTTCAAGGAGCAGGGTGATGGCATTCCCACGCTCTGGTACGACCCGCGGCGTGGGTTGGAGAAATTGCTCACCTGGCCGTTTGACCGGATATTTCGTCGCGCGTTCGAGGGCCGTAATCTGGTGCATCGCATGTGGGTGATCGCGAGGGCCTTGCGCCGATTCGCACCGGATGTAGTGGCCTGCAGCGATGGGTTCACCTATGCCATCCCAGCCGCATTTCTGAAACGTCTTGGCCTGATGCGAGCCCGACTGGTTGTCAGCTATATCGGTGGTGATATTCTCGATTGTCCGGAGTATGGTGTGGGCAAGCGACGCACTCCCATGGTGAGCTGGCTGATCCGCAATTCACTGCCGGGTATCGATTCGTTGCGTGCACTATGCGATTCGCTGGCGCGTATTCTGATCCGTGAAGGAGCGGATCCGTCGCGGATTACGCTCTTGCCGATTCAACTGCTTGCGTCAATGACGACCCTGGATGATATTTATTCGCGCCGTGGCCAATTGCGTGCCTCGGTGCGGCAGCGCTATGGAATTCCTCTGGATGCGCCATTGATCATTACCATCAGCGGCAATCACAAGGGCAAGGGTCTGCAGGATCTTGCGGCCGCCTGGGCCGATATCACAGCGGCAGTGCCAGGTTGCCGCTGGCTGATGTGCGGCCCTGACAATCCCTGGCTGGAACATGGCGTATGGCCAGTGCTGCGTGCTCAAGGAACAAGCGGCACAGTGCATTTCACTGGATCATTGAGCGGGAATGATGTATTTGAACATATGGCCGCCGCGGATCTGCATGTCAATCCCACCCTGTGCGAGGGCCTGAATATGGTGACCGTCGAAGCGGCTTCAGTTGGCACTCCCAGTGTAACCAGCGACGGTGCGGGCATTTCTGACTGGGTACAAGCCAATCAGGCAGGTCTGGTTGTTCCCGCGGGCGATGTTCCGGCACTGGCCAAGGCTGTCATCACGGCCATGCAGGACGCCGCTACGCGCTTGACATGGCAGGAGCGTTCCCGCACCATGGCCACCGATTTTTCCCAGGACAAGATCGCCACCGGGCTGCTCAAGCTGTTTCGAGCCCAGTCTCCTTCCTGACTTTCCCCATGAGGCGCTCCTTGTATTCAATTCCCCAATTCGCTGCAAAGTTCGTGTTGATCCTATCCAATATGGTGCTCGCATGAGTGATATGCCTCTGAAAGCACTGGCAACCGATGATCACTATCCGGCAGTGCTGAAAATGTTCGAAGGGGCGCCGCGTGGACGCATACTCGATGTGCCGGCCGGGCATGGTGCATTTGCGCAGGAATTGCTAAAGCTGGGTTATGACGATATCGATTGTCTGGATATCAATGCCGAAGCCTTCCGGCTGAAAGACGAGCGCGTGCGCTTCCGGTGCCATGACGTCATCAATCCGCTGCCCTTTCCAGATAATCATTTCGACCATGTATTCAGCATCGAAGGTATCGAGCATTTCGAGAATCCATGGACCTTCACCCGGGAATTGTGCCGGGTGCTCAAGCCCGGTGGACGACTCTATATCAGCACGCCGAATACCTTTTCGGTCGACGCACGCCTGAAATATCTGGTGTCGGGCTATTTCCCGCGCTTTCGTCCGCTCATGCAGGAACCGGACAAGGTCATGGTGCAGCCCATCGATGATGCCCATATCAGCCCGATTTATTTCTGGCAACTTCATTATTTTCTGATGCAAGGTGACGTCAGCATTCAGAACATCAGCGCCAATTCCCTGTTCTACAAGCCACAATGGGTGAAACGCGTGTTCGAGAACTGGATCGCGGGCATTATTCGCAAGAATATCCGCAAGCGCCATTTCCCCGACCATGGCGT
>CANKAJ010000250.1 GCA_947479645.1 Betaproteobacteria bacterium | reverse complement strand
CTGGGATCCGCTGTGCACCTATTCCTGCTATCACGGCGCCACCACGGTGATCTTCGGCAACTGCTCGCTCGGTCTGGCGCCGGTGCGCAAGGGCGATTCATTGCGGGCCAAGGAGTTCCTGTCCTACGTGGAAGCCATTCCCATGGAGGTACTCAATACCGTCGACGTAACCTGGGAGACCATGGGAGAGTACCTCGACACCATCGACAAACGGCTGGGCGTGAACGCCGGCGTGCTCATCGGCCACTCGCCGGTGCGCCACTACGTGATGGGAAAGGACAGCCAGAGCCGCGAGCCCACCAGCGATGAAATCGAACAGATGCGCGACGCGGTGCGCGAGGGCATGCAGGCTGGCGCACTGGGACTGTCGTTCTCGATGAGCCCGGGGCACTACGATCCGCATGGCGTGATGATCCCGTCGTCGTGGGCCAAGGAGGATGAAGTGTTCGCCCTGAGCGACGTGCTGGGCGAGATGGGCACCGGGGTCATTGAGGCTGCTTCCGGGCGTGAAGTCGAGGAAAGGAACGGCCTGATGAGCCGCATTTCCGAGCGGACCGGCCGCGTCGTGGTGTACAACCAGCTCGCTCATCAACTGAAGAAGCCCGACGCCTGGAAGGACCAGATCAAGCGCATCGACGAAAGCGTGAAGAAGGGCATACGCGCCATCCCCAATGCCTGCCCGCTGACGGTGACCACCGATTTCACCATGCACAATTGCCAGGTGTTCCGCGGCGTGCCGAGCTTTCACCCCATCCTGCTGTCGCCCGACGAGGCCAAGCTGCGTTCCTACGCCGATCCTGCGGTGCGCGCAAAGCTCCATGAGGAGCTGATCGAAATGAAGACCGAGATCAAGGGCAACCGCACCCTGGGCCGAAACTGGCCCGACACCATCTGGGTGCAGAAGGTGGTACTGGAAAAGAACAAGCCCTTCGAGGGCAAATCCCTGAACGAACTGGCCGCAATGCAGGGTAAGGGCGTCATCGATGCCTTCCTCGACCTGGTGGTCGAGGAAAAACTCGACACCGCCTTCCTGCAAGGGGTGCAGGGCTTCGATCGCGAAGTGATGTCGCAGATCCTCAACTACCCCAATGCCATCATCGGCTTGTCCGACAGCGGCGCCCACGTGCAGTACCGCGTGGGTTACGGCTACAGCAGCGTGCTCTTGGGGCACTGGGTGCGCCGGCAGAAAATCATGTCGATCGAGCAGGCCGTGAAGAAGATGACATTCGACCAGGCGCACACCTTCGGCATCTACGACCGCGGCCTGTTGCGCCCGGGGCTAGCCGCGGACATCGTGATATTCGATCCGGACACCATCGACACGCTGCCGCTGGAGCGCGTGGACGACCTGCCCGGCGGCGGCTGGCGCATGAAGGAGATGTCGGTGGGCGTGCACTACACCGTGGTCAATGGCGAAGTGCTGCTCGATCATGGCGAGCACACCGGCGCCATACCGGGGCGCGTGCTCAGGAATTCGCTATATCAGGAGCGAGCTCACGCGTGACCTACATTGATACGTTGGTCGACCGAAGAATGAAAAGCATGAGCACAGGCCTATTCCTGACACGGGCCTTGTTGATTTTTTCTTCGTGCGCTGCCGCACCGGTATTTTCTCAGGACCCCGCTGCTGCCTATCCCGCCAAGCCGGTATTCCTGATCAGCCCGTACGCGCCCGGCGGCGGCACTGACAGGGACGGCGTGCCGCTGGTGCAGAAACTGAGCGAATATTTCGGCAAGCCCTTCCTGCTCGATTACAAGCCCGGCGCAGGCAGTGTGCTCGGCACGCAGTATGTGGCCAAGGCCGCGCCCGATGGCCATACGCTGGTGATCATCACCGCGGCATTCACGGTGCTGGGTGCGGCCAAGCCTGATCTGCCCTACGACACGTTGCGGGATTTCGCGCCGATCTCGCTGCAGCTCAAGCGTCAGACCATGCTGGTGGTACACGCATCGACTCCGGTCAGCAATTTCGCAGAGTATGTTGCATACGCCAAGGCCAATCCTGACAAGCTCAACTTCGGCACCACCGGCGAGGGCAGCCTGTATCACATCTATGGCGCATGGCTGCATGGCGCAACCCATACGAAAGTGACCTACGTGCCCTACAAGGGAACCGGGCCCCTGTCAGTGGATCTGGTCGCCGGGCGCGTGGACGCCGCGCCCATCTCGTTTCTGACCGGCATGCGCTGGGTCAAGGCGGGCAAGCTGAGGGTGCTCGGCATGATGGGAACGGAGCGCTCGACGTTGTTCCCGGATGTGAAGACGATTGCCGAACAGGGCGTCGCCGACTATGACTCATCGGCATGGAACGGCATACTCGCCCCGGCCGGAACGCCCGAAGCCATACTGAACAAGGTTTCGGCAGGCATCAACCGCTGGGCCAGGGATCCGGCCACGATCAAGCAGATGGTGACCGATACGGGCGACGGCACCATCCTCATCGGCAGCACGCCGGCCGTGCTCAAGGCGCATATCGGCGATGAAATCAACCGCTGGCGCAGACTGGTCAGGGAGCACGGCATCAAGGTCGAATAGCCGCAGGGGTCAGCGGTTCAAACCGGCGTCTTTCCAGATAGCTGCAAGCTGCGTAACAACAATGCCAGACGCCCCGACCAGAGAGCCAGACTGAACCCTCTTGGATCGTCATGCGCCCCGGCATAGCCGGCATCCACACCGGCATGCAAGGCGGGGATCAACCAGCGTCGGGCGCGGTAGCTGGCGACGACATAGGCCAGCGCCAGCGTGTCGAGTTGGGCACGCGTGAATGCCGGCGACGGCGTGCGCGTATCCAGGCCGCGCGCATCGCGTCCGTGCGGCTGCAGGCATTCCACCGCAATGAACAGGCCCACCAGTTCCGGTTGCAGGCGCTCGGTCTTGGTCGACAAGCGCGCCACGTCGAACGGGAAGCTCGCGCGAACCTGTCCGTGACGGTCAATGTACAGATGCGCGCCGTAATCGCGCTTGCGATCCTGCACCACCAGCCGGCGCGCCAGTTCCCGATTCCAGTGCGGATCATCGATGTGACGCGGAAACGACTGGCGCGACGAATACACCGGATAGCTGGTGTCATGAATGACAAAGTAGCGGGCGGGCTCACCGGCTGCGTTCACGGAAAGACCCAGTTCCAGTTCGCCGCCGATGTCAGGCAATGCGATCCTGCGTTTTGCCAACGAAGCGCGCAGCGCGGCTTCCGACACGTCAATGGGGAGTCCGGTCGATACAGGTACGGAATCATTCACCTGGCGACCGAGCAGATCGACGATCACCGCAGGCAGTGCTTCTCCAGCCGCCAGACCCGGTCGCAACAGACATTGCGCCTGCACCAGTGATGGTGCCGAGAAGTCACAGGCCGGCGTAGCCGGCTGCGCATGCACATCAAGGCCGGCGATGCTGACGCAAACACCGATGCCGACCAGCGCAACAAGCCGATGGATGCGCTTCACTCCGCCAGCTTCAAGCCAATCTGCTTGACCAGCGTGGCCCAGCGCGCCACTTCGGATACCAGGTGCTGGCGGAACTGTTCCGGCGTGCTGCGCACATGCACGATGCCTTCGCTCTTCAGTTTGTCGGCGATGGCGGGCGCCCGTGAGGCTTTGGTGAAATCGGCATTCAGCTTGTTGATGATCGCCACCGGCGTGCCTCCGGTCGCGGCATAGCCCATCCAGCTCGCCAATTCATAGCCGGGCACCACCTGTTCGCTGATGGTCGGCAGATCGGGCAACTGCTCCAGGCGGGTACCGAGGGTGACGGCCAGCGGGTTCAGCTTGCCCGACTTGATATAGGCCATGGCGTTGATCGGCGTGGTCGTGGTGACCTGCACGCGGCCGGTGCTGAGGTCGGCCGTGTAAGCACCCGTCGATTTGTAATGCACGAAGGTCACCTGGGTATTGGTGGCGTGATGCAGCCAGGCGCCCGCCAGATGAATGCCGCCACCGATGCCGGCCGTCGCGTAATTGAGCGCACCGGGATGCGCCCGTGCATAGGCAATGTAATCCACCAGCGTGCGAGCCGGCACCGACGGATGCAGCATGAGGATGTACGGCCGCTTGCTGACGAGCGAGATCGGCGCGAAGTCCTTGACCGGGTCATAGGGCAGATCAGGATAGCTGGCCGGCGTGATGGTGTGATCAGCAATGACCTGCAACAGTGTGTAGCCATCCGGAGCGGCCCTGGCCACGAAGGCCGTGCCCACCGTACCGGCGGCACCGGGCCGGTTGTCGATGAGCAACGAGTAACCTTCGGTCTCGAGGATTTTCTGCGCGTAGAGACGCGTCTCCTGCTCGGTACCGCCGCCGGGGGCGAGTGGAACAACAATCGTGATGGGGCGGTTGGGGAATGCAGCGGGTGTCTGTGCGAATGCAGTTGCAGCAAGCAGAATCGCTCCTGCAAACATGACAACGATACGGAACAACAGGCGAATGCGCATGACCCCTCCCCTGATTGCAGGGCAACCCGGAATGACCGCCCTATCGATCCCGGATCATGACACGGAAGAACAGGCCTTGCACCCGGCGTTCAATCAACCGAGCGCCATCATCTTCGCCTTGTATTCCTCGCGCGTGCTCTTGAAGCGCTCGAACGGAAACTTGATCGGCACGCCTTCGATGGCGCCAAGCAGCATCATCAAATGGGCCTCCCAGCCGGCACAGGCGCGGGCGATGTCTTCACCTTCCGGCACGCTGACCGTCAGCGTGAGGCGCGTGTTGCCGCCATCGGCCTCTAATTCCCAGCGCACCGGGCGCGACGGCTGGCCGGGGCTGCTCCAGGAATACTCAATGAGTCGCGGCGCATCGAAGGCG
>CANKAJ010000249.1 GCA_947479645.1 Betaproteobacteria bacterium | reverse complement strand
CGGCTACTCAGCGGCTGGCCGACGCTCGGCCGAACCGCGCCGAACCTCTTCCGAACTTTGAAACCGAGGGCAAAGTGGACGGCATGGAACCGGCGAATTGAACATAATCGGCAAATGTTCGCGAAATTCCGGTCGGGACACAAATCCGAAGTCCGCACGGGTCGGCGCCGATGCCCGTGAACACGCGGCAGCAGGCAAAAAAATACCAACTGGAGTATGGGTTGGTATTTTTAATTGGTGGTGTGCCGGCAACCGTCGACAAACTGCACATGAATTGCCGATGCGGGCGAGAGTGAGGTGGTCCGGGGCGTTGTTGTTGGCGTGCCGGTGCCTCGGGTGGGTCAAACTCGCCAGTTTCGTTTGCCAATCGAGACAACGCTGTTTCTTTCCCGAAAATCGGCGCACATGGATATTTTGACGATACGGGATGAACGATCACTGGGACAATTGCATGCCCTTCGTGCCGGCGTAAAAAACAATCAGAACTACCCCCGCATCACCGGATACTCCGCGATGCCTGGTATTTACCACTTCGGGTAACACATCACCTGCCACGAGCCGCTTTTTCGCGCCCCCTTCCTGCTTTTCAACCAGCAGTTCTCCGCTAACCACGTAGGCTACATTGGGCATCGGATGCGTATGCCACGGTAAAGTAGTATTAGGGGCGATTGTCAGACGCAAGACGGTTAATTCCGGCCGCCCCGTGGGGTACGCTTCGTAAGCGGTTCCGTCCCACGACTGGCTGGCATTGAGCAGCGTTTCGGCCTTAACCGCCGGAGCATCGGCCGCGGCCGCTACGACAGACATGGCCAGAAGTAGTGCACTTAATGTGGAAATAATGATCCGGCACTGCATTATTGATTTTTCCTTAAATCATGACATCTGCTGAACACGTGATGCGTTATATCTCCAAGGACAATATTAGAGAAAATTGGCATGGAATCCTCTCTTCGCGGCCAATTTCAGCTTCCGGGTTGCTGAATTTCAATGACCGCTGTTCGGCTGTGAATTTGAGTGGCTCAAGGATCACTACCGTCTCCGATGAGCCTCCAACAGACGATCCCGCGCAAAACCGTACCCTGGCACAGCAACCGAGACCCTATACCGACCCGCGGACTTTTCATTTTTGGGTCACTGACCGCGTCACGCCTGGCCCCAGGCGTGCTCCGACGCCGCCTGGATAAGCGGATGTTCACTCCTCCATCTTAATGCCATTTTCCTGCACGATCCTGCGCCACCTTGCCGCATCTGCCACAAGACTCTGGCGGAACTGCTCCGGCGTGCTGCCCACCATTTCGGCGCCATCAGCCTCCATCTTCTGGATGATTTCGGGGGCCTTGGCGACTTTGGCGAACTCTGCGCTGAGGCGATTGACGATTGCCTCCGGGGTGCGTGCCGGCGCTACGTAGCCTGTCCGGTTGACGTAGTCATAGCCGGCGACGCCGTAATCGGAGACGGTCTTCAGGTCGGGCATGAACTTCGAACGCTCAGCGGACAGGATGGCGATGGGTATGATTTTCCCGGACTTGATATGAGGCGCCACCACAAATGGCAGGCCGACTGCGACATCCACGCGGCCGCCCAGAATATCGATCTGCATGGGCCCGACCCCCTTGTAGTGAACGAATGTGACCTTCGTATTGGTGGCGCTGTGCAGCCAGGCCCCGGCGATGTGGAAGATGCCGCCCGAGCCTGAAGTCCCGAAATTGATCTTGTCTGGATTGGCCTTGGCATACGCCAGATACTCGGGGAAATTCCTGGCGCCCAATGAGGGGTGCACGAATAAAATGGCACTGGTCCTGTTGATCATCGAAATCGGCGCAAAGTCCTTGATCGGGTCGAACGGGAGTTTGTCCAAGGGGTAGAAGGCAGGGTAGACCGTGAAGCTGGGCGTGGCCGCCATGATGGTATAGCCATCCGGCGCCGCCTTGGCCACATAAATGGTCCCGATCGAGGAGCCCGCACCCGGCTTGTAGTCGATGACAACCGGTTTGCCGAGCCCTTCGATCAGCCGGGGGGAATACAGCCTTGCTTCAACGTCTGTGGATCCTCCGGGCGGATAGGGCAGCACAAGGGTAATGGGCTTGTTGGGATAAGGACCGGCAGGGGATTGCGCCAGGAGCGATCCGGATTGGATCGTCAGCATTGCCGAAACCACACCGATCAACAAATCAGCTCTTCTCATTGTCTTCCTCCTTTGTTGTCTTATGAATTACTGTGCATTGCCATCATCAGATCAAATCGGTACCTGTAAAGGCTGGTTGTGAAACTGCACCTCTCCAACACAAGAATAAATACCTGATACCACATTATTTTCGCGTGCGCCTATATCGACGTCGACGGCGTTCCCCACTGATTTGAGAACAGAGAGCTGAGCGGGATCGAATCCTGGCGAAATTAGCGGTTTTTAGCGCACTTGCTACGAACAGCGTGGCACACGCAAATCAACCGAATAGCCCGCGTGTATTGGGGATGCGCCTGAAACGTGAGAACCAGCGCAGAACGTTTGAATAAAAAGGGTGGTGGTGGAGTTCGCCATGTTTCCAACCAACGCTAGCCGTCCCAGCCGCGTCGCGGCGCCATCATTCGTCCAGCGTAATGTTGTTGTCCTTCGCCACCTTCTTCCAGCGATCTGTCTCGATCTGGAGAAGCTTGGCGAACTCGCCCGGCGTGCTGCCCACTGGCACGCTGCCCTCGGCATCCAGAGCCTTGATCACGTCGGGAACCTTCACAACCTTGGCGAAGGCCTCGTTGAGCTGCCTCACCACACCAGCTGAAATGCCGGATGGTCCGGAGATGCCTGTATAGCTCTCGAATGTATAGCCCGGCACGAACTCCCCGACAGTCGGCAGGCCGGGAATAAGATCCGTGCGGCTCGAACCCATCATGGCGATCGGCCGTATCTTGCCGGACTTGAACATCGAGACCGTGGTTTGCAGCGCAACCAATGACACCTGTACGCGGCCGGCGATCAGGTCAATGACTGCCGGACTCAAGCCCTTGTAGTGCACGAAGGTAGCCTTGGCGTTGATCATGCTGTGCAGCCAGGCACCAGCGAGGTGCCCTGATCCACCCGCACCGGTGGTGGCCATGTTCACCTTGTCCGGATTCGCCCTGGTGTAGGCGACGTACTCGGGAAATGTCTTGTACGGCAAAGAAGGATTGACCGCCAATACGAAATGTTTCGTGCTCACTTGCGAGATATGCGTGAAGTCCTTCATGGTGTCGAAGGACAGGTCCTTGTACAGCGCCGGGAAGGCGGTGAAGCTGGTGCTGATGATCTGGAGTGTGTGTCCGTCGGGCACCGCGCGCGCAATGTAGGCAGCAGCGATGGCACCGCTGGCGCCGGGCTTGTAGTCGATGAGGAACTGCTGCGGTAGCAGGTTGCCGCCGATGTGCTTTGCGTACAGGCGCGTCTCAACATCAACCGAACCTCCGGGAGCCAGCGCGATAATAAGGGTTACGGGCTTCTGCCCCAGCGTGTCGGCAGCGCCTACGGACATAGGCACCGCCATGGACAACAGCGTGGTGGCAGCCAGCTGTGACAAAGTACTAAGCTTCACGGTGAATCTCCTTTGGCATTCGTTGCGATAGGCTTGTGCGATCCGCAACGCGGGGCTGGAGCCAGGGATCCTCTCGCGGAACTCAGTATATTCCTCAAGCCTGATACCGTTCATCTGCGATGAGCTTGCAGTATTGGTTGTATTCGCTAGTCATCTGTTTGGCCAGCACGCCGGTAGCGCTGACCACCACTCCGCGATACCTTCCGCCATGTGCTGCAGCACCTCCGGCTCCGCGGCGACGAAGGCAGGCGTTGTCCCCGCCGAAGCTAAATACGTCGGGATCAGAAGTGGATCTGACAATTCCTCACTGCTCCATCCCGGCGCCTAACCTGCTCGACCCCGCCCCAGAGAAGGCAACTTCACCTACCCCCTTCCAGCCGTGTCAATTTGGAATCAAGCGGGCTCCTCAAGGCCCCCTATACCGAACCGCAGACTTCCGACTGCGACTCAATCCGAGAATCTGAATTTATCAGTTGGATTTTCGTGGCGCTTCGGAAAAAATGCTCTAGTAACTGCTGTTTGCAGCGCAGCCGGCTGAAAATACTTGGGTTTTTTGGGGATACACCACCGAATGCCCGCTATCAATTCTTGGAGCTTTCGAATGAGCCCGAGCGTCGTGTGGGGAGGCTAGGCTCAAGTGGTCCACAGTCGGTTTCCCAAGCAACTGCGACCGACAGGGTTCACAAAGAATAACCTCGCCACGTGATGTAATGTGATATCGCCAGCGTCCTGAAAATCGTACTCCGCAGTAATCACAATGGCTGTATTCTGAAATTCTTTGTGCGCGTTTGGAAGTTAAGCCCAATGGTGCCAATTGCTTTAGTCCATTCGGAAGCTTTAGCGCTTGCCTCAGTAATTGCTCATTGCAAAAAGCTACTGATAGTTCAAATCCGTGCCGAACACGTAAGTGGCGTTGCAATGGCGCTGCCGCAAAAAAGTTTGAACATTCATTGCATTTCCAAGTGGACGGCTTCGATCGCTTGGGCATTGTGTCCGCTAACGTAGAGCCCACCGGCGCGCGCCGGCTTTATCGCGCTCGTCCGAGTGGGGCGCCATGTTATGTCGCGTTCCGCACGCGACGCGTTGTGTGCTTGCTGACATAGTCGCTCAACACGCCGTCCATACGCCCTTGCCATCCGTCGCCAGTACCGCGGAAATACGCAATGACTTCCGGGCTGTACCGAACCGATACGAGTAGCTTTTTATTCTCCGATTTTGGCCGACCGCGCAAGGACTTTAGCGGCACCATGGCAGCAAGTTGCTTCTTGGTGAGTGGTTGCGCGTCAGG
>CANKAJ010000248.1 GCA_947479645.1 Betaproteobacteria bacterium | reverse complement strand
GTCCACCACCATGCTGATTACCAGCGCGTTCGGCATCCTCAAATCGGGGCAGGCATTGGACGAATCGCTGGCTCAGGCGCGCGCCAAGGTTCGCGCATCAAGCGGTCCGGGCTATTCGCGCGCCCACCCCTTCTTCTGGGCGCCCTTCGTGCAGATTGGTGACTATTGAAACCAACGGCGCAGCTCAGCCACGCCCTGGTTATGCCGACGAAGCAAAGTCACCCGTAGTTCGTACCCGGATCAGTCTCACTGCTGTTCAACCCCCGCCGCCCGCAGGATCCGACTGTGGACCTCAATCTGCTCCAGGAAGAATTCACCGAATTTGGCAGGAGTGGAGGGATTCAGAAAAAAGGCCTGTTTCTCGATTTCCGAGATCACCTCCGGGCGTTTCATTACTGATACCAACTCCCGATTGACGCGATCAACGATATCGCGCGGCAATTTGGCCGGCCCCAATACCCCCATCCACGCCGGCATGCTGAACTGCGGCATGCCCGATTCGTAAATCGTGGGCACGTCGGGCAACAGGCTCGAACGGCTGACATTGCCCGTCACCACCACGCGCACCTTGCCATCCTTCACGTAGGGCATGCCCGTCGTGGGCGGGTCCCACATGACCTGCACCCGTCCTGTCACCAGATCGAGCATGGCCTGAGGCGAACTCTTGTAGGGCACGGCGGTGAGCTTGATGTCGCCCATGGCATGCATTTGCGCTGAAGCAACAATATTACTGACACTGCTGGTCGCGTAATTGAGTTTGCCCGGATTGGCCTTGGCGTAAGACAGCAGTTCCCGGAACGATTTTGCCGGCACGTCGGCATTGACATACAGGAACATCGAGAAGCGACCGATATCGGCCACCGGCGTGAAGTCCGCCACGGGATCATAAGGAGGGCTCTTGCGCAACGCCGGGACGGCCGCCTGACTGCCTGTGCCAATCAGCAGCGTGTAGCCGTCAGCGCGCGCCTTCACCACATCCGCACCCGCGATCATGGCATCGGCGCCGGGCTTGTTATCGATGATGACCGGCTGTCCCATGGACTTCGACATTGCGTCGGTGATGATGCGCGTGATGGTATCGGTTGACGAAGCCACCACGAACGGAATCACCACCCGAACCGGCTTGTTCGGATACTGCGCCAGGGCGCTGGCTGAGGTCATCAACAAGCCAACAAGCAGTGCAATGAATTTCATTCCCATACCCTCCCAATTCCTGAAGAACCGCGCCAATGCGCAATCTGCGAGGCATGATACGGTATTTCCGCGCAAATCCCGAGCACACGGTTGTCATGCTGACTACAATTGCCGCTCCGCCAGTCGGTCAAAGGAAGCTGCTATGCCGGAATCGAATGCACGCAAATTACTGACGTTCATCGCCATGCTGCTATGCCCTGGTTTGGTCATGGGACAAAACGTCGCTCCGCTCCCCTACCCGTCCAGGCCGATCTCACTGGTCGTGCCGCTGGCATCAGGCGCCTCCACGGACACCGAGTTTCGCCAGTTTTTGCCCCGATTGCAGGAAAGCATGAAGCAATCCTTTGTGTTTGACTTCAGGCCCGGTGCGGCAACCACCATCGGTACGGCCTTCGTTGCCAAATCGGCCCCGGATGGCTACACCCTGCTGCTGACCAATGGCGGCATCACCATCCATCCAAATTTCTATACCGACCTCCCGTATGAAGTGCCCAAAAGCTTCGAGCCCGTGACACAGGTGACCGAGCGCTACACCATCCTGATGGTCAGCACCGTGGCGTTGCCCAACGTGCATACCGTTCCTGACCTGGTCGCTCATGGCAAGGCCAATCCCGGCCAGCTGAACTGCGGCACGGCCGGTGCCGGCGGCATCACCCATATCGTCTGCGCGTTGGTATCGTCAACCCTCGGCATTGCGATCACGCCCGTGCATTACAAGGGCGTATCCCAGGGCCAGATCGACCTGATCGCCGGCCGCAACCACCTTTCGGCCGGAACCATCTTCGTGGCACAACCGGCCATCAAAGCCGGCAAGCTGCGGCCCATCGCAGCCCTCAATGCCGTACGGTCCAAGATCTATCCCGAACTGAAAACGGCGATGGAAATGGGTATCGACATTGACTATCCGACCTGGCTCGGTGTATTCGCGCCCGCCGGCACGCCTGCCGCCATTGTCAACCGGCTTAGCAGCGAAATCGGCGCGGCGGCGCGTGCGCCGGAGGTGGCGAACAAGCTCGATGCGCAAGGCACCTACATCGTCGCCAGTTCCCCAGAGGCCTTCCGCAAGAAAGTCCTTAGCGAGATCGTGCGCTGGCGGAAAGTCATACAGGAAAAGAACATCAAATCCGAAGAATGAAGGATGCCGGTCAGCGTTCCCGCAACGACTCATTCAACGTTTTGGTAATCGGCTTGGTGAGGTCGCTCCAAACTGATAACGCCTACCCTGCCGCCGTACTCCCACGTATACCCTCCACCACAACCACGCGATCGCGAACCAGCCGCTCCATTTCGCCTTGCATGCCGATTTCCGCCAGAATGCTGGAGGCATCGGTTCCCGGCCGTGGCGATGCACGCCCAACTGTCACAGGTGTGCGTGCCAGCCTCGCACCTGGACCCGTGGTGGTCACGGCGCCGACATCCTCATGGAAGCGTGTGATGCTCAATCCGTGCGCGCGCACGACCGGATCGTCCATCAGGTCGGGAATATCGTTGACAATGCGCTGGGCGGCACAGCCTGCCTTAACCAGTGCGCCGACCCAGTGGCTGGCTGACCTGGCACGAAAGCGCGACTCCAAGGCTTGCACCAGCGCATCGCCGGTCATACCGGCAATGTCGGCAAGCCCCTCGCATCGTTGCAGTTCGTCCGGTTGCGCGCACAGGAAAAACCAGCCGTCTGCCGCTTCATAAGCGCGATTGAGCGGCCCCGTTCCCAATGCATCCAGGCCCGACACTTCATTCCACTGCTTGCCTGCGTACTCCTGCAGGAAGGGCGATTGCAGCATGCTTGCGGTAAAGAGCAAGGCGTTGTCCACATGCTGGCCCTGGCCGGTTCGCCGCCGGTGCAGCAGCGCCAGCGCAATGCCGTAGGCGCTCAACAGTCCGGAGCCAAAGTCGCAGGCATTGAACGGATTGATGGCCGGCTTCTCGCCGCCGAAACGCGTCTGCATGCCGGTCATGGCCTGTGCGATAACTTCGACGCCGGGCATATGCGAGTACGGCCCCGATTGGCCATAGGCATTAATGGAGCAGTAGACAATGTCCGGCCGCCGCGCCCGGATCTGCTCGTAGCCGATGCCGATTTTTTCAGCGGCGCCCTTGCGCAGGTTCTGCAGCACTACATCGGCCTGGTCCACCAGCTTCCAGAAAATCGCCAGGCCCTCGGGCTGTTTGAGATCGAGCAGGAAAGTGCGCTTGCCGCGATTGACGTCAAAATGCCAGTTGACCGGATTGCGGTGCGGACTGTCGATCTTGATCACGTCGGCACCAAATTCGGCCAGCGTGCGACCGCAGGTGGGACCGGCGATGAACAGGCACAGGTCAAGCACTTTCACGCCGCTCAGTGCACCACGCATGTCCTCCGCGCCGAGCGGTGTTGTAGCCTCTTTCACCCGCTTGAGATCCTGCAAAATCTCTGCGCGATCCGCATCGGGCAGGTGCCGAGGTGAGCGCACAAATCCCGGTGTTTCGGACAGACGCACATTGATGCCGGGACCGCGAAAGCGACCCAGCACCGGATCTTCATACTCCTCGATGATTTTGGTCGCTTCGGCTTGCGGGTGATGCAGCCACTGCGCACTGGTAGAACAGGGAACGCCTTCCATGCCAAGCTCACCCAGGATTTTTTCCCAATCGGCCGCGGTGCGATGGCGAAATGGCTCGACCAGCCGTTGCGTCAATTCCTTCGGTGGCAGCTTTACCCCTTTCAGATCATCCAGACCCAGCCAATCCAGCAGCTTCGCCATATGCTTGTCACCCGGCATGTACATCAGCCACTGATTGTCCTTGCACAGCAGATGATGGCCTTTGGGCAAGGCATGAAACTTCGGTCCGTCCCAGACTTTCATGGCGCGATTGCTCACGGCACTGAACATGGCATTGAACATGGCGACTTCCATGCCCTGCCCACGCCCATCGCGCTCCCTGGCATTGAGCGCCATCGCAATGCTCGTCACCGCCAGAAACGCACCAAAGCAGGAAGGATAAGGAATCGCCGTGTAAATCGGTCGCCCGGTTTTCGCAACTGGATCCGGCGCGTAACAGGCCGTCGCCGCTGCCAGCACGCCTTCCCATGCCTGCATGCCAGCCCTTGGATCATTCGACGCAAATCCGGGAATGGAACAGTAGACGAGGCGCGGATTGCGCGAGGTCATTTCAGCACGCCCCAATCCCAGGCGCTGCATAACGCCCGGCCTGAAGTTCTCGATCATCACATCAGCCCTATCGACCAGGTCAAGTGCCGTCCTCAGATCATCGGGATTTTTCAGATCGAGGACGATGCTGCGCTTGCCCCGGTTCCAGGTGGCGTTGGCCGGTGTGTCAAAGCGCGGTCCGCCGGGCGGATCGATACGAATGACATCGGCACCCTGGTCTCCCAGAAACATGGCCGCCATCGGCCCTGCAATGTACTGCCCAAAATCCAATACCCGGATACCGCCCAATGCACCTGCTTGCTTCATTCAATACGCTCCAAAACGCTGGATTCCCTTGCAGGAACGAGGCGGCTATTTATCTCAAATTCTTTATTTGCCGACTTCAGCCAGATGTCCAACCTGGCCATCGCACTACCTGCCGGACAACGTGCTTACGTCAATCTTTCTGGTTGTCGGAAATCCCAGATAGCCGTTATGGGCAAACACGTAAGCATTCGTTCGAAGCGGATCACCGGTGATGGCAATCATGTAGTGCTCCGGCTCCCACACCAGCGGAACGCGACG
>CANKAJ010000247.1 GCA_947479645.1 Betaproteobacteria bacterium | reverse complement strand
TGAGCTGCCTTGGAAAATCCGTTTCTGGAGACGCCAGAATGTGCCATTCACCCCCAGCATTGTCAAAGCCAGAACTGCTTCAGAGGGAAGATCAGAGAATTCAGATGTCCAGGTTCAGTGCCTGAGGGTTATTTGGGTGTGGATGCATGTCAAACCTAGAGGGACAAACCCGGAGGGTGGTTCGACAAATGTCGTGTGCAAGTATTGTTCCGCAACTCGTGACCAAATCCGCGTTATGTCAGAGGTCCGGAAATCCCAGCAAGGCCTTGGTTTCTGGATCAGGTTTCTGGGTGAATGCGAACGCAGCAATTTCAAGCCTGCCGGAGCCGGCATAAATATGGGGGAACCCGCATCTTTTCAGAATTGCCCCTAGGGACTTCAGGGTAAATCCAAGCTTATGCGCAAAAAAATCGTTGCCACTGCGCTCAATTTCCACACCCCAGCCGTAAATCATGTCCTGGACAGAAATGGGTCCGGCCTGTGATTGATAAAGGACGTCATCAATATCCAGATTTTGCTTGACGACGATCTGCATCATTTCACCCATATCGGGAACGCGAATATAGGCAAACCCGGTGGGTTTCAGCACATGCCTGAATCCGAGGAGCACCTTGACTGCATCGTGACGGTAATAGTGCTCCAGATTGTGCGAACAATAGACCGAGTCGTATTCAGATGGGGGCAGCGTCGTCAGTTCGCGGGCGTCGCAGACCACATCAGGATTGCCCTTGGGATCAATGTCCAGCAACACATGCTCCCAACCGCTGTAGATGTCTGGCAGCGCAATTGCCTTGTTGTTACCGCCTACGTTCAATACTTTCTTCACATCTGCGCTCACTTCAGTTGGATCCAAGTCTGCCTGCAGACCCTGACAAAGACGCTGCATCGGGGGGGCATTAGCCCTCTATTGAAAACGATGGCAGGGCACATTTGCAAATGCGGTATTTATTCCGGTTTCAGATCAGTTGGCAGAAGGCTCCGCCAGACTTCATAAAGGTGGCGACATTTCATGCGTCAGTGCCGCCAGCTTACCAAAAGGCGCAAAAAAAGACCCTGACTATTAAATCAGGGTCTTGGGAGTTCTGGTGGCGAATCAGGGATTCGAACCCCGGACCTGCGGATTATGATTCCGTCGCTCTAACCGACTGAGCTAATTCGCCAAGGAAGCCGTGAATTGTCCGTTTTATCGCTGATCCTTGTCAAGGTAAATGCAGCTTTGCAGGTAAATGCAGGTTTGCGGTGAGCGTCGGCTAAAAGCCTCAGGATCTATGCGACCCTGCGCCATCGTAGAATGGCGACATGCAATCAGAAATGCTTACGGATGTCCTGATCGTTGGTGCCGGGTTGGTGGGCGCCAGTCTGGCGGTCGCCATGGGCGGAGCGTCCCTGCGTGTGGCGCTGGTCGAAGCCAAGCCGCCGGTGGCGGCGGCGCCTGCAGACTGGGATTCCCGCATATACGCCATATCGCCGGCCAATCGGGCTTTTCTCGATACGATCGGTGTCTGGGGGCGGCTTGACCCGGCTCGGATGGCGAGCGTTCAGCAAATGACCGTTTTTGGTGATCGCAGGTCCCGCATTGAATTTTCGGCTTACGAGGCCGGTGTTGAATCGCTGGCCTGGATTGTGGAGTCTGGAGCCCTTGCGCGCGCACTTTGGTCCGTGATGGAGCGACAGCCCAACCTCACGTTGGTGTGCCCGGCGATACCGGAGCGCCTGGAGTTGTCGGAGTCTGCCGCTCGACTGTCTCTTGACTCGGGCCGCTCGGTTGATGCGCGCCTCGTCGTGGGTGCCGATGGTGCCCAATCCTTTGTTCGCGATCAGGCGAGTATCCGTGCGGACCGCAAGCCCTATGGGCAACTCGGTGTTGTTGCCAATTTTTACTGTGAACGGCCACATCGGGGTACGGCATTTCAGTGGTTCCGGCAGGATGGCGTGCTGGCATGGCTTCCACTACCGGAGAATCGCATTTCCATGGTGTGGTCAACTTCCGAGGCACATGCGCAGGAACTTCTGGTGATGCCACCGGATGCACTGTGCCAATGCGTCGCCGATGCCGGCGCAAATACACTGGGACAACTCAAGCTTATTACGGCGCCGGCGGCATTTCCGCTGGCTCGGATGACAGTCTCCAGCATGGTGGCGCAACGCGTTGCCTTGATCGGTGACGCAGCGCACGTTGTTCATCCGCTGGCTGGACAGGGCGTGAATCTCGGATTTGGTGATGCTGCAGAACTGGCCAAGGTGTTGTTGTCGGTGCGACCGGGCCGCGATGTTGGCGATCGTCTGCTATTGCGCCGCTTCGAACGCGCTCGCGCGGAGGATATACTGGCCATGCGTTGGGCTACCCATGGCCTGGAGCGGCTCTTTCTGGCGGGCAAGCCGGGACTCGGAGCAGTGCGTAATCTGGGATTGAACTTCGTTGATCGGATGCAGGTCTTGAAAATGCTGTTGGTAAAGCATGCGCTTGGATAAGTTCCAAATCGGTTCCACAACAACACAAATTCTGTACAAGAGGTCTTGATGCATTTCTGCGTTCGAAAATGGATTTCTGCGGTTGTTATCGGCTTCCTGGCTTTGGCCGTGACGGCTGCATCGGCGCAGGAGGCGCAGATCAAACGCGCGGTCGAGGCGCGTTATGGTCTCAAGGTCGAGAGCGTCAAAAAGACGACTTATCTGGGCATGTACGAGGTCGTTGTCATGGCCAGTGAGCGTGAAATCGTGTACACGGATGCGACAGCAGCCTATCTTTTCAGCGGACACGTGTTTGATCTGAAGAACCGGCGCAATCTGACACAGGAGCGTCTGGACCGCCTTACTGCAATCAAGTTTGATGATCTTCCCCTGGAGCTCGCCATCAAACAGGTGAGAGGCAACGGCAAGCGGGTCGTGGCCGTGTTTTCCGATCCGTTTTGCCCTTACTGCAAGCAGCTTGATCAAAGTATCAACAAGCTGGACGATGTCACCATCTATACATTTCTCTACCCGATTCTGCGTAAGGACGAGTCGCCGGCAATGTCCACGCGCATCTGGTGTTCTCCGGACCGTAGCAAGGCCTACCTCGATTGGATGTTGCGCAATCGGCAGCCGGCAGCGCTGTCGACTTGCACCGCGCCGGTCGACAAATGGATTGCGTTGGGTGAGAAACTGGGGGTTCAGGCAACGCCAGTCACTTATGTCAGCAGCGGCATCCGCGTGGTTGGCGCGCGATTTGAGGATGTGCAGCGTGCCATGGACGAAGCGGAAAAGAGTCAGTAACGGCCCCTGTTTTGATAATAATAATTGTTGAATAAGTCTATTGACGGGTACATGTCGTCGAAATTGCTAATTTCGATTGATCGGGTAGTCTTTCGGCAATAGCACCCACATGCGCAGGTTCTGGCGCATCCGGCCCGCCTGCGCGCCGGCATCGGCGCCAAAGCCCCAGAAGTAATCGGCCCGGACCGGGCCGCGTATCGCGCCGCCGGTATCCTGTGCCATGACCAGTCGTTCCAGAGGCTTGTCACTGTTTGGAAAGGTAGTGGCAACAAATACGGGCGCACCCAGCGGCACAAATGCTGGGTCGACGGCGATAGATCGTTCCGGGGTGAGCGGCACTCCCAGCGCGCCAGGAGGTCCGGCTTTGGGATCCCCAATCGGTAGTTCACGAAAGAACACATAGCTGGGATTCTGACTGAGCAATTCTGTTACACGACCCGGATTGGCGCGTGTCCAGGCGGTAATTCCCTGCATGGAAGCTTCATTGGCCTTGAGTTCCCCTTGGTCAATCAACCACCGTCCGATGGACTGATAAGGATGTCCGTTCTGGTCCAGATAGTTCAGGCGCACGGTCTCTCCATTATCGAGTTGCACCCGTCCGGAACCCTGGATCTCAAGAAAGAAAGCATCAATGGGGTCATCTACCCAGAGCAATTCCTTGCCCGAGACCGATGCCAGGCCGCGCTCGATTTCAGCTCTTGACCAGTAGGGAACGACTCGTCGCCCATCGAGACGACCGCGCAAGCGCCGATTCTTCAGGTCCGGATTCACAGCGGAGAGGTCAATCGTCAGCAGGTCATCAGGCGGGGCGTAGAGCGGTGATAGAAATGGTGGGCGACGCGTGCGACTGCCGCGCAGCAGCGGTTCGTAATATCCCGTCGCCAGGCCCTGCGTTACCCCGCTCGTGTTTGCCACGCGATACGGGCGGAATTGCGTCTCGAAATAATGGCGTACTGCGGTGCCATCAGGGCGATCCAACTTAGCCCCTTCGGCGCAGGCCGGGCGCCAGGCAGGTTGAAAACGTAGCGCCTGGCAGGAGGCACGAAAGGCGCTCCATACCGCATCGAGATTGTCCGACTGCCAGCCGGGCAGTTGATCGAATTCCACCGCTTCCAATATCGGAGCCTTTGCAACAGGCGGCTCGGGCTTGGGCACGGGACAAAGCGTGCAGGCGGGGCAGGCTGGCGGAGCCGGACACTGCGCCGCGACGACTGGAGTCGCGATTGAGACCGCCGGCGGCACAGTGGCTGGTGGCGGTGCTGTGGTCGCGCAGCCGGTGACAGCAAAGACCAGCCCGAGAATGTACCTGCGCAAGCCGTGCATCTTGTTCCGTTGCCTTATGATGACGTGCTTATTCAATGGGCGCGAACATGGAATCGGGATTCTGGATTTTTCTGCTGGAAGGCGCATTGGCGCTGGGGTTATTGATATTCATCATCTGGTGGACCTGGCCGCGCAAGAAATGAATCGGTTCTCTTGCCGCTGGCCAGGCGTCGCACCCTGACTCAGTGCAGGACGCGCGGGACGGAAAGTGTGAACTCCGCGATGGGGGCTTCGAACTGGGTGCCGTCTTCGGCAACCATCTGGTAGCTGCCATGCATGGTTCCCACTGGCGTTGCTAAGGCCGTGCCGCTGGTGTATTCGAAAGTCTCATCCGGTTTGAGCAGTGGCTGAGCGCCGACTACCCCCAATCCGCGTACTTCCTGCACCTTGCTGTTGCTATCAGCGATGACCCAATGGCGTGAGATGAGTTGGGCGGCGATGTTGCCCGT
>CANKAJ010000246.1 GCA_947479645.1 Betaproteobacteria bacterium | reverse complement strand
CAGGGACTGGTGAAGGCCGGCAAACTCAAGGTGCTGGCGGCGACCTCCGAAAAGCGACTGCCGACCTTCCCCGACCTGCCCACGATTTCGGAATCGGGCTATGCAGGCTTCACCTCGGGCGCGTGGTACGCCATGGTCACGCGCGCCGGCACGCCGGCGGCAAATATCGACAGCATGAACCGCGCGCTCAACACCGCCATGACGCTGCCTGCAGTCAAGGCCTCGCTGGACAAGGACGGTTACATCAGCGATGCCGGTGCAACACCGGCCCAGACTTCAGCGTTCATCGCCGCGGAAATCAAGAAGTGGGCCAAGCTGACGAAGGACGCGGGGGTGAAGTTCGACTGAGGTTAGGTCAAGTCTACGAAGCTCAGCGCCTGAACCGCCCCCACGGCGAGTCGTTGAAACGCGTCTGGTCGGTGTTGTACATCGACACCATGCAGTTGCGGTATCCCTCGGTGTCAGGCTGGTAACCCAGCTTCGCGCACAGCGGCCCGTAGTTCTCCGCGATGTAAGCGGAGAACTACTCGACATACTGCGCCGGCGTTGCGCACGCCGCGAGCGGGAGCAGCAAGGCCATTGCAACGATTCGCATCAGCGCTTCAGATCCTCAATCGCTTCCTTGACGTCACCGACCCCTTTTTGCGCCTGCCCGGATATCTGTTTTGACAACCCCTTGATCTGCTGCTCCTTGCTGCCCGGCAATTTGCCGGTTTGTTCCTGGACTTTGCCTGCAATGTCCTTCGCCGTGCCCTTGACCTGATCCTTGTTCATGTTCGAATGCTCCGTTGGTAAGCGCCGCACTCGGCGCGATGAGAAATAACAACTGACCTGCGTTGCCATGCAATGCCCCAGATGCCAGACCGACATTCAATCGTCCCTGCCCCACGGGCTCATTACCAGTCCAGCTGGCGTTGCCAGAACGCGCCACTGCTCGCTATGCGAATTCCTGTTCGTCAGAAGTGACGATCTTGAAAAACTCGACCTGGCCTATTCAGCGGGCGCTTCCGATCCTGTTTCACAGAGCCGCAGCCATTCACAATAACGTCACAGCACTGGCCTACAGTGCTGCTGCTAACAACACACGGGAGGTCACCATGACGTTCAAAAAGGATTTGCCCAGCGAAAACGTGCTGTCCGTCGTCAAGACCAGTCGCAGGCACTGGAGTCTTTCCGACGATAACCACGCGCCTGATAGCGGCAGGCGGATCATCCCGATGAAATTGAGTGCGACCAATCGCCGCACGACGCCGGGAACGATGCCCGAAGAGGCAATACCAGCGCGCTTCTTCAGGCAGTCATGAAGGGAGCGCGGCTGCGCCGACCGCAGCCTCATGCATGATTGTTGCGCGCCAATGCAGCCTGCGCTCGTGCACCGGGTAATCCCCGGTGGCGCGATGCAGCACGCAGCGGTTGTCCCAGATCACCACATCGCCGTATTGCCATTGATGACGGTAATCAACGTCCGATTCGGTCACATAGCTCAGCAGTTCATCCAGCAGTTGCGTGCTCTCGTCGGCGCTCATGCCGACGATGCCCAGAATCTGATTCGGACTCGGATAGAGAGCCTTGCGTCCCGTTTCCGGATGCACCCTGACCAGGTTATGCACGGCCGGCGGACGGTCGTGCTCGGACTTGTCCAGCAGATGCAGATTCTTTTTGGTACGGCCGCCGTAATTGAACAGGGCCTGCCTGCCCTCGATACGCCGCTTCAAATGCCCGGGTAACTCGTCATAGGCGAGGTACATGTTCTTGAACAGCGTATCTCCACCGGCGCTCGGCAGATGTATGGCATACAAGCCGGTGGCCTTGGCCGGTTCCTTTTCGTATCCAAGGTCGCTGTGCCACACCGCGCCGCCCTTAACCATACGCGGGTCAGCCGGCTTTCCGTCAGTAGCCAGGTTATCCAGCATCAGCAGATCCGGATAATCCGGGTGTCGCCGCGATTTGTTGATATGGGGTCGCAACCGGCCAAAGCGCCGGCAGAACGCCAGCCAGTCGGGAATCTCCAGTTGCTGACCGCGCACCACCAGCACGCCCTTGTCGATGAACGCCTGGTACATGGCACGAAAGGTGGCGTCATCCATCTGCCTGATATCCACCGCACTGATCTCGGCCCCCATGCGCGCTGCCGCTTCGCGAATCTTCATCATGCGCCCCCCCCTGATGGTGGTTCTCGGGCGCAGTGTATTTGATATCGCCCCGGCTCGGATATGCCCGTACATCCCATCACGCCAAAAGCAGGTATTATCATTCTCATTACTGCAGTGATTCGACTTCAAAGGGGGGGCGGTCATGCGCGTTGCGTCATCTGGCACAGGTATGTCCGGTTTGTGCGCGTCGGCGCTTTTGAGCCTCGCCGCTGCCACGCCTGTCGCGCATGCCCAGAACTATCCGACCCGCCCAGTCACCATCGTCGTGCCGTTCGGGCCGGGTGCCTCCAGTGATATTGAAACGCGTCTGTATGCGCAGAACCTCACCCAGGCGTTCGGCCAGTCCGTCGTCACCGATTACAAACCGGGTGCAGGTGGCCTCAGCGGCGCAGCCTACGTGGGCAAATCCGCGCCGGATGGCTACACGCTGCTGGCCACCAGCGGCAGCCTGACCGCCGTCGCGGCGCTGAATCCGGATCTGCCCTTCGATCCGATCAAGGATTTTTCGCCGATCTCGCTGATGAGTCAGCGCACCACCGTGTTCGCGGCCTATCCGGCCTTGCCCTTCAACAACATCCCGGAATATGTCGCCTACACCAAAGCCAACCCGGGCAAGATCAACCTGGGCACGCCGGGCATCGGCAGTTCGCCGCATCTGAATGGCGCGTGGTTCCACAGCCTGGTGAACACCAAGGTCACGTTCGTGCATTACAAGGCCACGGCGCTCAACCTGAATGATTTGCTGGCCGGCCGCACCGACATCTTCCTCGGCACCGGGCTGAGCGCGCTGCCGCATCTGAAATCGGGCAAACTCAAACTGCTGGGCATTGCCAATGGCACACGCAGCCCGCTGCTGCCCGGCGCGCTGACTGCCGCCGAGCAGGGCGTGCCCGAGTACGACTACGCCAGCCTGTTCGGCATCATCGCGCCGTCCAGGGTGCCGCCAGCGGTCATCGACAAACTGGCCGGCGAACTGATCCGGATTGCCAAACTGCCTGACGTAATCAAGCGCATCGAAGCCGACGGCGGCTTCATGGTGGGCAGCACGCCGGCGCAATTCCAGAACGTCATCGCCACCGAAATCTCCCGCTACAGGAAGATCGTCAAGGAATCAGGCATCACGCTGGGCAATTAGATTGGCAGCGCCGGCGCGACGGTGCCGATGTATATGCAGCGCAGAAATTGCAACAGCCATTGCAGCAATCCGCATCCAATCAAGGAGAGAGAAATGACCTATGACCTGTTGATCAAGAATGGCCGTGTCATCGATGGCTCGGGCATGCCGGCCTTCCACGGCGATATCGGCATCCGCAATGGCAAGATCGCCGAGATCGGCAAACTGCGCGGGACGGCCAAGCAGACCATCGATGCCGACGGCCTGGTGGTCGCGCCGGGCTTCATCGACTCGCATTGCCATTTTGATGCGCAGGTCACCTGGGATCCGCTGTGCACCTATTCCTGCTATCACGGCGCCACCACGGTGATCTTCGGCAACTGCTCGCTCGGTCTGGCGCCGGTGCGCAAGGGCGATTCATTGCGGGCCAAGGAGTTCCTGTCCTACGTTGAAGCCATCCCGATGCAGGTGCTGGATACGGTCGATGTGACCTGGGAGACCATGGGCGAATACCTGGACACCATCGACCAGCGCCTGGGCGTCAATGCCGGCGTGCTCATCGGCCACTCGCCGGTGCGCCACTACGTGATGGGCAAGGACAGCCAGAGCCGCGAGCCCACCAGCGATGAAATCGAACAGATGCGCGACGCGGTGCGCGAGGGCATGCAGGCCGGCGCACTGGGACTGTCGTTTTCCATGAGCCCGGGGCACTACGATCCGCACGGCGTGATGATCCCGTCGTCGTGGGCCAAGGAGGATGAAGTGTTCGCCCTGAGCGACGTGCTGGGCGAAATGGGCACCGGGGTCATCGAAGCCGCGTCGGGGCGGGAGGTCGAGGAAAGAAACGGCCTGATGAGCCGCATTTCCGAGCGGACCGGCCGCGTGGTGGTGTACAACCAGTTGGCGCATCAACTGAAGAAGCCCGACGCCTGGAAGGACCAGATCAAGCGCATCGACGAAAGCGTGAAGAAGGGCATACGCGCCATCCCCAATGCCTGCCCGCTGACAGTAACCACGGACTTCACCATGCACAATTGCCAGGTGTTCCGCGGCGTGCCGAGTTTTCATCCCATCCTGTTATCGCCCGACGACGCCAAGCTGCGTTCCTACGCGGATCCCGAGGTACGCAGAAAGCTCCACGAGGAGCTGATCGAAATGAAGACCGAGATCAAGGGCAATCGCACCCTGGGCCGGAACTGGCCCGACACCATCTGGGTGCAAAAGGTGGTGCTGGAGAAGAACCGGAAGTTCGAAGGAAAGTCATTGAGCGAACTGGCCGCGATGCAGGGCAAGGGCGTCATCGACGCCTTCCTCGATCTGGTGGTCGAGGAAAAACTCGACACCGCCTTCCTGCAGGGGGTGCAGGGCTTCGACCGCGAAGTGATGTCGCAGATCCTCAACTACCCCAATGCCATCATCGGCTTGTCCGACAGCGGCGCCCACGTGCAGTACCGCGTGGGTTACGGCTACAGCAGCGTGCTCTTGGGGCACTGGGTGCGCCGGCAGAAGATCATGTCGATCGAGCAGGCCGTGAAGAAGATGACCTTCGACCAGGCGCACACCTTCGGCATCTATGACCGCGGCCTGTTGCGCCCGGGGCTGGCCGCGGATATCGTGATATTCGATCCTGACACCATCGACACGCTGCCGCTGGAGCGCGTGGATGACCTGCCCGGCGGCGGCTGGCGCATGAAGGAGATGTCGGTGGGCGTGCACTACACCGTGGTCAATGGCGAAGTGCTGCTCGATCATGGCGAGCACACCGGCGCCATACCGGGGCGCGTGCTCAGGAAT
>CANKAJ010000245.1 GCA_947479645.1 Betaproteobacteria bacterium | reverse complement strand
GCGACTGCCAGCGGCAATATCACGCTGGACAGTGATAACAACATCACGGACTTCAATGCCACCAGCAGCAGCGGCAACATCACTTTCAGGAATCAGAACGAATTTTTTGTCGGTGAAGACCGCATCAGCGCCGCCGGTAGCGTTTCGCTAACCAGTCAGTATGGAGCCGTGATCCAGAACGAAGACAGTGGCGCCATCACCGCCAGCGCGCTGCAGGTCAACGCTTATGGCGGCATCGATCTGCAGAACCCGAACAACAATGTGTCCAGCTTCAGTGCGGTCAATGGCGGACAGGGCAGCATTGCATTTAGAAATGACTCAGCCCTGTTGACCCTCACTGGCATCGACAACAATGGACACGGCAGAGATAACGCTCTCGACGTGAGCGTGACCAATCGGGGCGGCATCCTGGTCGCACAGGACATCAATACCAACGACACAATCAACCTGCGCGCCGACGCCCTGGCTGCCTGCGTCACCGGCTCCTTGACCTGTGCGACTGTCGATTTCGCCAGTGGCATCAAAGCCAACGCGTTGACCGTGAACATCTACTACAACCCGGTCGGCTCGGGTGCAGCGTCCCCCACCTACGTGAATGAAACCGATTACTCCAGCCACGTCAGCGCCGAAGATCTCAACGCCTACATGCTGGTCAACGATGCGCGCCAGTTGCAGGCGGTGAACACCAATCGCGACGTGAGCAATAATATCCGCGGCACCTACATGCTGGGCAAGGACATCGATGCCAGCCAGACAGCAAGCTGGAACGGCGGCGCGGGTTTCCAGCCCATCGGCGGCGGCACTATCGATAGCGCCGAATCAAGCGCGGTTTCTTTCGGCGGGCGATTCGACGGCGGTGGACACGTGGTATCCGGCCTCAAGATCAACCGGCCCGACGCCAACCGCGTCGGCCTTTTTGGCTGGGTGAATGGCTCCGGCTCGGTCAACAATGTCGGCGTGATCAACGCCGACATTACCGGGCAGCACAATACTGGCATCCTGGTTGGCCAAAATTCCGGCTACATCGACAACAGCTTCTCGACCGGCGTGGTGAATGGCACCGGCAATTCGACCGGCGGACTGGTCGGCTTGAACTTCCACCACATCGCTGACAGTTACAGCGATGCCGCCGTCAACGGTTCCTATCTGGTCGGCGGACTGGTCGGATACGCCATTTCCGGGTCCATCACGAACAGCTACGCTACCGGCGCAGTCAACCTTGGCAACACGTCGGCAAGCGCCGTCGGCGGGCTGGTCGGCCTCAATGAAGCGATCATCACAAACAGTTACGCGTCGGGCACGGTCAGCGGCAACAGCGATGTCGGCGGACTGGTGGGCACCAACCTAGGCCTGATCGGGAACGCCTACAGCAGCGGCAATGTGACCGGGGTTACCAATGTCGGAGGCTTGGTCGGCACCAATGGCGACCGGTCCGAAGATCAGGACAATCCAGGCTTTTTCGGAACCCATAAAGGCGCTATCGAAAAAGCCTACAGCATCGGCGATGTGACCGGGACGACCAATGTCGGCGGGCTGGTGGGAAATAATACCGCTGCCAGCACCATCATTCAAAATACCGCTGCCAGCACCATTCAATATACCTACGCTACCGGACTTGTGACCGGGACAACCAATGTCGGCGGCCTGGTTGGAAGCAATGCCGGCACGGTCAGCAATAGCTTCTGGGATAACGAGACGACCGGCGCGACAACGGACGGTTATGGCGTCAACACCGGCATCTGGTCAAACGTCGGCGGACTGACCACCGCGCAATCCATGCAGCAAAGCAATGTGGAAATGAGCGAGGGCGGTGGTTTCCTTGCGAACTTCAACAACACCTGGATCATGGGCGACGGCAATACCCGGCCGTTCCTGCAATCGGAATTCAGCACCAATATCCACAACGCCCATCAGTTGCAACTGATGGTGATGGATAACTACGCCAGCTACACCTTGCGCCGCGACATCGACTTTCCGGCCTATCGCCCGTCCGGCATGTGGAGCAGCGCCGGCTTTGGCCCCATCGGCGGCGATGGCGAAGGATTCCTCGGCAATTTTGACGGCGCCGGCCACACCATCAACAACCTGACCATCAACCGGCCGGACGATTATTACGTCGGACTCTTCAGCGCCATCGGTTACTCTGGCCGCGTCTCCAACCTGACCCTGTCCGGCGGCAGCGTCACGGGAAATAGCTATGTGGGCGGACTAGCCGGTTATAACAATGGCACCATCAACAACGTCAAGGTGCAGGGAACATTCTCGGTTACCGGCTCCGGCGACGCAGACACCATCGGCGGGCTGGTGGGGTTAAACGACAGTGATGGTGATATCACCAACTCCTCCAGCAGCGCCACGGTCAGCGGACTCTACAGTGTCGGCGGACTGGTGGGGGAAAACTATGGCTACATCGGCACGTCTTCATCCTCGGGGACCGTGACAGGCATTACCGGGAACGACGGGGACGGCACCGGCGGCCTGGTGGGTTACAACGAGGGTTACATCGAGCATTCCCACAGTTCCGCCACGGTCAACGGCGACTATGCCGTCGGCGGTCTGGTGGGCTGGAATAGCGGCAGCATCAACAATTCTTTCAGCACCGGCAATGTCAGTGGCAATGAAGACACAGGCGGTCTGGTTGGACGCAATGACTTTGATTCCAGTGGCGGTGAAGGCAGTTCGCTGACAGGCGAGATATTCCGGTCTTACAGCACCGGAAGAGTTGACGGCAACACCAACGTTGGCGGCTTGGTGGGCACCAATGCCGGCACCGTGAACGAGTCCTACAGCACCGGCAAGATCACCGGCCAAACCAATGTGGGTGGCCTGGTCGGATCCAACATCTTCACCGATGGTGCCGAAGGAAATTTCTTCGCCGGTGAAATTTCCAGGTCTTACAGCACCGGCAAAGTCGACGGCAATATTGGCAGCAGCAGCGTCGGCGGCCTGGTGGGCAGCAATGCCGGAACCATCAGCGACTCCCACAGCGCCGGTGAGGTCACTGGAACATCTGAAGTGGGAGGCCTTGTCGGTTCCAACATCTTTACCGATGGTAACTACCATAGCTTCAATGGGGCAATTTCAACCTCATACAGCGCTGGTCGGGTCTTGGGCAACAGTTCCTACGGCGGCCTGATCGGATCCAATAATGGCAATGTCTACAGCAGCTTCTGGGACATGGACACTTCTGGCCTCGGCTCCAGTAGTGGCGGAATCGGCCGGACCACCAACGGAGGCGCTGGCGGAGTTGACGGAATGAAGACCGCCAGCACGTTTGCAAACACCGGCTGGAACATGGACGGCACCTGGGGCGTCATCGAAGGCGTTTCATATCCCTACCTCACCTGGCGCTTCCCGAACGCGCCGCAGATCGTCTCCGGCAGTGCCGGCTCGATCAATGCCGGCTTGACCGTCCAGACCGTGGCGAGCGGGAATACGTTGACGACCTCGTCCATCGGCGCCAACGGCGCTTATTACCAGGCGCTCGATCAGGGCAGCGTCGCATCCGGCAATGCCCTGCTCGCCTATCTCACTGACAGCGCCACCCCGGCCGGGGCCGTGCGCCTCAGCAATGGCGGCAACATAACCGGCCTTGATATCACCCCCAACACGCTGTCGGTGCGCGGAACCGGCTTGTCCAATAGCCTCCTGGCAGCGGCTGTGGGCGGATTGAACGTTGGCAACATTCCCTACAGCGCAAATGCCAACGACATCACGCTGGCCAATAGCGTGAATTGGGAGACCGCATCGGGCAGCAATTACCTGCTCAACGGCAATGTCACCACCGCAGGCAAGAATGCCAACCAGGTCTGGAACGGCACCGTCACCATTCCCACGTCCAGTGCTCCAACGTTGAATTCGAGTGGCAGCATTGCGATGACTGCAGCGGTCACGGGGCCATCGCTGACGCTCGTCAGCACGAGTGGCGCATCATTGACCGGCAATAATGCCATTGGCCGTCTTGATGCCAGCGACACCGGCGGCGGCAATATCGAAGTCACGCACAACACCGCCAGCGAATTGGTGCTGGGCAATCTCAACACAGTCTATGGCGGCAGCATCACCATTGCCAATGCCGGCGCTCTCAAAATTGGCGGTGTCGTTAACGCAGCCTACGGAGGTAACGTCAACCTGACGGCAAGCACGTCCAATGGACATATCTTTGAGAGTGATATCGGCTCCGGTGTTGGTCGAATCAACACCACCGGTACTCTGACCACACAATCGGTCAGCGGCACCGCGCTGACCGGCGCGAACACTGTCGGCAGCTTCACCGCCGGCAACACCACTTACGGCGGCGCCATCAGGCTGGCCAACAACACCAGCACACTGACCATCGGGAACGTCAATAACGGTAGCGGCGCGGTCGACATCAGCAATACCGGCACGCTCGAACTCGGCAGCTTCCTCGGCCCGGTTGTGGTGAGCAGCAGCGGCGGCAACACGCTGACGCTGGCAGGCAGCAGCTTTACCAATATTTCGGGGTCGCTCAGCGCTCCGGGCGGACGCTGGCTAATTTATACGCAAGACCCAACGCTGGACACAGTCGGCTCACTTGCCTATGACTTCCGGCAGTACGCAGCCACGAAGAGCACCACTATTGCCGGCAGTGGCAACGGCTTGCTGTACAGCATCGCACCTCAACTCACGCCGACACTGGTCGCACCGACCCCGGCCAACATCGTTAAAAAGACCTATGACGGGTTTGATAGTGCCACGCTCAGTGCCGCTAATTACGCGGTCAGTGGCGCCATCAACAATGACGTCGTGGTATTGAATAATCCAACCAGTGGCACGTATGACAACAAGAACTTTGGGGTCAATAAAACAGTGACGGTGAATGGAATCGCTGTCGCCACAGGGCCTGGGGTTGGCAACACATTGGATGCGAATGGCAAGCCGGTCTATGGATATTCGACTTTGACAACGGCATCCGGTGCCATCGGTCAGATTGACAAGCTGGCATTGACTGCGTCGATCGGCGCGGTGAACACCACCTACGGCAGCAATGCGCCCACCGGAACAGTGAGCTTCACCAACAAGATCGGCAATGAAGATGTGAACGCGGGCACGGCCAGCATTGTCAACCCGGTCAACAACAGCAACAACACCAAACTCAATGCGGGCACCTACAAGCAGGCGGTGGGCAGCACGCTAAGTGGCACCGATCGCGACAACTACAGCTTTGGCGGCTTTACCACGGCCACCAACAATTACACCGTCGACAAGCTGGCG
>CANKAJ010000244.1 GCA_947479645.1 Betaproteobacteria bacterium | reverse complement strand
GGCAGCATATTGCACGGCTATGTGGAGGTCTTGAAGGATTCAACCAAGCTCGACCTGCTGCATGTGCCCTACAAGGGCTCCAATCCGGCGCTCAACGACCTGCTGGGCGGACAGGTCAGCGGCATGTTCAATCCGTATTCACTGGCGCTGCCGCATATCCGCGCCGGGAAGATGAAGGCGCTGGCGGTGGTGGGTTCCAAGCGCATCGCGCAGGCACCGGATGTACCGACATTTGATGAATTGGGTTATCCGGGCTTCCCGGTCAGCTGGCATGGGGTGGTTGCGCCCAAGGGCATGGCGCCGGACATGATCAAGGCGTGGTCCAATGCGGTGGCGCGTGCGCTGGAGCAGGACGATGCCAAAGAGAGGCTGCTCGCGATCGGCATCACGACCTGGGTAGTACCCGGCGATGCATTCATCCGCACCATGCGCAGCGAGAGCGAACGCTGGAAGAAACTGCTGGCGGACAAGGCTTCCTGACACTATCAATCCAACAATCGCCGAGCGCCTGCGGTAGCGAACGCGCGAGGCACCTGTTCGAATTCCCATCCAGAAGGGCACATCACGTTCATGAATGGCGCTGGCGCGTATCCCCATTTGTTCTCGCCGTTTGAGCTGGCCGGCAAGCGGCTGAAGAATCGCATCGTGCACGTGTCGGTGTCGCCTCATTTCGGCGCCGAAACTGGTCTGAAGGCAGGGCAGATTCATTATTACGCCAACCGCGCCCGCGGCGGCGCGGCCATGGTGATCACCGAGCCGGTGGTGATATCGCCGCATCAGGGCAATTCGCGCGTGTGCGCGTGGAACGACAGCATGGTCGATGACCTGTCGCGCTGGGCCGACGCGGTGGAGCGCGAAGACTGCCGGTTGCTCGCGCAGGTGCAGGACCCGGGCCGCGGGCGGCATGCGCACGGGCGCAGCTACAAGGCGATCGGCGCCTCGGCGCTGCCCGATGACCTGAGCTGGACGGTGCCGCATGTCATGAGCGTGGACGAGATCCGCACCTTCATCGATAACGCGGCGCAATCGGCTGCGCGCCTGAAGCGCTGCGGTTTCTCTGGCGTGGAAATCTCCGCCGGTCACGGACATCTGTTTCACCAGTTCCTGTCGGCGCGCTCCAACCGGCGCGAAGATGAGTATGGCGGCGATCTGCAAGGGCGCGCTCGCTTTCTGGTTGAACTCGCTACCGCTATTCGCTCGGCTTGTGGCAGTGACTTCATTCTTGGCGTCAAGCTGCCCGGTGACGACGGCATCGCCGACAGCATCACGCCGGACATGGCCGCGCAGATCGCCATGCACCTGGTGGCGAGTGTCTCGGTGGATTTTCTGTGCTATGCGCAAGGCACGCACCATCGCACGCTGGACATGCTGGTTCCGGATGACAGCTATCCCCGTGTGCCGTTTCTTGGCTTGATTCGGCAGTTGAGAAAGGCCACGCCCGGGGTGCCGGTCATTGCGCTGGGGCGCATTACCGCTCCGGATGAAGCCGAAGCTATCGTCGCGGGCGGTGACAGCGAACTGGTCGGCCTCGGTCGGGCGCTCATTGCCGATGCGGCCTGGCCGCTCAAGGCGAAGGCGGGGCGCGCCAGCGATATTCGCCTGTGCACGTCATGCAATACCTGCTGGAAAGTCATCATTGAGACGCCGCCGATTGCCTGTGAAAACAATCCGCGCGTTTCGCTGCCGGATGAAGTTGACTACAAGCCGCTGCCGGCGGCGGTGAAGAAGCGCGTGGTGATCGTCGGCGCCGGGATTGCCGGCCTGGAAGCGGCGTGGACTGCCGCGGCGCGTGGTCATGACGTGACGGTCTTTGGCCGTTCCGGCGAAGTGGGCGGCAAGACACGGTTGCACGCCGGGCTGCCCACCGGCGAATCGCTGTCGCGTATTTATGACTATCAGTTTGCGCAGGCGAAAAAGGCCGGTGTGCGCTTTGAACTGGGCGCCATCGCGACGGCCAGTGACATACAAGGCCTGGCGCCGGAGGTCGTGGTGCTCGCCACGGGGTCCGCCATGACCTGGCCGGTGTGTCTGCCCGATGCCTACAGAGCGCAGGGCCTGGTCCCCGATCTGCGCAGCGCCATGCGCGCCCTGGTTGGCAGGAACGAACGTGAGGGTGGCGTCGCGGTGATCTACGACATGGACCAGACCGATGGCACCTACGCGGCGGCCGAAGCGCTGCGCCAGCGGTTTGATCAGGTCATCCTGCTCACGCCGCGTCATCACATCGCCGATGATGCTTCGCTGGTGACGCGCATTCGCATACTGCGTCGCTTTCACGAGCAGGGAATCGAAGCGCGCTGCCTGGTCGAACCGACGCTGACGGACGCCTTCCGCAATGGGCGTCGGCTTGAATATGCCAGCGTGTTCGGTGGCGCCCGTCAGGCGATCGATAATGTCGCCCTGTTTGCCTATTCGACGCCACGCGCGCCGAACGATGAACTGGCGGCGCCGCTGCGCGCTGCCGGGATAGTCGTGCACCTTATCGGCGACTGCAAGGTGGCGCGCAGTGTCATGGAAGCCACTGCCGAGGGGCATGCCATCGGAACGACGCTTTAGCAGTTGCAAAATGACGCTTGTGGGTTTGACTACAAGGATTTAGCGGAGATCCTCGCGCGCTTCGCTTGCGGCCTCGGGTTTTGGGTACGGACGCACCTTATCCGTACCCAAAACCCGAGGGCTGGAAATACCTTGGCATGCAAGTCCGAGTGGCTTGAGTATATTTTGAATCTGGTCCTTTATCACCGTTTTCTGACATTACGAAACTGATCACATTTTTACAAGGAGCATTAAATGAGCCGATTGCCACCTGCTGATCCCGCCACCCTGTCGCCCGAAGGGCGCGCCGTCTACGACAAGATCGCCAATTCGCCGCGCGGCGGCGTGGCGGGGCCGTTTCTCGCGCTGCTGCATGTGCCCGAATTGTGCGACCGGCTGCAGCACCTGGGAGCGTACCTGCGCTACAACACGTCGTTTGATCCGCTGCTGTCGGAATTGACCATCCTCATCGTCGCGCGGCGTTTTCAATGCCAGTACGAGTGGTATGCGCATGAAAAGCACGCCAGAAAGGCCGGTCTTGCCGACGGCATCATTGAGGCCCTGCGCGAGCAGCGCCGGCCGGAAAACATGGGCGAGCGCGAGGCTATGGTCTACGATTTCGCGCACGAACTGGTCAGCAATCACAGCGTCTCGGACACCAGCTACCAGCGTGTGCTGAACGCATACGGCAAGGCGGGTGCGGTGGAACTGGCCGGCATCGTGGGCTACTACAGCATGCTTGCCATGACGTTGCTGGCGCATCATGTGAATCCCCCCGAAGGCACGCCGTCCGTGTTCAAGTGAGGCGCTGTTCTATTCGGTCACATCAGTTGAACAATTCGAGTGGTCGGTCAGATAACGGAGGTGAGCGTGGTGAATCATAAGCGGTGGTATGCGGGTCTGATCGTCCTGATGCTGGGTGTGTCTGCGGTAGTCCAATCCAATGCGCATGCGCAGGGGAACTGGCCCGGAAAACCGATCCGCGTGATCGTGCCGTCGGCGCTCGGCGGTTCCGGGGACGTGGCCACCCGGCTGATCAGCGCGCGCGTGCTGGCCGAACTGAAGCAGCCGCTGCTGGCTGATCCGCGCCCCGGCGCGGGCGGCATGATCGGCTTGCGCATGGCGGCGCAGGCGGCGCCGGACGGCTACACCTTTGTCATGGGCAACCCTGGCCCGGTCGCCGTCGTGCCTCACACGGAGCCTGACGTCGGCTACGACATCCTCGCTGACTTTGACCCGGTTTCCATGTTGATGACGATTCCGATTGTGCTTAGTGTGCGCGATGATGTGCCGGCAAAGTCTCTGGCTGAACTGGTCGCACTGATACGGGCGAAACCGGGGGCGATCAATTTCGGTTCATCGGGGGTGGGCCAGTCTCCGCACATGGCCGCCGAACTGTTTCAGAAAATGATCGGGGTGGATTTCGTCATCAGCCCGTACAAGGGCGCGGCGCCGGCCGTTAACGATTTGCTGGTGGGAAGCATCCAGGCGATGTTCGACAGCACCACCGCCCTGCCCATGGTGCGCCAGGGCCGCCTGCGTGCGCTGGCGATTGCCGGTCGCGGACGGTCTACGCTGATGCCGGCCATTCCCACCATGATCGAGCAGGGCTTTCCCGGATTCGAGATCAGTTCCTGGTACGTGCTGCTGGCGCCGGCGCGCACGCCGCAGCCCATTATCAGGCGCTTCAACAAATTGGTGGCCGACACACTCAACACGCCGGAAACGCGCCAGCAGCTGGCGACCATCAACGCCGAGGCATTACCGGGCACGCCGGAGGAGGCGCGTGAATTCGTGCGATCGGAGCTCGCCAACTGGGGCAATATCGTCAAGCGTATTCGCAGCCAGTCGAAATAGCGGCGCCAGCGCAGTGGCATGGTGCCGCGGAACTGGCCGAAAAATAATTATTATCGATTTACTGTTTAAATGTACTTATGACAAGTAATTTAACGGATATTGTTATCGTTTTATAACGCCCGTAAATTTTGCCGCCAGTATGAGAGGGAGTTTCCCTCAAGCAGATCCTTCGCTGCGCTCAGGATGACAAGATCCAGGTGCATCACGGAGAAAGTCAACAAACGGCTACGCCCGCGCCCTCTCCTGATACAGCGAATTTCTGATCACGCGCCCCGGCAGCGCGCCGGTATGATTGCCGTTCTCGATCAGCACCTGGCCGTTGACGATGGTGTAGTGCACGCCTTCGGCCAGTTCCTTCATGCGCCAGGCGCCGCCGGGCAGGTCGGTGACTTTTTCCGCGGGCAGTGCGCGAATGGTGTCCGGGTCGAAAATGACGATGTCGGCGGCGAGGCCCGGGCGCAACAGGCCGCGGTCGTAGATGCCGAAAAACTGCGTCAGGTCGAAAGTCAGTTTCTTGACTGCCTTCTCCAGCGACATGATCTTGTGCTTGCGCACCCAGTGACCGAGCAGGATGCTGGTGAAGCCGTAACCGCCGCGGTACTGCACGTGCGCGCCGCTGTCGGACAGGCCGATATAGGCGTTGGGATAATTGAGGATCTGGGACATCACCTCCGGCTCGAAGCCGCGGATGCCCTGCAGGAATACGGTGTCGAGTTTTTCCTCGACGATCAGATCGAGATAGGCGTCTATGATCCCTTTGCCCTGCGCGTCGGCCAGCTCGCGGAGGGTCTTGCCTTCGAAGGCCTTGTTCTTCGCCAGCATGACCTTCTGCACCCAGATGGTGTCGGGCCAGTTGCGCCCGAGGATGGCGTTGCCTTTGATGTCAGCCACCCAGTCGATCATTTCCCGGTGCAGCTTCTTGCGCACCTCCGGATC
>CANKAJ010000243.1 GCA_947479645.1 Betaproteobacteria bacterium | reverse complement strand
CTGGTGGCCCGCGAGGGCGATCAGGTGCTGGGCATGGTCAACCTGCTGTTCACGCTGTCGACCGCGCTGGGGGCGAAGGTGGCATTGCTGGACGATCTGGTGGTGTCGCCCGAGCGGCGCGGCGCCGGCATCGGCACCCGGCTGTTGAAGCATGCCATCGCGTTTGCGCGTGAACAGGAATGCAAACGCATCACGCTGAACACCGACCGTTCCAACTTGCCCGCCCGGCGCTTCTACGAGAAGCACGGCTTTGTGACATCGACTATGATTCCGTTGCGGCTGCTGCTGACTTGACCCATCCCTGCAGGGAGACATTTCATGAGTAACGCGGACATCATCATTCCCGTCGATGCGATCGCGGCACTGGAGCACGGCAACAAGATCGAGGCAATCAAGATCACCCGCATGCAGAACGGGCTGGGCCTGAAAGAATCCAAGGATGCCATCGAGGCCTATCTCGACAGGAATCCCGCGCTGAATGAACGCTTCAAGCTGGCGTCTTCATCCGGCGGCAACGGCATGCTCTATGTGCTGATTCTGGGGGCAGCCGCCCTCGCCTATCTCTACGTCACGGGCCAACTGTAATGCGATCGGCGATGCGCGCGCATCCCTCGGGACATCGACCCGACGTTTGCCTCCTGGCCACCCGCCTGCATTGCCTGCTCCCAGAATAACCGACCTGCCCCTACTCCTCCAGCACGATGCCGGTTTCCTTCATCAGCTTGCGCCAGCGTTCGGTTTCAATGCCGACGTGACGGCCGAACTGCTCTGGCGTGCTCCCCACGAGGTGGGTTTCATCGGACAGGCGCTTGATGATGTCGGGCGACTTCACGCCCCGGGCCAGTTCCGCGCTGAGCAGATTGACGACGGCGGCCGGGGTCTTCGCCGGCGCCACCACGCCCAGCCAGCTTGAATACTCGAAGTCCTTCCAGCCCTGTTCGGCCAGCGTCGGGATATCCGGAAAGGCCGGGCTGCGCTCCAGGTTGGCCAGGCCGATCGATTTCAATTTGCCCTGCTTGATGTAGGGCAGCGCCGAGGTGAGCGTCATCGGCGTGAGATGCACGCGCCCGGCCAGCAGGTCCGGAACAATGGGGCCGGCGCCCTTGTAGTGCACATAGGTCATGCGCATGTTGTTGATCACCGACATCCAGGCCCCGGTCAGGTGCTGCTGGCTGCCCTGGCCGGAACTGCCGTAATTGACCTTGTCCGGATTGGCTTTGACATAGGCGACAAACTCGGCCGCCGTCGATGGCATGGACGGATGCACCATCATCATGCCCCAGCGCTTGCTCAAGAGCGACACCGGCGCAAACGCGTTCAGGCGGTCAAACGGCAGATCGCCGGGACGCAGCGCAATCAGGCTGTAACTGGCCGACACCAGCATCAGCGTATAGCCATCCGGCGGCGCCTTGGCGACATAGGCCGACCCGATCATGCCGCCCGCGCCCGCCTTGAAGTCGATAACGAATTGCTGGCGCAGGTTTTCGCTCAGCTTGGTCATGTGGATGCGGCCTTCCGTCTCCGAGACCGATCCGGGCGCGATGGGAATGATGACCATGACTGGCTTGCTCGGATAGGTACCCTGCTGCGCCATGCCGGCCGGTGCTGCAAGGCTGGCGAGAACGAACGTCAGCAGTTGAACGATGCCGCGTTTATGCATAAAAAACTCCTTCGCTTGGTATTGATTCATGACCCGGTGGTTGGCGACAACTTGCCGCAACATTCACTTCAGCGGTGGCAGGGCATTCGGCGTCCCGACCGGCAAGGGCTTCTGGCTGACCTTGAGCACCATGGCAACCAGCGTGTAATAACCCGACACGCCAATCATGTCCATTACGCCCTGTTCCCCGAAGTGCTTGAGCGCTTCGTTGTAGGCGGCGTCGCTGACTTCCTTGTTCTCGTGCAATTCGGTGCAGAACTGATACGTGGCCGCCTCATCGTCTTGCATGCCGACAGGTCGTTTGCCTTGCGCCAGTTGCGCGGCGACCTCGGCGCTCAGACCCGCCGCGATGGCGCGCTTGCTGTGCCCGACCCATTCAATCTCGGAACTCCAGTAGCGCGCGGTGATGATGATGGCGAATTCATTGATGCGCTCGCACAGCACGGTGTCAAAACGCAGGTACTCGCCCAGATGCTGCACCCGGTCGGCCATCTCGGGACTGCGCAACATGACGTTGAAGGGTCCGCGCACGCTCCCGCGGGGCCCGCTGACAATCTTGCGATAAACCGCCCGCTGGGCGTCGGTCAATTCGCTCTCTTCAAACTCCCTGAGTCGCATGGTGTTCCTCCCTCAATGCCTGTTGATTTTCCGGACTGCAAGATCCCGGAAATTTATTATTATCACAACTGAAAATCTATATTTTAATGTAAGCACATTTCGCGATTATTGATATCACGATCCTTCCAACACGAAATTCTCCCGCAGGCGCATGCGATCGATGAAGACCGGTTGCAGCCCCCATTCGCGCAACTGCGTGGCGGACACCGGCGGACGTTGCGGTTGCCAGCCCGGGTCGGCAATACCCAAGGGCCACTCCGGATTGATGATGGCGGCGCGGCCCAGCGCAATGACGTCGGCGCCCAGATCGAGCACGCGCTCGGCATCCTCACGCGTCCAGATCTTGCCGGCCGTGAAGAGGGGGATGTCCTTGGGAACAACCTCCCGAAAGATTGTCAGCGCATGCTCGGCCGGCCGCTTCAGCGTATTCCTGAACGCATCCCACAGTGACAGATGCAGGAAGTCGATGCCGTCCTCGCACAACCAGCGCGCCAGTTGCAGGTTTTCATCGAGATCAAGGCCGCGCGCATTGCCGGCGTCCTCGGGGGAGATGCGCACACCGACCAGAAATGATGCAGGCACACGGCAGCGGATCGCGCGCGTCACCTCGCGCATCAGTCGCGCGCGATTTTCCAATGAACCGCCCCAGCCGTCATTGCGACGGTTTTCCACCCGGCTCAAGAACTGCGTGAGCAGATAACCATGGGCACCATGGATCTCGACGCCGGCCATCCCCGCCGCGTGCGCCCGCGCCGCCGCATCGGCGAAGTCGCAAATGACGCCATGAATGTCCGCTGCGGTGGCCGCGCGCGCGCCCTCGCTCCCGTCCTGGTTGGGGGCGCCCTCACTAGCGCTCCAGGGCCGCTCACCCGACACCGAGCGGTCGGCACGCAAGCCGCCATGAAAAATCTGCACCATCGGCAGCGCACCACGCTCGCGCGTATCCTCGGCCACCCGTTTCAGACCCGGCAGATGACAGTCATCAAAGATGCCCAGTTCACCGGGCCAGCCCTGCCCGTTTTTCGACACATGCGCAGCGCAGGTTGCCACAATGCCGAAGCCGCCTTCGGAGCGCAGGGCCAGCCAGTGCAACTCCTCATCGCTGAGCACGCCGTCAGCGTGACTCTGACTGTTGGTCATGGCCGCCAGCGCGATACGGTTGCGCGACAATAGGCCGTTGCGAAAGTGCAGGGGTTCGAGCAGGCGCGTCATGAAAAGATCATCCTCGTTTTGGCAGGTGAAGTATATGATGGAGTCTGGTTGCCGCTGACATGTGACTGAACGGCCAGATTTCACTGATCAACTTCTGACACTTAATCATGCCGGCGCATTGACTGCAAGGGTTCCCCACTGCTTCAGATCATGTCCAACGAAACCGAACTCAAGCTGCTGATCGACCCTGCCCATATCCGACTGCTGTGGCGCCATCCGCTGCTGAAAGCGCACACCCGGCAGAAGCTGCGCGCCCAGCCTTTGCTCAGTGTGTATTACGACACCCCTGAACGGCACTTGCACAAAAGCAGGGCAGCGCTGCGACTGCGACAGGTCGGCCAGCGCTGGATTCAGACGCTCAAGACGGCCGGCAACGTCACCGCCGGATTGCATCACCGTCCGGAATGGGAACAACTGACCCAGCCGGACACGCTTCGTCTGGACGATTTGCAGGATCCCGGCTTGCGCAAGCTCTTCGCCGACGAGAACCTGCGCCTCGCGCTGCAACCGGTGTTCACCACCCGGTTTTCCCGCTCACGCCGCATGCTCGAATGGCCGGATGGCGACATCGTTGAATTTGCGCTCGACCGCGGCGAAATTCGCTCGGGTGAATACTGCCTGCCGATCGTCGAAGTTGAACTGGAGCTGAAGGCCGGCACGCCCGCACGCCTCTACGACATCGCACGCGCTTTGCAACAGGACATTCCGCTCAGAGTATCGAATGTCAGCAAGGCCGAGCGCGGCTATCGACTGGCGGACAATGGCATGCTCTTGCCGAATAAGCCTTCGCCGGTACTGCTGCGGGACAAGGTCACCGCCGCGGATGCCTGCGTTATCGTCATTCAGGATTGCGTTGCTCACCTGCAGCGCAACGCCGAGGGCGTCGAAGAGACCGACCAACCCGAGTTTGTGCATCAGGTCAGGGTGGCGACGCGCCGGCTGCGCGCGGCGCTGAAAGTCTTTTCAGCGCTTGCCGCCGGCCCGCTTGAATGGCTGCAACAGGAGTTGCGCTGGCTGGGCCAGGAACTCAATGGTGCACGCAACTGGGATGTCTTTTCCACCCGCACGCTGCCAATGATACAAGCGGCCATTCCCGATGATGCCGGACTCGCCTGGCTTGCCGGCCAGGCCGATGAATTGCGCCAGCGCAATCGCACCCGGGCACGCGAAGCTGTCTGCTCGGCTCGCTTTCAACGCGTATTACTGGATATTGGCGCCTGGCTGGCCAATCCCGATTGGCGTCATGAAAATGCCGAACCGCCAGCAGGTTTTTCCGGGACGCGCGACACGCCGGCCAGCGCGCAATCGGCGAAGGCCTTTGGCTCGGACGTACTCTCGCGGTTGCACCGCAAAGTCAGGAAGCACACCGATTCGATTGCCACGCTGACACCGGAAGAGCGTCATGCCGTGCGCATTGCCGCCAAGAAACTGCGCTATGCATCGCAGTTTTTCGCGTCGCTGTATCCAGCCAGAAACGTGCGCAAATATCTGTCGGCCGTGGAACGGCTGCAGGATGTGCTGGGGGAAATGAATGACACTGTGACCACGACCATTCTGCTCAATGAGATTCAATCCGCCTCGGAAGTCCCGCTACAGAATCACGTCAAGGGGATCGTGCTCGGATGGGCCATGGCCCGCGCCCAAGTCCGCATGCGCTCCGCCGAGAAGACCTGGCAGAGCTTTGTCGACAGCGCGCCGTTCTGGCGCGGCGATTAGCCCCCCAGTCCCTTTTGCCAGGTTGACGGCCTGATCTCGGCGCTGGTTGCGCGCCTTTCCAGAAAGTAGGCATAGCCTTTCGGAATGTGATCAAACTTCACGGCACCCAGCTTCTGCGCGGCATCCAGCGGCCAGTTCGGATTGTGCAGAAGTTCCCGGCCCAGCGCGACCAGGTCGGCGCT
>CANKAJ010000242.1 GCA_947479645.1 Betaproteobacteria bacterium | reverse complement strand
GCAAAACGTGACGGTGCCTCGGCGCGATGTATCGCGACTTGTTCGAGTAGTCGGTCATCCACCGCGGAGAGACGGCTCTTGAGTCCCTCCGTGATGAGTAACTCATAGAGCCCCGGTGGAAGTTCGGCTGGCCCGAGTTTCATTCACGTGAGCCTGGAATATCGGCCGCATCGATGCGGCCATACCGCAGCCACCACCCTCTTGGCCACCGGGCCGCGTACCAGCGGATGCGCCGCGCCGAGCGGGGTGCGCAGCACGGAAAGCTCTCCAACCAGCGTCGGCAGGATGTCCTCGAAGCGGCGGGTGGCCTGGGCATCGGCCGTGTCCACCTCGTCGCGCTCCCCGATGGTTTCGACGATGGCTTCGACGATGCAGTCGAACGGGCCATGCTGTAGGTGCAGCCGGCCGTCAGCGAAGCGCAGGGACGAGGCGGGCACGGTCGCGGGACACTTATCCGAGGTCGGTCGACTGGATGCGCCGCACGCCGGCCTTGGTCATGTCCGCCCACGCTTTGGCGACCGACCCGTTCAGGTCAATTCCGCGGGACGCATCCTCAATGACTGCGGCCTTGAAGCCGGCCTTGCGCGCGTCGAGCGCAGTCCATGCGACGCAGAAGTCGGTGGCGAGGCCTGCCACGTACACCTCCTTGATGCCGCGTGCCTTGAGGTAGGCGCCGAGGCCCGTGCTGGTCTTGCCGTCGGCTTCCATGAACGCAGAGTAGCTGTCGGTGTCCTTGTGGAAGCCCTTGCGGATGATGAGTTGGGCCTGCGGGATGGCGATGTCCCTGTGGACGGCCGCATCCTGCGAGCCCTGCACGCAGTGGTCGGGCCACAGGACCTGCGTGCCGTAGCGGAGCTTGGTGGTCTCGAACGGCTTCTTGCCCGTGTGGCTGGATGCGAACGAGGCATGGCCGGGCGTGTGCCAGTCCTGGGTGACGACCACGTTCTCGAAAAGCTTGGCCAGATTGTTGATGACCGGGACGACTTCCTCGCCGCCTTTCACGGGCAGCGTGCCGCCGGTGACAAAGCAGTTCTGCACGTCGACGACAATAAGCGCGCTGTCCGCGCCGGGTTTAAGCGGGGCTGCCCAAGCGCGCATGCCTGCGCCACCCAGTGCAATTGCGCCCAATGCGGCAAACACCTTGAGGCTTTCGCGACGCGTGCTATCCATGCTGTTCTCCTTTGATCGGCCAGGGATTGGGGGTGCGCCAGCCTGCGGCGCGGAAGTGTGCGCTGTGCAGCACTTCTTCGAGCGGCACGACATTGCCCATGTGCCCGCCCATCGTGGCATAGGCGGCGAAACGCTAGCCACCTCGCCATCGCGATGGTCATCGCGGTTGAACAGGGGACTCCCTTTATGCGGGTTAGAGGTCCGGTAATTACGCTAGCTATAGTCTACTTGTCTTGCTATGCGGATAAGCAGATTGCGACCCAAGCTTCACCTCGGCCGTTGCTTGCCAAAGCTGTCCGCAGCGACACGCTAGCGCTCCACTGAGCAGTCTCAGACACGACCTCGTAAGCGTCAGCTGCCCTATCTTTATGCCGTCTGCGCGCGCCAGCGGCAATCACTCATCGACCCGGCTATTGGACCCGCCGGTGCCGGCCGAATTCGTCCAACAACGGCACACGCGGCGCACCATCCACTGCCCCCGCCGCGAGCAATAAGCGATAGCCCGAGATACGTACGTTGTCGTCGACGTGTAGAAGCCGACCTACCGCGCGGCGCAGAACAACCTCGTGTGGGCCGGGCAGAGCGAGCACGACGCCGGCCGCTTCACACAACTCGGACCAACCGCGACCACCCGTGTAGATGTCGTCGAGTTCCAGACCACTGTGCTCGAGGTAGGTTACGAGGGTCGGTGAATGACCAGCGACCACGAGTGCCCGAAGTTCCTCAACCTTCTCTGACGCATGGATGCGAAGCGGCCCTGACACCCGGCTCGGTGTCGCTCACGCCCGGCGGACCAGAGGCTCGAGATTTCACCGCAGGAAAGTTTCTGAGCGAGGGGCCAGCGCCATGGTCCAATGAAATTCAGGGGGGCTGTAGTGGCCCCCTACGGCCCTCGACATCCGTAAAAAAGGGCAGTTATAGTTCCTGTACGCGATTTAGTGAGTTCCGCTGAGTGTTTTATGGAGCAGGCGTTCGCACGACGGGTTCGGAGCAGAAAGTATGAGTCAATCGACCAACATTCCCAAAACTGGCATCCAGAAGTTGAAGTTCTGGATGAGTCGGCACTTTGCTGAGTGGGTTTTATCAGAAGAACCAGTAATCGGAACGTACGGCGTTGTTTGGTTCATGCGTCGCTCTGGGCAACACATAGACCCGCAGTGGTTAGCTGTAAAAACTCTGGACCCAGACCGCCTGACGGAACAAACCACTGAGGCTGACTTGGAATATCTGCGTCGAGAATTTCGCCAATGGTTAGAACTTCCGAGTCATTACAATGTGCTGACGGCAGGCGGTTTCGATTTGCTTGACGTGCACGATGACGATAGGGCATCCGTCCGTCTGCCAGTGATGAAGATGATGAAAATGGATGGTTCCCTCGCAGAATGGGTTGGTAACCGCTCTTATAATCAAGCAGCCAAATTGATAGCTGCTGCCCAAGCATTCAATGGGTTATGCCACCGTTTATGAAAACGGTCTTGAGGGCCATGGTGACCTTAAACCCAGTAATCTACTGTACAGCGCTACTTCGCATAACTGGAAAGATCGGACTACTTGGCCCTGCAGCGAGTACCCATGGTTAATTAAGGTTGCAGACTTGGGGTGGGCTGACGCTTGGCGGGATTTGGGTTTCACCAACAAGGTGGCCCGGGAATATGCTGCTCCTGAGCGCCTTGGTAACGAAGGTCGCCGAGTAGTTCCTCAGGCTAGTGACATCTTTTCAATGGGCGTAATTGTTGCCCAGTTGCTGTTGGGACATCACCCCTCTAAAAATCTTCCTGCGGCAATAAAGTCTGATGGGGAATGGGTTCGCAGGGCCAATCGCCGTGAATGGGATCTCAACGGCATCAGTTCTTATCTTCTCCGCGGTTTGATTGAACGTTGTTTGCAACCGAACCCAGAGTTGAGACCATCTGCACGCGAGTGCCTCATCGTGCTGTGCGAAGAACTGAAAGACGTATACCGGCAAGATATTCTGCTTGCGCTAGATTGTTGGTCCACCGAATCCCGGACATGGTCGTCAGAGGTTGTTGGCGCGTCTGATGCTGCCCGGTCCCTTTTGTTAGTGGCTGGTCTTGGCGAAAAAGAAGAAGGCAAGGCTTTTGGCAACTTATCAAATCGGCTAGAGACAGTGAAAGTCGTTGATTTCTATTCTTTGGAGAAATGGGTAGTGCTAGCAAAGGGAATTACTTCATTTGCTTCAAAAAGTGATGTCGTAGACCCGCCTGTAATTGATAAAGTCAGGCGAGAAGCCCGGCAATATCTGGGCCAAATATTTGGCGACCTCGAACGAAACACATTATATCGTTTGCCGCAAAGGCCCGATTTTCGGCCAAATGTTCAACCATATGAACGTTTAGCCGAGTTGATCGAAACGATCGTAGAATTAGCAGGTTTTGATTTATACGAGTTTGCCGAAGCCCCCGTGGGGCTCAGCCCAATTGCGGCAAGCGCCTTGGCTTTTTGTGCAGCCGGGGATGCTCGCACTTACAAATCTTTCAATGACGCAGAGACCTATCTGGAACTCGCGATAACTCGCTATCGCAACGAAGCCGCGCCTTACTACTTTCGCGCAAGATGGCGAGAAGCGCATTGGAAGGTAAAAAATTTCATAGAAAAGAAAGTCTTTGAAAGCATTCCATATCGGCTGCATAGCGCGTGGGTCGGCGATTTGGAAAAAGCAGTTGAGCTACAGCCGGAATGGAACGAACCGCTTCAATTATTGACCGAATGGCGCGAGCGATTTGGGCCTTAAGTGCCTGCAGGATAGCGGCTACGGTGCTGTCTGTGGTGAGTTTGCTGGCGGCGAGCGGTGCGCAAGCAGCGCTTAATCGGTGGCGGATCGAGCCAATCGGCGAAGGTACGCACCGGGATGCTGCGGCGGATCGCCGCGCCCACGCCCTTACGCCGCTTGCGTTGTCCGTCGATGTGCGCCCGCGCGGCGGCCAGCACGCGATCGATGGTCGCCGCGCTGACCTGCAAGACCTTGGTCTTGATGACAGGGTCCAGGTCGAGATGGCCATGCCGCTCCATGGCATCGACCAGCATCGGGATCAGCGACTTTAGGCGCTTGCCGCATACCCGATCGGCGGCTTCCCATAACACCGTCACTGCCTGGGCTATCGCCTCGTCGTACACGCGGTTGCGCAGGCGCACATCGGTTGCCGAACTGCACTCGTCGCGCAGTACGCGAATGGCGTGTTTGCGGTGAGATCAGGTCAAGGCCACGAACTCGGCCAGGATCTTGATCCGATCGCTGAACGCTGCGCGGCGATATCGCAACCGCCGTGCCTCGATCAACTCCCTGCGTGTCGTCATGCTGATTCGCATCTTCACAATCGGTTGCCCCCGCCGGAGAATCCGACGGGGAGCAATTCCCATGAGTCAATGCGCAGCCGCCAGTAACTGGCTTTATCCGAGGCAAGATACAAACAGCCGTAGGCCATTTTCCGTGGGCAGCCCTGCGCGCGCCATGGGGGTGAGTTGTGCCCGCGTTGCGCTTGGCCAAGCAACACATCCATGATGTGACCGCGCCGCTCGTGGCGGCATATGGACTGCTGCCAGTTCGAAACTTGGCAGCACGCCGAGGTGCCGCGAATGGCGTGCAACCGCTTTGGCAAGATCAGCTAGACAGGTGCACGGCCTTGGACGACACGATCGCCGTGAAGATCGTTGCCATCGACGATACCAGCCTGCACAAGGGGCAGAACTACCTTACCGTGGTGCAAACCCGGCGCAACATCCCATTTAACCGCGGTGGAAACCTGAGGTCGACGTGGATAGCGTTTATGCTGCCTCCGCCGCCAATATAGAAGCAAAAAAAATGAGCATCTATAACGCCGAGCTTTCCGCCGGCTCTCTATTGCTTCTCGAAAGCAAGCGAATCGCATCACTGTTACTGACGCAGCCGGATAACGCCGCGTGGGTGCACGCTATTGAAATTGAGAACATTCTGCAGAAAAAGACCCCGGCTACTGCTCGCCGGCAAGCAAGGCTGATACGTAAACGGTTATCAACACTCGATGAGGCAGGTTGGCGACTCATTGCGGAGCGGGAAAGCGAAATCACGAATCAGCTACTTTTGGCTAGTGCCATAATACACAGCCGACTGCTGGGCGATTTCATGCGCAACGTCTACGCCAGCTGCCAACGCCGTTTAGAACCGTCGATCGCCCCCACAGATTGGGAAGATTTTCTGACCGAGTGCGCGCACCAAGATCCCGTGGTTAACAAGTGGTCAGATACGACAAAAGCAAAGCTCTTCCAAGTCACTATTCGGATATTGGCTGAAACCAAATACCTCGTGAACACTAAAACCATGCAGCTATCACCCCGCGCATTGCATCCGGTT
>CANKAJ010000241.1 GCA_947479645.1 Betaproteobacteria bacterium | reverse complement strand
TTCATAATATCAACAATGGCTGCTGCCGCTAACTTGCCTTGTTGATTAGCCATATCGCCGGATTTCGGCATCGAGTGCGCGGATAAGGTGGCATCTCCAACCACATGCACGCCTTTTTGTGCGGTGGACTCCATGGATAACCAATCAACGGCACACCAGCGTTTTTCATTATCAGTGACGACGTTTCCTGTTCGCGCCAAGTCACTGGCTCGCATGGGCGGAAGTACGTTGAGCACGTTCCCCTTGGTTGTGCCGAAGCTGGTTTTTACGGTCATGTTTCGGTGATCCACAGCAACCACCTCATTTTTTGCGCGATACTCGATCATATTTCCGTACAGTTCCTTCCAGGACGATCTGAACAGGAGGCTATTGGTAGCAATATCGTCATTGGCGTCCAAGATGATCACTTTCGATCTTGGCTTTGTCCGGCTGAAATAGTATGCGACCTGGCAAGCTCGCTCGTAAGGTCCTGCAGGGCCGCGATAAGGCGTCTTAGGAATTGAGAGTACAAAGGTACCTCCATCGCGCATGGCTTCCAGTTGACCTCGCAAGGCGCGTGTATCGGAGCCGGCCTTCCATGCCTGCAGTATCAGTTTTTGCGCGTCGGCAGTCAGGCCTTCTATCGCATCGAACATGAAGTCAATGCCTGGGGCAATTACCAATCGGTCATAGGTGATGTCAGCGTATTTGTTAGCGAATTTCAGGCGCCTTTTTTGCAGGTCAATGCCTGTCACTTCGTCAGTCATTGTTCGCACGCCATGTGATCGCAATCCGTCGTAACCCCGGGTGATATCAGTCATCGTGCGTGATCCGCCCAGTACCAGGTTCGACAACGGGCAGGAGACAAATTCATTGCCACGATCGACCAGAAAGACCTCGATCGCTCCCCCAGACCAGATACGTAGATATTTTGCCGTAGTGGCTCCACCAAATCCGGCTCCAAGCACGACAACCCTGCCGATAGTTCCATTGGATTGAGTACTTGGGGATGCACATCCTAAAGATTGCAGAATGGTACCTGCAGAAAATATGGCGCCCGCCCTGAGTATTCGCCGTCGGCCAGATTTGTAAATACTAGTGTGCGATCCGTTCATTTTCTCTTCTGCCTTGCGAAATAACCTGCGAGGAGGTCGATCTCAATATAACTGTATGCAGTAGATATTTGATGCATTAGCGTTGCAGGGCGATCACCACTGCGAAAGTCTTTCAGTGATTGAAGCAGTTGTTCCTTCAGGATTCCGGCGAGTGTCGGCATGCCACTCACGCTTGGGACATTAGTGCCGTGGCAACCGGTACAAGCCGCTGCAACTCTCAGGTCGATACTGGTTTTGTTATCGCTCGCAAACGCAGGTAATCCAGAAAAAATATCGCAAGCGCAAAACAGCCGCTGAGATACCCCTTAAGCTGTGGACAAAGTTAACTCGGCTCATACTGAACTTCCGCGCTTGGTCTGGTATTACCTGTGTGGATGCAGAATAAAGCCCGAACAATCCCATGTCTAGAGTGGGTGATGGAGTTCATGCTGCGAAGTACATAAAAAGAGCCCGGCGACTACAATTGCAAGAATAACTTCGCCGGGACAGTTCAGGCTTCCGGAGTGGTCTCCGGAATTTTTTCTTCTTCGAACTTCAGGGTTACCTTGCCATCGTCACCAATGTCTACAGTCACCTTGCCGCCAGAAGACAAGCGCCCAAACAGCAGTTCGTCTGCCAATGCTCGTCTGATGGTGTCCTGAATCAGTCGTGACATTGGTCTTGCACCCATGAGTGGATCAAAACCGGTTTTGCCAAGATGCTCGCGTAGCGCATCGGTAAATACGGCATCTACCTTCTTTTCATGCAGTTGTCCTTCAAGCTGCATAAGGAATTTATCCACAACCCTGACAATGATGTCGTGATCAAGCGAACGAAACGAAATGGTCGCGTCCAGACGATTGCGGAACTCAGGAGAAAATATTCGCTTAATTTCGGCCGTCTCGTCGCCTATTTCCTTTTTTGCGGTAAATCCCATGACAGTCTTGTTGAGCGCCTCTGCACCTGCATTGGTTGTCATGACGATGATCACATTTCGGAAATCAGCCTTCCTTCCATTGTTGTCCGTCAATGTGCCGTGATCCATAACCTGCAGCAGGATGTTAAAAACATCAGGATGGGCTTTTTCAATCTCATCAAGCAGTAAAACCGCATAGGGCTTCTTAGTAATCGCTTCAGTAAGCAATCCGCCCTGGTCGAAGCCAACATATCCCGGTGGAGCACCAATTAAGCGGGATACGGTATGGCGTTCCATGTACTCCGACATGTCGAACCGATGCAGTTCAATTCCCATGCAGTAAGCAAGCTGGCGAGCAACTTCAGTTTTCCCGACTCCGGTTGGTCCAGAAAAAAGAAATGCTCCAATTGGCTTTTGCGGGTTCCCCAATCCGGAGCGCGCAGTACGAATTGCAGCCACCAGGGCTTCTATTGCCTTATCCTGGCCGAAAACTACCGCCTTAAGGTCTCGATCCAGATTCTTTAGTGCATTTCGGTCGTTCTGCGATACAGAGGCAGGCGGAATGCGCGCAATCTTTGCGATGATTTCCTCGATTTCCACCTTGCCAATCATTTTCTTCTGTCGAGACTTAGGCAGGATTTTTTGCGCTGCTCCAGCTTCGTCAATGACATCAATTGCCTTGTCGGGCAGATGACGGTCGGTGATGTAACGGGCAGACAGCTCAGCGGCGCTGGATAAGGCATTGGCGCTGTATTTGACGCCATGATGAAGCTCAAAGCGTGACTTGAGACCGCGCAGAATCAGAACGGTCTCGTCAACTGATGGTTCAGGCACGTCAATTTTCTGGAAGCGGCGTGACAGCGCATGGTCCTTCTCGAACACTCCGCGATATTCGTTATATGTTGTTGCCCCGATGCATTTCACCGTGCCGGAAGACAGTGCAGGTTTCAGCAGGTTGGATGCATCCAGAGTTCCTCCGGAAGCAGCCCCTGCACCTATCAACGTATGAATCTCGTCTATGAACAAGATGGCATTGGGATTGTCAACCAACTGTTTCAACACGGCCTTTAGCCGCTGCTCGAAATCCCCGCGATATTTCGTGCCCGCCAGCAACGCACCCATATCTAGCGCATAAACCTGGCATTGAGACAATATGTCGGGAATCTGGCCTTCGACAATGCGTTTTGCCAAACCTTCAGCAATCGCAGTCTTGCCTACTCCGGCCTCGCCAACAAGCAAGGGGTTGTTCTTTCGTCGCCGGCACAGTGTCTGAATAACACGCTCGAGTTCGCGTTCACGACCAATTAGCGGATCTATTTTTCCGAGGAGTGCCTGTGCATTGAGGTTTTGTGTGTACGTCTCCAGCGCGCCGCCCGACTGCTGTTCGTCGCTACCCGATTCCTGATCCTGGCCAGCACCAGCCTTTTGCTCTTTTCCTTGTTGTGCCTTGCTGATCCCATGCGAAATGAAGTTCACCACATCTAGTCTTGTGACTGCCTGCTGATGCAGGAAGTACACCGCATGCGAATCCTTTTCCCCAAAAATCGCCACGAGCACATTGGCTCCGGTCACTTCCTTCTTTCCTGATGACTGTACATGAAGAATGGCACGCTGAATGACGCGCTGGAAGCCGAGCGTTGGTTGTGTATCAATTTCCTCGGAGCCAGAGACCGTTGGAGTATGTGCTGTAATGAAATCGCCAAGCGCCTTGCGCAGTTCATCAATGTTGGCAGCGCATGCACGTAATGCCTCTACTGCCGTGGGATTATCCAGCAGCGCCAGCAGCAGGTGCTCGACGGTGATGAATTCGTGCCGTTTTTGGCGGGCCTCCACAAATGCCATGTGAAGACTGACTTCAAGTTCTTGAGCGATCACGTTTCCTCCATCAGACATTGAAGAGGGTGCTGGTGCTTGCGGGCATAGGAACCTACCTGCTCGACTTTTGTGGTGGCAATATCATAAGGATACACACCACACACACCCATTCCCTCGCGATGAACCATGAGCATGACTTGAGTTGCTTGCTCCTGATTCATGGCAAAGAATTTCTGTAGAACAATCACTACAAACTCCATCGGCGTGTAATCGTCATTGAGGAGCATGACCTTGAACAAAGGCGGAGGCTTGAGTTTACTTTTCTTTGCCTCAAGAACGGTACCTTCTTTTGAGCGATTTGCCATACATTCCAAATACGATGCTGAGTTATTTAAACATTAGCGAATATTTTCACTGTGGCCCCCCATTTCACTAGGCAGTGATTGGCTAGGAGGCTGCTCCCAGCACTTTACTAGCATTGATCTGAATGATATGGCTTATTTGTAAATGTAATGGTTGTGTCGGGTAAATACAATGTTTGGCAATTTCACCCTATGCGGCCTGTTTCGTACGAAAAGCGAATTCGACGAGACTAGAAATGAGCACTTGACATCTTGAAATACACCAGATTGACGATGTCTGGCAATGCGCGTATAAGGCATTTCTGTGTTTGTTCTCCAAGCGGTTCGCAGGTCGAAATGTCCTAGTGCTGCGTTGAAGTACAGGCATAGTTCCGGGCTTTTCCGGGTTTTTCGATTTGAGGATGGGTTCTATGTCAACAGGTACTGTAAAGTGGTTCAATGATGCGAAGGGGTATGGCTTCATTACTCCGGATGATGGCGGAGAGGATTTGTTTGCGCACTTTTCCGCGATTCAGATGAGTGGATTCAAGACGCTCAAGGAAGGTCAGAAGGTTCAGTTTGAAGTGACTCAAGGACCTAAAGGCAAGCAGGCATCAAATATTCAAGCACCATAAAATTCTTGAGAACGGGTGGCATTGCCTCTCGTTTTGATTTGCCAGCGTCCTTGGACGCTGGCAAAAAAAGGCCGCAATTGCGGCCTTTTTTCTTGGTGCGCCCGGCACGGCGCACTTACTTGGAGGTGAAAGTCCTCTATTCGCCCGACAAGGGGAAGAGTTAGCCGAACGGCAAGGGTGTCTCGGGCGACTGCGAATCTGAAGGAAGCCGAAGGCAAAGCGCTGGCCTGACGAACAGGAAGCGGATATGAGGCGGCGCAGCGGGGTGAGACGGCCAATATCGTCGAAGCCCGAAACTTGTACGGAACGCTGCGACGTAGATCCGACAGTTCTTGGTGGAGCGCTGGGGCCAGCCACATGAATGCGGCCTTTCCGAAGTCCTTCTTTGTTCGTTTAGGGTTGGTGTCGCTGCTTGATACGACGCGACGACTCCAGTGTATTTCATGAACCGCCGGATGCGGAACCGCACGTCCGGTGGTGTGGTAGGACGGTAGGGGTGACCCTACCTCCTACCCGATGCCAGGTGCCGACCTTTGGTGGACAGGAGTTGGGCAAGTCCGCAGTTTTGGAATGCTAGTTGCATTGCTGCGCACAATTTTGATTTTAATAGTAAAAGACACTACTGTCCGGTTAATACGTGAATAGATTCAGTTGGTTGCGCGGCATTGCATTGAGAGTTTTGTGTTCGCTGCCTGAAATTGCTTGCTGCAAGGGCATTTTCTCGAATAGCGTCACCGACAATACTT
>CANKAJ010000240.1 GCA_947479645.1 Betaproteobacteria bacterium | reverse complement strand
GCGCACGATGATGGCGTAGGAAGGCACGATGCCGCCCTGGAACAGACCGAACAGCGCGGAAATCACATAGAGCGAGACAAGGCCGTCGAAGGGCAGAAAGAGCAGCAGCGCCACCCCCTGCAGGCCGGAACCCAACAGCAGCGTGCGCAATCCGCCGATGCGATCGCAGATCAAACCAAAGATGAGTCGGCTGACCACACCGCAGGCCAGCATCACGGACAGCATCTGCGCGCCGCGCGCCGGCCCGTAACCGAGATCGCCGCAGTACGCGACGATGTGGACCTGCGGCATCGACATGGCCGTGCAGCAGGCAAAGCTGGCGATGGCAAGCAACGCCAGCAGCGCATTGGGCGACAGGCCCAGCGGCCGCTCCATGCGCGCCGCGGCGGCTGAACCGGCAACCACCGCATCGTGCTGCGGCAGCCTGCGCCGCAATACCAGCGCCAACGGCAACATCCCGGCCAGACAGACGACACCGATGCCGAAATAGGTCTGGCGCCAGCCGACCGTCTCGACGAAGTGCTGCACGACGGGCGGCCAGATGGCGCCGGCGAGATAGTTGCCGCTGGCGACAATGGCCACGGCGATGCCGCGCCGCCGCGTAAACCAGTGCGAGGTATCGGCCAGCAGCGGCGCGAAGGTCGCCGAGGTGCCCACGCCGATGAGCAATCCCTGCACCAGCGCGAATTGCCCGATTCCCACTGACGCGCCGGCCACGAGATAGCCGGTGCCCAGCGCCAGCGCGCCGGCGATCAGGGCAACCATGATGCCGAAGCGGTCGGACAAGCGCCCCATCAATATGCCGCCCAGGCCGAACATGATCATGTTCAGCGTGTAGGGCAGCGACGCATCGGCACGCGCCACGCCGAACTCCGCCTGCACCGTCGGCAGCACCACCACCACCGACCACATGCCGACGCCGCCCAGCGTCGAGATCAGCAGCGCGGCGGCGAGGCGCCGCCATGCGTAGGGGGATTCGAGTTCGCTTGGGCCGGCCTGAATTAAAGTCATCAAGCAACTCCCAATAGGTGCGCCTGAACGGAACACCCGCGCTTTAGAAGGTAAGACCTGAACATCACTATTGATTGCATGGATACTTGCGTCGATCTGGATTCGATATTGGCACCGACAGGATATCTGCTTCGAATATGCGATGTATCGAAATGAGACACTATTGGTCATCATGGAACAGCCGAGCCCTGCCAGCAATGCGGCGCCTGTTGCGCCAGTTTCCGGGTGTCCTTCTACTGGTCGGAAGCGACTTCACTTGGCCTGCCCGAACACCTCACCGAGCAGATAAATGGCACCTACAGCTGCATGGCCGGCACCAACCAGTCATCGCCACGCTGTAACGCCTTGCAGGGCCGGATCGGCATTGCAGTCGCGTGCAGTTCCTATGCGCAACGCCCCTCACCCTGTCGCGAAGTGCAGCCCGGCGACGAAAAGTGCAATACCGCACGGGCACGGCATGGTCTGACACCGCTCGCCCCGAAGATCGACCACAATTGACAATAAGCCCTTGATTCGTTAATGTTTCGCCTCGCGCCGATTTGACATCAGCTTGCGGGCGCCTCCCGGTTCAGCGGTGAGACAAATAAATGCGGCTAAAGTGAGGGAAACCCGTTTAGCTGCATTTGCGAAAAATGCGCACGCTGAACGGGTTTTTTATTTGGGCCATTGACGATGCATACAGACCGCACTGACGAACTCCGCGCGCTGCTCTCGCGCCGCATCCTGATCCTGGATGGCGCCATGGGCACCATGATCCAGCGCTACTCGCTCGATGAGGCGAAGTATCGCGGCGAGCGCTTTGCCAACATCACGCAGGATGTGAAGGGCAACAACGAGTTGCTGGTGCTGACACGGCCGCAGGTGATCAGCGAGATCCATGAGCAGTATCTCGCCGCCGGCGCCGACCTGATCGAGACCAACACCTTCGGCGCGACACGCGTGGCGCAGGCCGATTACCACCTGGAAGAGCTCGCCTATGAAATGAATGTGGCGGCGGCGAAGCTGGCCAAGGCGGCCTGCGTGAAGTATTCGACGCCGGAACAGCCGCGCTTCGCCGCGGGCGCCTTCGGCCCCACGCCGAAGACGGCGTCGATCTCGCCCGACGTCAACGATCCCGGCGCGCGCAATGTCACGTTTGATGAACTGGTCGCCTCTTACCTCGAACAGGCGCACGCCTTGTACGAGGGCGGCGTCGATGTGTTCCTGGTCGAGACCATCTTCGACACGCTGAACGCCAAGGCGGCCCTCTTCGCCATCGAGACCTTCTTCGACGAGAAGGGTGTGCGCCTGCCGCTGATGATCTCGGGCACGGTTACCGACGCATCCGGGCGCATCCTGTCCGGGCAGACGGTGGAGGCGTTCTGGAATTCGGTGCGCCACGCCAGGCCGCTGACCATCGGCCTGAACTGCGCGCTGGGCGCGGCGCTGATGCGGCCTTACATCGAGGAATTGTCGCGCTACTGCGACGCGCACATCTGCGTCTATCCGAATGCCGGCCTGCCCAACCCGATGAGCGACACCGGCTTCGACGAGACGCCGGACATCACCTCATCGCTGCTGCAGGAGTTCGCCGCGGCAGGCCTGGTCAACATCGCCGGCGGTTGCTGCGGCACCACGCCCGATCACATCCGTGCCATCGCCAATGCAGTGAAACCGCTGCCGGCGCGCAAGCTGCCCGAGTCCGATCGCAAGCTGCGCCTGTCGGGGCTGGAAGCCTTCAACGTCGATGACGCGTCGCTCTTCGTCAACGTCGGCGAACGCACCAATGTCACCGGCTCCAAGGCCTTCGCGCGGCTGATCCTCAACGAACAGTACGACGAGGCGCTGGCGGTGGCACGCCAACAGGTGGAAAACGGCGCCCAGGTCATCGACGTCAACATGGACGAGGCCATGCTCGACTCCAAGGCCGCCATGGTGAAGTTTCTCAACCTGGTCGCCTCCGAGCCGGACATTTCACGCGTGCCCATCATGATCGACTCCTCGAAATGGGATGTCATCGAAGCGGGGTTGAAGTGCGTGCAGGGCAAATCCATCGTCAATTCGATTTCGATGAAAGAAGGCGAAGAATCATTTCTGCGACAGGCCGCGCTTTGTAAGCGCTATGGCGCAGCGATTATTGTCATGGCCTTCGACGAGCAGGGCCAGGCCGACACCTTCGCGCGCAAGACCGAGATCTGCCAGCGCGCCTATGACCTGCTCACGCGGAAGGTCGGCTTTGACCCCGAAGACATCATCTTCGACCCGAACATCTTCGCCATCGCCACCGGCATCGAGGAACACAACAACTACGGCGTGGACTTCATCGAGGCCACACGCTGGATCAAGCAAAACCTGCACGGCGCCAAGATATCGGGTGGCGTGTCCAATGTGAGCTTCTCGTTCCGCGGCAACGACCCGGCGCGCGAAGCCATCCACACGGTGTTCCTGTACCACGCCATCAAGGCCGGCATGACCATGGGCATCGTCAACGCCGGCATGATCGGCGTGTATGACGACCTCGCCCCCGAGCTGCGCGAGCGTGTCGAGGACGTGGTACTGAACCGCAAACGCGAAGATGGTGGGGACCCCACCGAGCGCCTGATTGAATTCGCCGGCACGCTGAAGGCCGGTGGCGCCAGGGAAGCGCAGACGCTGGAATGGCGCAATGCGCCGGTGGGCGAGCGCCTCACGCATGCGCTGGTGCACGGCATCACGCAATGGATCGTCGAGGACACCGAAGCGGTTCGCCAGGAAATCGAGGCGCGCGGCGGCCGCCCCATCCAGGTCATCGAAGGCCCGCTGATGGACGGCATGAACGTGGTCGGCGATCTGTTCGGCGCCGGCAAGATGTTCCTGCCGCAGGTGGTGAAGTCAGCGCGCGTGATGAAGCAGGCGGTGGCCCACCTCATTCCCTACATCGAGGCCGAGAAAGCCAGGCTGGCCAGTGAGTCGGGAGAAGCGGCCAAGCCCAGGGGCAAGATCGTCATCGCCACGGTCAAGGGCGACGTGCATGACATCGGCAAGAACATCGTGTCGGTGGTGCTCCAGTGCAACAACTATACCGTGGTCAATCTGGGCGTGATGGTGCCGGCGCAGAAAATCCTCGACACCGCGCGCGAGGAAAACGCCGACATCATCGGCCTGTCCGGCCTGATCACGCCGTCGCTGGAGGAAATGGCGCACTTCGCCAGGGAAATGGCGCGCCAGGGTGTCACGCTGCCGCTGTTGATCGGCGGCGCCACGACTTCGCGCGTGCACACCGCGGTGAAGATTGCGCCGAATTTTGCCGGTGTCACGGTGTATGTGCCGGATGCCTCGCGCGCCGTCGGTGTCTGCTCCAATCTGCTGTCGCCGGAACTGCGCGATGATTTCATCGCCTCGCTGCGCGATGACTACGAGAAAATCCGCGTGCAACATGCCGGCAAGAAGGGCCCGACCCTGGTCAGCCTTGCAACGGCGCGCGCCAACGCGCATCACAGTGACTGGCAGGACTACGCGGCGGTGGCGCCGAAGCAATTCGGCCGTCGCGTGCTGAAGAACTACGACCTCGCCGAACTCGTGCCCTACATCGACTGGTCGCCGTTCTTCCAGACCTGGGACCTGGCAGGCAGCTACCCGAAAATTCTCGACGACGCCGTGGTCGGCGAATCGGCGCGCAATGTGTTTCGCGACGCGCAGGCCATGCTGAAGAAAATCGTCGACGGTCGTTGGCTGACCGCCAACGCGGTATTCGGACTGTGGCCGGCGGCAAGCACGGGTGATGACATCGAGATCTATGCCGACGAGTCGCGCGCGAAAACCCTGAGCGTCTGGCACAACCTGCGCCAGCAAAACGAGAAGGCGGCCGATCGCGCCAATTTCTGCCTGGCGGATTTTGTCGCACCGAAAAACGCCAAAATGAAAGATTACATCGGCGCCTTCGCCGTCACCACCGGCATCGGCATCGAAGCCCGCGTGAAGGCCTACGAGGACCAGCACGACGACTACAACGCCATCATGTTGAAGGCGCTGGCCGATCGCCTGGCCGAGGCCTTCGCCGAACGCCTGCACGAGCGCGTGCGCCGCGAATTCTGGGGCTATGCAGCGGACGAGTCGCTCGACACCGCTGACCTGGTGACCGAGAAATATCGCGGCATCCGCCCGGCACCGGGCTACCCGGCCTGCCCGGATCACACCGAGAAGGCGGCGCTGTTCGAACTGCTGGGCGCACCCGACGTGGGCATCACGCTCACCGAGAGCTACGCCATGCTGCCGGCGGCGGCGGTGAGCGGTTTCTATATCGGCCATCCGCAGTCGCAGTACTTCGCCGTCGGCAGGATCGGGACGGACCAGCTCAAGGACTACGCCGCGCGCAAGGGACTCAGCGTCGAAGAGGCCGAGCGCTGGCTGGCGCCGAATCTGGGATAACCCGTTTTTCTTTAGCGCAGTACAACCAACCTTCCAATCAACATTGGACATTGCGAAAATTCACTCTTTATGACCACACCATACGACATCAAACTGCTCAAGGACCGATCGCTGTTCCCGATCTTCGTCAGGGAACACGTTCGTTATCGCGACCTGGACACCAACGGCCATGT
>CANKAJ010000239.1 GCA_947479645.1 Betaproteobacteria bacterium | reverse complement strand
GGCAGCAACCGCTCAAGAAACCACAGCCGCTGCTGGGCATAAGAGAGTTGAAGATTCCTGTCGCGGGTCACTGGCACAATTGAAGTGGTATCTCGCGCATTGCCCGAGCCAAGCGTTTTTTGTGTCTCCTCCGCGAGTGCCGCCACGGTAGGTGCATCGAAGACGCCACGCATCGGCAGTTCGATTTTCAGGAGCCTGACCAGGCGCGCAATGACATGGACGGCCAGCAGCGAGTGTCCTCCCAGCTCAAAGAAGTTATCGTGTACACCAACCTGATCAAGCTTCAGCACCTCGCACCAGACACCGCTGATCAAGGCTTCGAGCGCGTTGCGAGGGGGGATAGAGGCGCTGCCGAGTGCATCGTGAGCGTACTGCGGCGCCGGCAGCGCCTTGCGGTTGACCTTGCCGTTGGGCAGCATCGGCAGCTTTTCCAGGAACATGAACTTGCTTGGCACAAATGCCTGGGGTAACTGTTCTGTCAGATACTTGCGCAAGTGGTGTGTGTCCAGCGGCTTTCCTGGTTCTGCGACGACGTAGCCAACCAGTTGCTGGTGACCGTGTGTGTCCTCGCTTCCCACTACGACGCAGTCACGGACCGCTTCGTGCCGGGAAAGTGTTGCAGTCACTTCTCCGGGATCGATGCGCACTCCGCGAATCTTTACCTGATCGTCCAGCCGTCCGATGATCTCCAGGAGTCCGTCGGTTCGGTAACGACCAAGATCGCCGGAAAAGTAGACCAGATCAGTTGGGTCGTCACGGAACGGGTTCGGACGAAAGCGGCTGTTGTTTTCTTCAGGCAAGTTGAGGTAGCCGAGCGAACGATACGGGGTGCGCAACACGATCTCGCCGGTCTCGCCTGGCCCGCACAGAAACCTGGCAGCATTCAATACCAGCGCCTGAGTTTGCGGCAGCGGCAACCCGATGGGCTGAACACCCGGCCTGACCTGCGCCGGGATGATATGGAAACAGCAGGCCATCGTTGTTTCAGTAGGGCCATAGAGGTTGACCAGTTGCGCCGGTCCTGTGACCAGCCGACGCCACTTTGCAATCAGCACATCGGTGAGCGGTTCGCCGGCTATGAACAACCAGCGCAGTAAAGGCAGGTCATGCTGTTGTTCGCCATCGATCAGCCAGGACTGTACGAGCGTAGGCGTCGAATGCACCACCGTCACGCCTTCGCGCTTTATCCATGCGATCGGATCCAACAAATCGCTTTCGGCCGGCACGCACAGCGTTGCACCGCTGGTCAAGGGTAGAAAAACATCGCGCAACAATGGATCGAACCCAAGGCCGGTAAGTTGTGAAACGCGGTCATCCGGCCCAATCGCAAACGCGTCGCTCTGCCAATGCAGGAAGTGACTGAGCCCCTTGTGGCAGCCGAGTATTGCTTTGGGCCGGCCCGTGCTTCCCGATGTGAAGAAAACGTAGGCGGGATCGTCCTCGTGTATATCCGGAGGCAAACAGGAATGATCAGAATAATTATATAATCCAATGTCCAGTAACATATCAGACTCAGTTCTGATCACTATTCTTGCATCACCTTCCAGGATGTGACATTCGTCATCGGCCGGCTGCCCGATCGGGCAAACCACCTTCGCCCGCGCCTCGTCCAACATGACCTTCTTGCGTTGCGCTGGCAATGCCGGATCTATGGTCAGAAATGCGCCACCACTCATCAGAACGCCCAGCATCGCTCCGACAATTCCGAAGCCGCGCGGCGCGATGATCGCGACGACGTCACCCCGCTTGATGCCCGCTTGCATGAGTGTCACGGCGAGCGCCATGGCGCGCTCAGTCAGTTCGGCATAGGTCCATTGCCGGCTGGCCGCACTGACTGCGATCCGCTCTGGAGCGGATCGTGCCCATTTCAGCACTTGCGCCACGACGGCTTGCTGGGAGGTTTCATCGATCGGTAGCGTCGGGTCAGGCAACGCCCCCAGGTCCGCCTCGCTCGGCGGCATTTGAGGCGCCACTTCACCAATACCATTGATGTGCACACGCTTGAGAGCCGGCGATTTCTGCTCTACTGCCCGCAACCGATCCACCTCCCGGGCAATCTGTTCGACCGAGGGGCCCTTGAACAGGTCCAGGATGGTCAGGTTCGCGCCCAGCCAGGTGCGGATTCGCGACAGTGCTTGAACCGCCCGCAAGGAATCTCCCCCCAGGGCAAAAAAGTTGTCATGCACGCCGATTTTGCCCGCCCCGAGTATTTCGGAGAATATTGCAGCCAGCGCCAGTTCGATGTCATTGCGCGGCGCCACGAATGCAGGCTTTAGCTGCTTGGCAAAGGCCTCGGCAAGGCCCATGCGCTCAATCTTGCCGCTGGGACCGGTGGGAATTTTTTCGACGATGACGATCTGGCTCGGTATTTTGGATTCAGCAAGACGGCCGAACAAAAATGCGCGGATGTCGTCCACTGTTGCTTGCGCGTCGTGTCTTAACACCACTGCTGCCGCGACATCCTCGCCCAGCGTTGTGTGGGGCACGCGAAAGGTCACGGCCTGGATGACTGCCGGATGCGCCTGCAGCGCATCGTCAACTTCGCGTGGTGACACTTTTGCTCCGCCGCGATTGATGTTCTCTTTCAGTCGGCCAATGAGGAAGACATATCCCGCGGCATCGATGTATCCCTGGTCACCGGTGTGAAGCCATCCCGCCCTGAAAGCCTCGTCGTTGGCCTTGGGATTGTTCGCATAGCCCTGGGTCACGTTGGCGCCGCGGACGACGATTTCGCCTGTGGAGCCTGCCGCCAACAACTGACCTGTGTCGTTCATGACGGCCACGTCGGGTCCGGCTGCAAGGCCGACCGACCCCGGCCTTCGCAAGCCCGGCGGCAGCGGATTGCTCGCGATCTGGTGGGCCGCTTCGGTCATGCCATAGGCTTCAATTACCGGCGCATCGAAGCAGCGTTCGAGATCTGCCATCAACGCGGGAGACAGGGGTGCGGAGGCCGAACGGATTAGTCTCAACGGATTGCGCCGGATAACCTCCGATTGCTCGCCGGCGCAGGCAAGAATATGCTGGTGCATGGTTGGCACGCCGGTGAACCAGGTTGGGCGCAACTCGCCCAGCCAGTCGAAGAACGATCCGCCAGTGATCCCCGGCGTGCAGGCAACGCTGCCGCCCGCCGCAATGGAAGCCAGCACCGCAGCAACCAGACCGTGAATATGGAACAGTGGCATGATGTTAAGGCAGCGATCATCGGGCGTCAGCCGCAGTGTGGCCGCCACATTGGCTGCGGAGGCGCACAGATTGGCGTGGGTCAGTCGTACCTGCTTTGGCCGTCCCGTTGTGCCTGAGGTGTGCAATACCAGCGCCACATCGTCAGGGGGCGCATATTCCACCGAGCCATTGTCGGAAAAGCCTTCGGTGTTGATTATGGTGAAACTGCCTGCGGGATCCTGGTCGTTGACTCTCAGTTCGAGAATCTGAATCTTGAGATGTTGTGCAATTGTGCGGGCGGGTGAATCAATGCCGGCCAAAACGATCAGCGCGTCTACTCCCAGGTCGTCAAGATAAAACGCAAAATCGTCCGCCGTATATGAGGGATTGAGAGGGGCGCAGGTGGCACAGGAGGCCACCGCCAGAAACGCACTTGCCATTTCCGGCCCGTTGGGCAGCACCAGTGCGACACGGCTGTTGCGACCGATTCCCATGGCGTTTAAACCGGCCGCTATTGTTGTGATCTGACGCTGCAACTCGCCGTAGCACATCGGTCTTCGCGCGGGCGCGCAAATCGCCAGGTTGGCCGGTGACAGGTAGGCTCGATGGGAAACAAGTTCGCCCAAAGTGCGAGTGGCGCAGGTGTTTACTTGAAGCAAAGTGTTGCCCGATCGGTTTTAAAGGGGGAGCATTCGGAGAAAGGAGGCCAAGGTGGGTGTGGCCTTTACAGGAATTGGAATTAGTCTGTGCGTGCCCTGTTTGGGACGCAATATTTCGGAGATCCCGCGTGAATCCCGTCGCTATTTTCTGTTACAGCCAGACTGAAGGGCCAGGCTATTTTGCCACATACCTGAGCGCCCGCCGCATTCCTTGGCAGCAGATAAAAATTGATGAAGGCGAAGCAGTTTCAGCCAGCCCCGAGGGCTTTTCCTGCCTGTGCGGCATGGGTGGCCCGATAATTGTGAACGACGACTTGCCCTGGATTCCCAAGGTGCTGTCGCTGATACGCCATGCCGTGGCCGCAGACGTTCAGCCTGCCGGCGGGTGCTGTCCGTGTGGCGTCGAGCCGTTATTGCGCCAACCAGATTTTCGTCCTGGGAAAACATCTGGCCATGCAGTGCCATGTGGAGATGACGGAGGAACTGATTCATGCGTGGTGCCAGGACTGGGAAAAGGAACTGGTTGATCGCGCCAGCCCGTCAGTGCAGACGCCGCAACAGATTCAGGCGGGAATTGAAGCAAGAGTGACTGCATTGCACGGCGTGGCGGATCGCCTTTACGATCACTGGACGTCCGGACTGATCGGATTCATCCCGAATCAATCAATTTCCGAATAGTCCGAATCGATTATAAAACGCAGTTTATTGATGGTTATCAAGGAATCGATCCGGGCAAGCGTGGAAAATCATGCGGAGCGATTTTTGGCCGGTCAATCAAACGAGCCGTCAATCGAGTGGTGAATCTGGCACCGCTTTCTGGAATGGCGTCATAAAGAGGAGAACAAGATGTCCGAGCAAGTCAAGTACGTTCTGGAAGAGTCCAGAATGCCAAAAGTCTGGTACAACCTGGCCGCCGATCTGCCCACGCCGCTGCCGCCGGTGCTGCATCCGGGCACGCATCAGCCAGTCGGCCCGGCCGATCTTGCGCCGCTGTTCCCGATGGAACTCATCATGCAGGAGGTGTCCACTGAGCGCGAAATCGAGATCCCCGAACCGGTGCGCGAGGTCTACCGCCAGTGGCGTCCCGCACCGCTGTATCGGGCACGGCGCCTGGAGCAGGTGCTGCAGACTCCGGCAAAAATCTATTACAAATACGAAGGCGTAAGCCCATCGGGCAGCCACAAGCCCAATACCGCGGTGGCGCAGGCCTTCTACAACAAGCAGGCCGGCGTCAAAAAGCTTGTGACTGAGACCGGCGCCGGCCAGTGGGGTTCGTCGCTGGCGTTTGCCGGTTCGGTGTTCGGGCTGGAAGTGGAAGTGTTCATGGTGCGGGTGTCGTACAACCAGAAGCCCTACCGACGCGCACTGATGGAAACCTATGGCGCGCGCTGCATCGCATCGCCCTCCAATGAAACGGCATCCGGCCGGGCTATCCTGGCCGGGCGGGCCGATCATCCGGGCAGCCTCGGTATTGCGATTTCAGAAGCGGTCGAGGTCGCCGGTCCGCGCGAAGACACCAAGTATGCATTGGGTTCAGTGCTGAACCATGTGCTGCTGCACCAGACCATCGTCGGCCAGGAATCCATGCTGCAGATGGAAATGGCTGGCGACTATCCGGATGTCATCGTAGGCTGCACCGGTGGCGGGTCGAACTTTGCCGGCATCGTATTTCCCTTTCTGGGCACGCAACTGCGCGGCGGCCGCAAAGTGCGCATCGTCGCCGTCGAACCGGCGGCCTGCCCGAGTCTGACGCGCGGGAAGTATGCGTTCGACTTCGGCGATACCGCGCATCTCACGCCGCTGACCAAAATGCACACACTGGGTTCCACCTTC
>CANKAJ010000238.1 GCA_947479645.1 Betaproteobacteria bacterium | reverse complement strand
GGTAATCAGAATTCAAACTAATTTTAATATTACCTTGTTTCCAATGGGAATCCAATTTTCCTGCGTGAATAATACTCGGATTGTTGCAAACCTGCCCAAGGCACCTTCTTCCATATTGGCAGTCGTTAATGGCAGCGTACCGCGAATTTAGAGCGACGCGCGCCGGGTATGGCGCAGAGCACGTCGAGCCGCAGAGTTCGCGTGGCAAAATTGAACAATTCCTCATCCTGGCGCTTGAGGCCGCGCTGCATGACGCGCTGGAGTGTGGCTTGGGTCGGCGTCGGCAGGCTGTGCCAGTGGAGAAATCCGATATTCGCCAGCGCAATTTGAACTTCTGGCTCCCATGGCCCCAGCTGGGCCGCATTCTCGATGGCGCGCAAGTACTCGTCGTCCAGTTGGACGAGCTGGGATTTGGTCGCGGCAATGTTGGCCCAGGTGAGTGCCGATGCCGGGCGCAGGCGCGCGCTTTGGCGGAGCAGGTCAAGCACCTGTTGCAGGTAGGCCAGATCGACGCGGCTCGTCGGAAAGTCGTAACGGACCTGCCATTTGTACACCCGGGCAAGGTCTTCGAGGAGCTTCGGATTGCCACGCTCGAAGGTGCGCGCACTTTCAAGTTGCTGTTGGGCGCGCGCCCATTCGTCGGGGCTAGGATATCGCTTTCCCTTGGACCACGCGGTCATGCTGTAGTTACCCAGGAATCCCAGCCAGCCTGCCCATGCCTGAAACAAGCCGGCACAGGCCAGGGCCAGAAATAGGGCTATTGCCAACGTGCCGATTACTGGCCTCATGCGGCGTTCAGCCCGGGTTGGTCCTTGGGTGCAATTCTATGGTTCATGCTGGCTTTTTGGCAGTTTGTTGAAATTTTCTGGAATGTCATTCAGAGGAGCGTAGCGACGAAGAATCCGCCCCGAAGGAAGTCCCCTTGCGGGACGCTTTTCCAGGTTGTTGATTCAAAAGCAACAGCAGATCCTTCGCGAAGTTTATGCCCGTAGGGGTACTCAGGATGACAAGAACTGAGGGTATTGTGGAGCATTTCAACGAACTTTCGGCGCCCAACAGTCACTACCGACTCCGAAACGGGTCACGCTGGAAAGGATCCGGTGGCGGCAGGTTGATCAGCGATTCAATGACTTTGGTGGCTCCCGCGTGCCCCAGTTTGGCGGCTTTGGCGTAGTAATCCAGCGCCTGACGCGAATTGGAGGTCACGCCGAGCCCCCTGTCGTACAGATTGCCCAATCGAAACAAGGCTTCCGGGTCGTCTGCTTTGGCGGCTTCCTGATACCACCTGGCTGCTTCGGCCGGGGCAGCGGCGCCTTGGCCGCTTTCCAGCGCGATGGCGAGGGGCAGGAAGGCTTTCGGGTGTTTGCCTTCGGCGGCTTTGCGGTACCAGGTCACCGCTTCCGGCATCGATTCAGCCTTGCCGCCGTCCTGCAGGAGCTGGGCCAGCCGGAACTGACTCTCGACATGGCCTTGTTCGGCGGCCTTGCGGTACCAGTCGCTGACTTCCCGGGCGAGTTCGGCCTGTTTGCCCTCCTGCAGCAGTTTGGCCAGACGGAACTGGCTTTCCCTATGGCCCTTTTCCGCCGCCTGCAGGTACCAGGGCACTAAACTTTCACCGGACGAGGTTTTGCCGGCAGATTCCTGCAGGTCGGCGAATTGAAACGCAGACATGAAGTCGCCGAGCGCCGCGCCACGCTGGAAGTAATCCGCCGCCTGCACTGTATTTCTGGGGACGTCCTTGCCTTCCAGATACAGGTTGGCCAGCAACAGCGTGGCGCCCAGGTGGCGGCGGAACGCGGCGCGTTCCAGCCAGCGCACCCCCTCTTCGATGTTCCGGCTCGGGTTATTGGGGGCGATCATCAGGCGTCCGGCGGCGAACTGGGCCTCCAGGTCATTGCCGCTCGCACTGGGGAGATAGTTTCTGGCGGCGCCGGCCAGGTCGCCCTTGGCCTCCAGCAGGCGCGCCAGCGGGAGGCTGGCGCTGGAAACACCGGCGGTGGCCACCTTTTCATAGAGTTCGATGGCCTTTTGCGGGTTTCTGGCCACACCGATGCCGTTTTCGTAGAGATTGGCGAGATTCAGTTGCGCGGCAGTCAGACCCTGATCGGCGGCGATGCCGTACCACTCGGCGGCCATGCCCGGGTCCTTGTCGACCACGATGCCCTGTTCGTAGAACCAGCCCAGATTGAGGCGCGCGCGCGCGCTGCCGCCTTCCGCGCCGCGTTTGTACCAGGCCAGCGCCTGCTCCGGGCTTTTGCCGGTGCCGACGCCATGCTGGTAAAAGTAGCCGAGGGTGTTCTGGGCTTCGGCATGCCCGCGCCCGGCGGCGCGTTCGAACAGCCGGTACGCCTGCTTGAGATTGCGCGCCAGCCCCTGGCCTTCGTAGGCCAGCAAACCCAGTGCGTATTCGGCATCAGAGTCCTTCTTGCGCGCCAGGTCGACCAGCGATTTGATGGCGGCACGATCACCCTTGGCGCCCGATTCGGAGAGCCGCTCGGTTTGGGGGGATGCTGTGGCCAGGGTGGTCGACAGCAGTGTGCCGGCCAGCAGACCATACAGGCCAAGCCTTGCTGGCTTCACACTTGGAATCGGCCATTCACGACAAATCATACTGTTCTTGGTCCAGGGTCGGAAGAATTGTTGGAAAATGCGAGTGCTGGAATATGCTTAAGCTGTCTGCGAACACTTGCAGTGTTGGGCTGCAAATCGGGCTGCAAATCGGGCTGCACATCGGTCTGCACAACCTGGCAACTTGCAGTAATGTAATGCACTCAGGCAATCAATGAGCGAGGCCACCATCTTTTCACCCTGGATGAATCGACTCCTCGTCGCGACCACCGGTGTTTTACTGGTGGGATTGGTTTTACTTTCCGATGCGCAGGGGGCCAGCCGAAAGCCGCCTGTCAGGACGCCGCCGGCGAAGCCTGCAGCAAAGCCCGCAGCAAAGCCTGCTACTCAAGTGGCGCCCAGCCTCGACCTGGCGCCGTCACCACCCGCCGGAGCGGAACTGACGGCTCGCGTGGCCTGGATCGGCCAGGAAGCGGATCGTCAGCGCGCGTTGATTATCAAGTCGCCGGTCGATGAGCAACTGCGCCTGAATATTGCAGTGCTGGTGGTGCAGGCAGCGCATGACATCGAGGATGCGCAGGCGATGGGTGATGTCGCGACGGCCACTGCCCTGCGCCAGGTGATCGAGAAGAAATTGGCTGATACGCGCTGGCGGCTCAACTGGATGGCCCAACGCAATATGAGCGGAGCCGACTTCGCGCTGGGTGTCATGTCGCAATACGGCATCCTCGAGGACAAAAATGCGGACGTTGCCTGCCAGCGTTTTGCGCAGGCATGGTCCAAGGGTTTTCTCGACGCGGCCTACCGGCTGTCGGTGTGCTATCGCGACAAGCAGGCCGGGGAGGCGGATTCCCTTCTGCGTACCGCGGCTGACGCCGGGCATGTGGCTGCGAGCGAGGAAGTCGGGCGTACGTGCCTGGAGACCAAGCCCAGCGACACGAAATGCGCTCTGCGCTATTTGACGGCGTCTGCTTCTGGCGGGCGTGCTTCTGCCAAGAGTCTGCTGGGCTGGATGTATGCGCAAGGTGCCGGTGTCGAGCGCGATACCGAACTGGCGGAGAAGCTTTATCTGGAGGCCGCCACGGCCGGGGACCAGTCGGCGCGGAATAATCTGGGTGAGCTTTACGAAACGGGGCGCGGCGTCAAGGAAGACCGTGTCCGTGCGTTTGAATATTACCGGCTGGCCGCGGAGGCCGGATTTGTTCCCGCGCAGTTTAATCTGGGGCGCCTGTATGCGGCAGGCACGGGGACAGAGCGTGATTTCGTCAAGGCGCGCCTGTGGCTGGGGCGGGCGCTGAAAGGTGGCGCGCAACCGGCCAGGCAGTTGCTCGACTGGATGGACACGCAGGAGGCCAGTCCTTCGAAGTAGGTTCGGCAGGGGCACTCTTCTGTGCCATTGCGATTCAATTTCCCGTTTGCCTGATTCCGGCCGCTGCGCAATCCATCCTGCGCATTCGCTGCGACTTATAATTACACTCTCTTTTTTCGATGCAATAGCGCTTGCTCAGTCTCCACAGACACGATTGCACCCGCACAGTGGCAGCGCATCACAGGAACCCAAATACCATGGCCAATTCAAGAATTCCGATGTTCGGCAGCTTGATGATCGCATTGTGCGTGTCTGCGACCGCGCAGGCACAGTCAGGAGTCGACTCCTATCCCTCAAAGCCGGTGACCATCGTCATTCCGTATGTGCCGGGTGGTTCCTCCGACGTCGAGGCGCGCCTGTATACGCAAAAAATCACCGAAAGCCTGCATCAGCCGTTCATTTTCGATTACAAGCCGGGCGCTGGCGCCACCATCGGCACGGCGTTTGTCGCCAAGGCAGCACCGGATGGCTACACGCTGCTGATGACAACCGCCTCATTCACCGTGGCCCCGGCGCTGATGATGGACAAATCGCCCTATGACCCGATCAAGGATTTCGCGCCGATTTCGATTACCACATTGACGCCGGATTTGTTGCTGGTGAAGGCGGCGTTGCCGGTGAAGTCGGTGGCGGAATACATCGCTTATGCCAAGGCCAATCCCTTTAAGCTCAATTTCGCCACGTCGGGGGCGGGCGGCATCAACCATCTGGCCGGGGCATGGCTGCACAGCACCACCAATACCAAGGCGACCTACATCCATTACAAGGGTGGCGCGGATGTGATGCGCAGCCTGGTTTCGGGCGAAGCGGACTCCGGCGTGACGCCGCCACTGACGGCGATTCCGCATATCAAGTCCGGCAAGGTGCGGGTGCTCGGCGTCACCACCAGCGAACGCGTCAAATTCATGCCGGAGTATCCGACCGTCATCGAAGAGGGCGTGCCCGGATACGAATGGTCGCAATGGGTTGCGGTATTCGCCCCCGGCAAAACGCCGCCCGCCATCGTGAACAAGCTGGGCGCCGAGTTCGGCAAGGCAGCCAAGCTGCCGGATGTGATTCAGAAGCTGGAACAGGGCAAGCTGGTGGTGGGCAGTACACCGGAACAGTTAAGGCGACTGGTTGCGCGCGAAGTGCTGGCCTGGCGCAAGGTGGTGCAGGATACCGGCATCAAGCTGGAGGATTAGGCACTGGCGGCGAGTGCTGGATTGACGATGGATTGATAAAGCTGCTTCAAAAAGACGTGTCATTCCGAACCCGCAGGGTGAGGAATCCGCACTGAAAGAAGTCCCTCTGGGGGATGCTTTACGGTTTGAATTTACAGCAGATTCCTCGCTGCGCTCGGAATGACAGCTTTCAAGTTTGTCATTTTGAAACGGGTTATAAGGTAATATATTGTAATCAATTCCCGATTTATCGCCAGATTCCAATGCCGATTGACGGGTAATTGTATCCAGGCGCCAATCCAGGGCGTGGCCCCCAATGGTTGTAAGGACCAAATGGTTCATAGTGTCCATAGGGCGAATACCCGCGGTAGTACTGCTGCTCGATGGCCCGTCGCCGCAAGCGTTCCTGCGCCTGTTGACGCGCCTGCAGCGCTTCGCGGTCGGCTTGCTCCGTGATGCGGGTGGCCTGATTGGCGCGCGCCTGTGCCGTGGCGATATGGTCGATGACCGACTGATCAACCCCCTGGCTTGCGAGCGCGTGTTTCTGCTGATCGTTCAGTAACAGAATCGTGCCGCTGTCCTGAAGCCGCTTGATGATTTCGCCCGGCGGCGTGCCTGCCTTTGACAGGGAGGCGACTT
>CANKAJ010000237.1 GCA_947479645.1 Betaproteobacteria bacterium | reverse complement strand
GCCGAGGCGTCGCCACTGGCCAGTGAGGCCTTTCGCGAATTTATCGTGAAGGAGCAAATCCTGTGGGGGGATCGGATTACCGCGGCCGGCATCAAGCCCGAGGATCTTTGATCGGCGGCATGAATGCCACTGGTTGTGTTTGTGTTAAGGGTATCTCTAATAATTCCAATATTGTCATTTCGAGCGAAGAGAGAAATCCGCTTTTCGTAGTGCGCAAGAAGCAGATTCTTCGGCCTGCGGCCTCAGAATGACAATTCTTAGAGGTCCCCTTAAGGAGATTCAACCATGTTGCTCAAGGACAAGATCGCAGTCATTACGGGTACGGCATCGGGCATCGGCAGGGCCAGCGCCATTTTGTTCGCCCACCACGGGGCCAAGGTCATCTGCATTGATATCGATGACCAGCCGGGACAGGCGGTGGTCGAGCAGATTCGCGCTGACAACGGCGACGCCGTTTATTATCACGCCGACATCACGAGTTCTGAACAAATTCAGGCGGTGGTGCGCGAATGTGAAAAGACGCTGCCCAGGGTGGATATTCTTTTCAATAACGTCGGGCGCACGCTGAAGCAGACCTTTGAGGCGACTACCGAAGAAGGCTGGGCGCAGATGCTGGACGTCAATCTGACGGGCGGCTTTTTGTGCGCCAAGTACTTTTTGCCTCTGATGAAGAAAGCCGGTTCCGGGTCCATCATCAACCATGCCTCGGTGGATTCGATTCTGGGCAACCCGTCCATCGTCGCCTATACGGCAGCGAAGGGAGCATGGATTCCGCTGACCCACGTCATGGCGCACGATCTTGGCAAATACAATATCAGGGTGAACGCCATTTCCTCGGGCGGCATCAAAACGGCCATGACGGCCAGGCACGGCGCGGCCAATCAGTCGCGCATCGACGTGACCCCGCTCGCCCGTCAGGGAGAACCCGAGGAAGTCGCCCACGTCGCGCTGTTCTTCGCCTCAGGATGGTCTTCCTTCGTGAACGGCGCAAACCTCGTGGTTGATGGCGGCAGGACCGGCATTACGCCGGGTTGCTACAACGCGTAGTGCTGCAACGCGCAATTGCGCCTGCCGCCAAATTCGCGCCAATCTGATGATGCTGAATGCGCAAGAGGTCAAGGACATGTACGCCGGATGGGTATCGGCGCTGATGAATGGCAGCGTCAAGGCGCTGGAGGTGATCTGTGATGTCAATTTTCTTTGGACCAACAGCGCGGGTGAGACCCGCACCAAAGCCCAGCTCATGCAAGGGGCGGACAGCGATGAACTGATTTACGAGTCATGGACCAGCGACAGCCACCGTGTGCGCTTTTATGGCAATACAGCGGTGCTGACCTGCCGGGATCACCTCAATGTCATCGTGCAAGGAAACTCGAGCAGTCTTGAGCAGGAGACGATTGCTGTCTTCTTCAGGCAGGACAACAGTGCCTGGAAGCTGGTGTCTACGCAGAGCACCGGCTTCGCTGTGGAAGGTAATTAATAATAATTATTGTTAATAAGCTTACTAATAAAGCGTGGTTGTTCGAATGTGATAATATTAAATCAGCCATGCCGCGCCCGCTTGGCACGGCTGGCGCGGTATCAGACCGATGTCAGCCGGGTGTTGGCGAGGGTCAGTCGTTCGACCAGTATGCCCATGAAGGCGCGATCGAAACGGTGGCGGCAGATGTCAGAGGCGCGGTCCAGATCCTCGGTCCTGATCTTGATGATGCGCGAGTCGCTCATGGTGGTGACATCGGCGCTGCGCTCGTTGCCGGTGCGCGACAGGTAGGCCATCTCGCCGAAGCACTCTCCGGTGGACAGCACGTTGAGCAATTTCTTGCGCTTGGTGATCTTGACTTCGCCCAGCGCCAGGATGCAGAAGAAATCCCCCGGGTCGCCGTCCTGCATGATCGTTGTGTTGGCGTGCAGATTTTCCCAGTGTGAGATGCGCAGCACTTCCCACAGCTCGGCATCGGAAAATTCACTGAAGAATTGCATGCCCCGCAGCGTGCTGAACTTCTCGCTGTCGGCCATTTCATCGCTGCGATCGGACAGGTTGTCGCTGCGGAACGCCTGTGCCAGATCGAAAGAAAACTCCGTCCAGCTCTGGTAGCGCCGCTCGCGGTCTTTTTGCATCGCCTTTCTGACGATCTTGTCCACCGACAGTGGGATTTCCTGCCGGTACGACGAGGGCAATGGCGGCTCGACATTGGCAATCTGGTACATCAATGAAAAATTGTTTGATGCCTGAAACGGCAACTGGCCGGTCAGCAACTGGTACATCACCACGCCCAGTGAATAGATGTCGGTCTGGTGGTTGAGCGGGTGTTCCTTGATCTGCTCGGGCGACATATAGGCGGGCGAGCCCAGGCCGGCCACCTGCGTCTGGTCGCCCGAGGCCATGAGTGCTGCGCCGAAGTCGGTGATCTTGATATCGGTTTCGCCGGTCAGCAGGATATTGGCCGGCTTGATATCGCGATGCGTAACCCCGAGCTTATGGGCGAAATCCAGTGCACGAGTGCATTTGAAGATGATCTCCACGACCTTGTCGATGGGGAGCAGGTCGCCGGCATTGCAGTATTTTTCCAGCGTGCCGCCATCGACATATTCCATGACGATATAGCTCATATCGTCGCCCACCACGGCGTCGTAGATCTGCACCACATGCGGGTGCAGCAGCTTGCCGGCCAGCGAGGCCTCGGTAATGAACAGCTTTTTGGTGAGGCTGCCGCCTTCCAGGTCCTTCAACCGGTCCTCGAACACGATCTTGACCGCCACCTCGCGCATTTTGAACGGATCGCGGCAAAGGAAGACCTCGCTCGTCGCGCCGTCGCCGAGCTTGCGGATGACTTCGTATTTACCTATGTTTTCAAGCATAAGTGGGGGATATACAAGGGCGCGTTCCCGAATGGCACTTACTTAAGCTCTTTACCCGACCATAGCGGCCATTTGCGGGAATGACGAGTATTTAAGTAAGTGCCATTCGGGCGTGCCCCTTGTTGGAATTGATGTCCGATGTGTTCAAGCATAAGGGTGGCGCGTAATTCATCAGCCCTGCAGCCGCTTGCGTGCCGCGACGATCGCTGCGCGCACCTGCACCGGCGCGGTGCCACCGGTATGCCTTCTCGCCGACACCGATCCCTCCAGCGTCAGCACGCGATAGACGTCCTTGGCGATCACTGGGGAGAATTGTTGCAGGTCCGCCAGTGGCAGCTCCGACAGATCCACGCCGGCCTTCTCGGCGTGTTTCACCGCCAGCGCTACCGCCTCGTGCGCATCGCGAAACGCCAGGCCCTTCTTCACCAGATAATCAGCCAGGTCAGTGGCGGTGGCAAAGCCTTCCAGCGCGGCCTGGCGCATTGCGGCGGGATTGGCACTCAACCCCGCGACCAGTTCGGCGAAGATGGCCAGCGTGTCGCGCAGTGTGTCGGCGGTGTCGAACAGCGGTTCCTTGTCTTCCTGATTGTCCTTGTTGTAGGCGAGCGGCTGGCCCTTCATCAATGCCAGCAGCCCCATCAGATGGCCGAACACGCGTCCGCTCTTGCCGCGGGCGAGTTCGGGCACGTCCGGGTTTTTTTTCTGCGGCATGATCGATGAGCCGGTGCAGAAGCGGTCCGGCAGTGTGATGAAGGCGAAGCGCGGGTTGACCCACAGCACCAGCTCTTCGCACAGCCGTGACAGGTGCACCATGACCAGCGCGGCAGCGGCGCAGAATTCGATGGCGAAATCGCGGTCGGACACGGCGTCCAGCGAATTGCGTGCGACGCCATCGAATCCCAACTCACGCGCCACCAGCTCGCGGCGGATCGGAAATGAGGTCCCGGCCAGTGCGGCGGCACCCAGCGGCAGCACGTTGAGGCGCTTGCGGCAGTCGGCCAGGCGCGAGCGGTCGCGCTCGAACATCTCGAGATAGGCGAGCAGATGATGGCCGAAAGTCACCGGCTGGGCCACCTGCAGATGCGTGAAGCCCGGCATGATGGTGTCGGCATGTTTTTCGGCCTGTGCCAGCAAACTGCGCTGCAGGTCGGCCAGCAGCGCCTCGATGGTGTCTATTTCATCGCGCAGCCACAGGCGGATATCAGTGGCGACCTGATCGTTTCTGGAGCGCCCGGTGTGCAGACGCTTGCCTGCATCGCCGATCAAGGATGTGAGTCGGCGCTCGATATTCAGGTGCACATCCTCGGCATCCAGCGACCATTGAAACTGGCCCGACGCGATTTCGCGCGAAATGCTGGCCAGGCCCGACTCGATCTTGCGCAGATCCGGGCGCGACAGGATGCCGCACTGGTGCAGCATGCGTGAATGCGCGAGCGAGCCCCGGATATCCTGCTGCGCCATGCGTTGATCGAAGCCGACCGAGGCGGTGTAGCGTTTGACGCGTTCGGATACCGGCTCGGCAAAGCGGCCGGACCAGGCGGTCGCTTTGGTTGCGGTTTGCTTGCGCGCGGTCTTTTTTACTGCGGAGGAATTCGCTGCCATGTGTACAATTAAGAAGGGTTGGGGAGGCCGGTTTGGAAAGCCCAATGCAGCGGCTTATTGCTGCATCTAAGTGGCAGAGTATAAGAGCTTATTTCGGAAAATGGGAAAACGCGGCCTGCTTCGATATCACTTTTCGCACGCTCCCCCGAGTCGTAGCGGCGCGAGCCTGCGTCATTCACCTTTGCGCTCCGCACGGGTGCGCTGAATTGAGCGATCCCGCCAAGCGCGACAATGCTCGCGATACGCCTGCAGATACGCTGCCGGATTTTCGCAATCTCGGTGTGATGTTGCGCATTCTGCTTGGCGTCAATGCCGCCATGTTTGTTGCCGCCGCCATACGCGCCCCGACGCTGCTGCTGATCCCTCCGCACGCCGTCGAGATCGGCGCCTTCCTTGAGCCGGCGCTGCTGGCCACGGTTCTTGTCCTGTATGCGCTGGCGCGTCCGTTGCTGCGCTTGTCATACTGGTATGGCGCTGCGGCGGTAGTGGCCGTGTGCGCCGTGGTGGTGGATGTGACCTACACGCTGCAGGAACAGGCCGGGCTGGCGGCCGGCGGGGCGCTGGGTTGGCATCTGGCCTTCGGAGTTCTGTCGGCATGTGTGCTGCTGGCCTATTTCCGGTTGCGCGACCGCGCGTTCTCGCCGGCATTGGCCGAAGCGCGCCTGCAGGCGTTGCAGGCGCGCATACGACCGCACTTTCTGTTCAACAGCCTGAACGCGGTGTTGTCGCTGATGCGCGCGGAACCGCGCCGCGCGGAAAGCGCGCTGGAGGATCTGGCCGAGTTGTTTCGCAACCTGATGGCCGACAACCGCACCTTGATCACGTTTGCCGAGGAGGTGTCGCTGACGCGTCAGTACCTCAATCTCGAGCACCTGCGCCTGGGTGAGCGTCTGCAGGTGGAGTGGCGTCTGGATCCGCGCGCAGACAGCGCGGCGGTACCGGCGCTACTGTTGCAGCCGCTGGTGGAAAATGCGGTCTATCACGGCGTTGAACCCGGCGTGGGCACGGGCATGGTCACCATTGAAGCGAATGTGGCGGGGGAACAGTTGCAGCTGACGTTGTCCAACCCCTATCATCCCGAGCATCAGCATCGTCAGGGCAATCGCATGGCGCTGAACAACATCGGCGAGCGACTGAAGCTTCACTTCGATGTGGAGGCACAGTTGCAAACCGCCGTGGTCGGTGAGCGTTTCGAGATTCGTCTTGCCATGCCCTTTCGCAAATTGCACTAGGGTCTGTTGACATTCAATATTTTATGCTTGGAGCTGTTAACTTTGACTGAAATCTGTTTACATCCTGATATTTACGGAGAGTCGGGATGGTTCGTCGATGGTTGCGTGATGACCAGTGGTTGCGGTTGGAGCCGATGTTGCCCG
>CANKAJ010000236.1 GCA_947479645.1 Betaproteobacteria bacterium | reverse complement strand
GGCTTTCTCGCGGCCCCCGGACAGGCCGCCTACCGGCTGCTGCAACCCCTGCAGCGGCAATTACTCCCTGCCAACACCAGCCTGCGACGCTTGGGCGCGGGGGTGCTATGGGGCTGGCTGCCCTGCGGGCTCAGCGCCACGGTCCTCACTGCCGCTTGGTTTCAGGCCAGCGCTTCGCGGGGTGCCCTGACCATGCTGGCCTTTGGACTGGGTACGCTGCCGGTGATGGTGCCGTTGACTTGGTCGGGTGCGCGGCTGGGACAATGGCTCCAGCGCGGGCCATGGCGCACTGCGGCTGGCCTGTTCGTACTGCTGGCGGGCCTGCTGACCCTGTCTGCCCCGTGGCTGATGCAGGTACCCGGCGCGCATGGCCTGCTGACTGCCTTGGGCTGCGGCAGCCTACCGATCGACTGATCGAATCGGCTCAAAGCTGCGGCGTTGAGGATGGCCACCAGCCGCTTTGAAGCGGCCATGACGCTGTCTTCCTGCCGGCCCTTAAAGTCCCGACGCATCGTCTCCAGCCTCAACCAGCGGACGGTGTGCATGGTCCAACTGCTTGCCCTTCCTGTAACAGCCTGATCCGCTTCCATGAGGCCACCTGTACCCATTTTATTCGGCGGGAATGAGGCAGACGAACTCCTCGAATTTCCCGCTGGAGGAGCGTGGAATTTCGCTCGCGAAATAGGTGAATGCTAGCCCACCATCGAAACCTAGGGCGGCGCGTATAACGGCCGAGAGTTGCGCCTCTTGGGCGGTGGTGACGGGATTTTCGCTGACAAGCTTTACTTCGATTCGTTGCAGATCGTGCTGGATAATTTGGTATTGGATGACCGGCGCGATATCTCTATATTGATGGAACCCGACCAACGGCCAGTGCCGCGTTCCGTCAGATTTAATGAACAAATTGCGCTGGCGGCCGAGGATTTTTTTCAGGGTTGGCAACCCACGACCGCAGGCGCAAGCTTCGCCCACCTCGGCATAATCGGCTATTTCATAGCGCACCAGCGGCGTGGCGAAATTATGCAGATCCGTGATGACTACACGCCCAATCTCACCCGCACGGCAGGGGCTGTCGTCCTCGTTAAGGACTTCGACAATGAGGCTCTCGGCCATCACGTGATACAGCCCGCTGGTCAGGCATTCGGCCGCAATCAAGCCCACTTCCTGGGAGGAATATTTATCGACGACCCGCGCGCCCAAGATCTGCTGGGCTTGCTCGCGCACGCGCGTGGTCAGCGTCTCCCCGATCGTAAAAATCCAATTAAGCCCTTCAATTTTGCTTTGATGCTGTCGGACATATCGGCAGATTCCCTCGAGGTTGGTCGGGTAGACGAGCAAATTGTCGGGCTTAAACTCAGCCAGCCAAGCGACCTGCTGGCCGATGTCGATGGTGATCGGAATAGCCTGCATGGGGCCCGTGTCCAGCAACTGATTGATGGGCGGACCCTGATCCTTCTGAATACTGTATGAGAGAATTTGCGGCCGAATACGGCTGCAGGGTTTGGCAAAATTGGTGCCTTGTGAGATCTGGCTCCGCAGGTTCATTGCCCGCCACATCAGCTGACTGACCGCTGAGCGGCGAATGGTCACGGGTTGGCCGGTGGCACCCGAGGTACGGCTTTCACCGATAGGCCGATGACTCTGCGGGACGTTTTGGCAAAAGAGATCTGCCGGCGCTATCTGCAAATCTCGGCGGCGCAGCACGGGCAGACAGCGCAAGCCATCCTCGCTGCCCAGATCCGCAGGTTTGAGCCCGACGCGCTCCAAACGATTTTTAAATTGTTTGGATTGCGCGGCCAGATGGGTGGTTAGCGTCACCAGTTGCGCGTACTGGCGCTGGATGATGTCGCGCTGGCTCATCCATTGCGTCGTGTCGAGTACACCCAGCAGTCCGGCGAGTGCTGCCACGGGCGCGCGCACCACCAGCGGCCAATCGACGCCCTCGACGTTTCCACGGATGACCTCTAAGACGCTTGGGCGGGTGTTCATCACGCCAGATCCAGCACCACGATTGGGCAGCGTTCAGCCAGCTCATAACTGCCGGCGGCGAGCAGCCGGAGGTTGCAGAGCGTGGCCGGCAGCATTTGCTGGAATTGCGCCAGGGTGGGAAAGCTGTAGATTTCAGCCGACCCTTGGTAGACATCGATGGTAGCGATGTCAGCGGCAGGCCAGCCGCCGGCCATGACCAACTGAGCGCGATCGGGAAACTCCCGATTGAACGCCTCCAGAATGGCTGCCGCGTGAATATTAGGATCGCCGGAGGCGGCAACAAGGGCCATCGCAAAACGCCATTTAAAGGCATGAAAACTGCCGATCTGGGCGTTCATGGCCGCGTCGCAAACTGTCCGCACGGTCTCCGCGTGATCGGGCGTCTTAAACAGCCGGCAGGCAAATCTGCCACCTGGGCGAACCACCTTCGACACTTGCTCGCAGATTTGGCGTTGGCCATTGGGATAAGTGACGACGTTGAGACTGCCATCACCGATAGCTGCGGAGAAATGACCCTCGGGAAAAGGAAGTTTGCGCCAGTCCGCGCGCACTACCCACCGTCGCGCCGTATCGCCTGGCCAGATTTTTGAGATCATCATGTCGCTTTGGTCAACTCCTACCAGGGTCGTTCCCAGTTCGGTCAACTCCGGCGTGACGCCGAGCAGCAAGACCCGCGCGGCATGCCCGGCGATGGCCTGACGAAAGCCTTCCACAACCGCCAAGTTAGGGCGTAGCGGGGGCCGCAACTGGGCCCACCGACGGTGAAAATCAACCCAATGGCTGTTGCTCAAACGCGCCCCCATCTTTTGGTAGCTGACAAACTTTCATCAGGACGGAATCCCGCGGTGGGCATGTTCAGTGCCCACCGCCGGCACAACTGAGAAAACAATCGAGTCTGACCCCTTAGAAATTGTGGCTACAAGCCCCAGCGTCGAACAAACTGCATTTTGGCGAAATGGGCCAAAACCGCATAAAGCACGAGCATCGAAAAAAGCAGCGGCCAGTAGGCCCAAGGCAACGGATTGAAACCGAGCACCCGGCCAAGATCGGTGTACGGCAGGCTGATGCCGATGGTGCAAATGACCGCCGTGGTGGCCAGCAGTGGGGCACTCGCGCGACTTTCGAAAAACGGCACCCGGGCCGTGCGAATAATGTGAATGATCAGCGTTTGCGTGAGGAGAGATTCTACAAACCATCCCGTTTGAAACAATGCGGGCTTGGTCCCGGCGTCGAAGACCCACCACATCATCGCGAAGGTCGCGTAGTCGAACAGCGAACTTACCGGCCCAATGATCAGCATGAACTTGAAGAGGTTCCCGATATGCCACTGCCGTGGCTGTGCCAGTTCGCTTTCATCCACGTGGTCGGTGGGGATCGTTGTCTGCGAGAAATCGTAGAGCAAGTTGTTGGTGAGCACCTGGATTGGCGCCATCGGCAGGAAGGGTAAAAACAGACTGGCGCCCAGCACGCTGAACATGTTGCCAAAGCTCGAACTCGCGCCCATCCGGATGTACTTCGTGATGTTGGCGAAGACCTTCCGGCCTTCGATTACACCTTCTAGTAGCACCCCTAAGTTTTTTTCCAGCAAGATGATGTCGGCAGCTTCCTTCGCAATATCTACGGCCGTATCGACCGACATGCCCACGTCCGCTGCCTTCAGGGCAGGGCTGTCATTGATGCCGTCGCCCAGAAAGCCCACCACATGCGACCGGCCCCGGAGCAGCCGGACCACGCGCTCCTTTTGCGCAGGGGTCAGTTTGGCGAAAACAGTTGTGTGGTCTACGAGCAGCGCCAATTCCTCATCGCTCAGCGCCTCCAGCTGATTCCCCAGCAAGACCTCACCCACCTCAAGTCCCACTTCCCGGCAGACCTTGCGGGTGATGATTTCGTTATCGCCAGTCAGAATTTTGATGGTCACGCCTTTGTGTGCCAGCTGTGCGAGGGCGTCGCGGGCGCTGTCCTTGGGCGGATCGAGGAAGGCGACATATCCCAGCAGCGTCAGGTCTGTCTCATCGGTGACGGCATACGCCAGTTTGGCCTCGGGCACTGCCTTGTAGGCCACGGCGACAACCCGAAAGCCATCTTCATTCAGGGCAGTGGTCTGAGCTTGCGCAGCAGTGAAATGAGTGGCATCTAGCAGGCCTGACTCGCCTTCGGCCACATAGTGCTGACAGACTGCAAAAATCTCCTCCACCGCGCCCTTACAGATCAGGATGTGCTGGCCATTATCCGGTTCTGCCACAACTACCGACAGGCGTCGGCGTGAAAAATCAAAGGGGATTTCGTCAACTTTGGTGTAGGCCTCGGCAAGGCCTTGCAAGCGATCCGCCTCCACATGCTCAAGTACCGCGATGTCGAGCAGATTTTTTAACCCGGACTGAAAATGACTGTTGAGCCAAGCGTAGCGCAGCACCAAATCTGATTCTTTGCCATGGAGATCGAGATGGCGCTTCAGAATGATGTGGTTTTGCGTCAGCGTGCCGGTTTTGTCGGTACACAGAACATCCATTGCCCCTAGGTTCTGGATCGCGTCAAGGCGTTTGACGATCACCTTCGCCCGCGACATCGCCAATGCTCCCTTGGCCAAATTCATGGTCACGATCGTCGGCAGCATCTCCGGCGTCAATCCAACCGCGACCGCTACGGCAAACATCAGTGCCTCAAGCCAGTCGTGTTTGGTAAAACCGTTGATCAGAAAGACCAACGGCACCATCACCGCGGTGCAACGGATCATCAAGGTGGTGAAGCGGCTGATACCGATATCAAAAGCCGTGGGCAAGCCCTCGCCAGTCAATTGCCCGGCTAGTTCTCCAAAGAAAGTTTGCGGACCTGTGCGCGCGATAATCCCCGTGCCGTAGCCGCTGACCACACTTGCACCCATGAAGCAGAGGTTAGGGAGATCAAAAAGATCACCGCTTGGGCCGGCGTAGGCGGCCGGGAATTTTTCCACCGGCATCGCCTCGCCGGTCAGAGCAGACTGATTGATGAACAGATCTTTGGCCTCAATCAGCCGTAGGTCACCGGGGATCATGTCCCCTGCAGACACGCGCACCACATCGCCCGGCACCAGCGCGGCGAGCGCCACATCATGGAACGCTTCGGGGTTAAGTGGGACTTTTCGGCGAACGCTGGCGGAGGTCTTGACCAGCGCGCGCAGCCGCGCGGCGGCTTCATTGGAGCGATGTTCCTGCACCCATGCCATGAGAATCGACAGCGCCACCATGACTAAAATGACAAACCCCGCGCGCGCATCGTCGAGCGCAAAGGAGGCCGTCGCTATCGTCGCCAACAAGGCGTTGAGCGGATTGCTCGCGCGCCGCCACAGTTCGCGGGCGAGCGAGGGCTGCTGCTCACGGGCAATTAAATTGGGACCATAGCGGTGCAGCCGACGGCGAATTTCGTCTGGCGCCAGCCCCTCAGGCGAGGATTCCAGCGCAAGATAGCCCTCGCCGACGGCCAGCCGGGCGAGGGCCAGCAGTTCTGTCGTCCCGGTTGGCATGTGCTAAGCCAAGACTGGCTGATTATTCAGGGGGATTGAACCGCGGTTGTGACCCACCTCAGGCCGTGGTGTTAAGGAGGTTGCCCACGGTGCTGGAAATGGGTCTGGGCTGCGGGGCTTCGGCCTGGCCAGGCTTGGTGCCATCATTATCGCCATCGCTGTCGGCCGCTATTTTTACCGGCGATATCGTGTTGGCCCGGGCGTACTGGGCGGCGCCAACGGCGCTGTTACTACTACTGCTAATGGCTGAAGAATTCATGGGATGCCCCTTTTTGAATTTGAGTGTCGACCGCCCAACAAGGCCTGTGGTGCGGCATGGGTTAACCAGTTGCTAGTGTCTGACATTAGGCAATGAGGATTGTTCTCACTTTTGCCACCCGTCGATCTTTTGAACCGTCCTTCGCGTTGCCGCTGCGACCTCAATGGCCCTGTCGTAAAAATTTATTCTGCCT